>JAFUOX010000030.1 GCA_017481725.1 Kiritimatiellia bacterium | reverse complement strand
GGAAAGCCAAGCATACGCTACATCAATGATGATTCTCGCGTTCTCCGTTCCATATCGTCAGCTTCCAATTTATCAGCGTGACGAAACTGTAGATGAGGAATAATGTTAATTTTAGACAAATATGCACTACACACAACTGGTGGAGTGCATATTTTATTTTTATGAAGCAATTTCGTTTTGCTAATAATTGGCTATGTTTGGTTTGTAAATAAATATGAAAATAAAAACACATGCTATTTGTCCAGTATGCTTAGAGACAGTACCTGCAATTAAAATTAAAAAGGGGCAAGATATCTTCTTAGAAAGAGATTGCCCAATACATGGTCATTTTTCTACACATGTGGCAAAGGATGCAAAACGATATCTTGATAAGACATTTGATGTTGTCGGCAAGGAATTTCACCCAACCACAAAATACAATGGTGAGTGTGGGCACGACTGCGGATGGTGTGAAGAGCACCGACAACATATCTGTACTGGGTTGATTGAGATTACTGATTGCTGTAATATGGCTTGTCCTATCTGCTATTTTGGACAAAAGGCACCACGGCATATATCTGTTGAAGAATTTAAAAGCCGTTTAGATACTCTCTTAACTGTTGAGCAGGGTTGTTTGGATGTGCTACAAATCTCCGGTGGTGAGTGTCTCATTCATCCAGATTTTCTTCAAATCCTAGATATCGCATTAAAAGAAAATATCTCCCGTATTTTGATAAATACAAATGGAGTAGAGCTTTTAAATAACGAAGAGATTTTTAATAAAATTAAAGAGCATAAAGATCAAGTTGAGATTTATCTCCAATTTGATGGCTTTGATGATGATGCATATATAACACTTCGCGGAAAGCCACTTTTACAGCAAAAGCTTGATATAATCAATAAACTTAATGATAATGAAATAAAGATTTGCCTTGCTGTAACCGTTTACGATGGTAATCTTAAGGAAATACCTAAAATACTTGAGCTTTCTGTAAAAACAAAGCATATTTCAGGAATTACATTTCAGCGCTTAACAAAGGTTGGTAGTGCCTTGTCCTCAACTGTACCATCTGTTTTTCAAGAGGATATTCTTTTAGCAATATCAAGAAGTGGGTATATGGGTTATAAGGATTTGATACCACTCCCATGTTCACATGAAAATTGCACAAGCTTAGGCTTCCTCTTTTGCCAAGGTGATAAAACATATTCATTAGGTGATTATGTGGATTTTACAAAGTGTAAGGATCAAATTTCTAATCGCATTGCTTTTGATAAAACCATATTAGACTACATGAAGAAAAATGTTTGTAAGTGCTTTGTTGGTAGAGTGCTTGGTGGTTCATTTATGCTAGAAAAGCTTCAGGACTTTGCACAAGGTGATGGTTCATGCCATAAGGATATGAAGATTATCCGAATAATTGTTAAAAACTTTATGGATGCAGAAACCCTTGATTGGGAGCGTGCTAAAAAATGCTGTACAGGGGTTTCTGTAGGTAATGGTAAGGTTGTCCCATTTTGTGTTCATAATACATTAAAAGGTAAAATCAATTGGTAGTGAGTTGATGTTATGAAAGGAAAAACAAAAAATATTATTGCTTTTATTTTATCAATTATTACAATTTCAGTTATATTATACGGTACATGTTTGTTGAATATGACGATTGCTGAAGGTTTGGATTTAACCATATGTTTGATTATCATTTGGCCACTTCTGCCAATAATTATATTCTCTAGAATTGCTAAAAAAACTAAACTACAAGGCGTTAAAATTGCAGTAAGAGTTACAATTGTGCTAGCAATTATATATTGGTTATTGATGTATAGCGGATTTAATTCATAGGGATACTTATATATGCCGCATTAATTTTTTTAATATAGGCTTTATTATGATTAAATCTATTATTCTTTCGATTTTAACAGCTATTGCATTTATTCTTGTTGCTTTTGGTGTTTGTGTTGGGGGGACAACAGAGTATCTAGGGCTGATGCTTTTGATTCCCGTAATCTTATTTTTTTTATTGATAAATTCGTTAGCAAAGCTAAGCTTAACTTCTTGTTTAATGGTTGGTGTTATTGTTTTTCTTATCTTTACAGCTATTGCTCTAGTTATCATATTTTAGAAAATTAAATTATTATGCTTGTTTATACATATTTTCAGTTGGTAGGTATTTTAATAGGTGGCATTGTCGCTTTTCGCCTTAGGATGCCAAAAATTGAGAGTGAACATAAGAAGAATCTATACATTTGTGCTGTTTTGGGTTTAATAATAGGGATGAAGCTTCCTGTCTTGCTAAGCTATGAATGGAACCCAAGCTTTATTCTTAATGGAAAAAGCTATATGGGTGGCATACTTGGTGCTTTTGTGGGGATTAATTTATACAAACTATTTGTACGACAAACCAAGCAGGCATTTGGTGGTCGCTTTGTAATTCCATTAGCCATTGCTGCTGGCTTTGGTAAAATAGGTTGCTATTATAATGGCTGTTGTAGCGGAGTGATAAGTGTACCTACACAGATTATCGAAAGCATCTTTCAATTTTTGATGGCAATTTTTGTGTATATATTTTATAAGAAAACACAAAGGACAGATTTGCTTTTCCCAATTTATTTATTAGTTTATCTAATAATGAGATTTATAATTGAATTCGTTCGCATAGAACCTCGAATAATATGGGGTCTTACGATATATCAAATTTTATCGATAATTTTTATTCCGATTGTTATCATAATTTTGTGGAGGCGACGTCATGCGTGAGTTAATCATAAAAACATCAGAATTATCAATCAATCCAACGCTTTTTCTAATTGGCTTTGGTACAGTTTATTTTACAGGTATTTTGTTGCTAATAGCAGTATTGTTCAAATTTATTGAGCATGCAAAGCATCGTCAAAAATTAGATAAAGAGCATTCGCATTTTTTTTCTACTCGGGAAATGACAATACTTGTTTTGTTATTATTCCCATTCTGGATGAATTCAATAGGGCAGCTTAAAATTGAAGATATAACAACACAATATTTTTATTTCGTCATAGGAATGGTTATGCTTGTTTTTGCTTTGGTTTGGCATATTTGGGCAAAATTTAACATAGGTTTCATGTGGTCAGATGGTATTGAAATAAAAAAAGAGCACAAGATGATAACACATGGAGCATATGCCATTGCAAGGCATCCAATGTATGCTTCGCTTTTGATGTGGTGCTGGGGTGGTTCATTAGTTACTTTTAATTGGATTACATTACTTATTGTTTCGTTTGTGTTGTTACCACTGATGGTACTTCGTGCAAGAGATGAGGAAAGAAATCTTATTTTGAAGAATAGCGAATATTTGTTATATCAAAACAATGTTCGTATGATTATTCCTTCTACTACGGGGATATATTCAATAATTATTCGGTTGGTTATAATTGCACTGATGGGATATTATGCTATAACAAATAAATTGACCCTAACATCATTATTGTTATTAGTCATATTGCATTTATATTTTGGTCATTCCTTCTTGCCAGAGAAGGTAGCATTTTCATTTAGATCCAAAGCATTTATGGTTGGGATAGTGGGGTTATTAGCCATATATGTATGGAGTCCTATTGTTTATTTTTATTTTGTAATTATGAGCATGAGCTTAATAGGGCTAAGATGGAATTGCCCATGTATGTGGATATATGAAAAATACCATGGGTGTCCATGTATAATTCTTCTGGCGAAATTTTCCAACACCAAAGGCAACGGTCTATAAAAATGTTTTGTTGCTTAGCAATTTAAAAGTTTTTTTGTAAATTTGTGTTGAGGATGTGCGAAAATACTTTCTGTTGTGCCTTGCTCAACAATTTGCCCATTTTGCATAACAGCAACCTTATCTGCAATTCGCTTGACTAGAGAAATATCGTGGGTGATAAAAATATATGTAATGTTTCGCATCTTTTGCAAATCCATTAATAAATTTATGACCTGTGCTTGAATTGAAACATCAAGTGCAGAAACTGGCTCATCGCAAATAATGATACTTGGTTTCATAGCAATAGCACGTGCAATAGATATACGCTGAAGCTGTCCCCCAGAAAATTCATTTGGATAACGGTGTAGTGCATCTTCAGGTAAACCAACAGCCTTTAATAAATCAAGAGCATATGATACACGCTCCTTTTTGTTGATAAGCTTGTGCGCTAGTGGTCCCTCTGTAAGAATGTTCATAACAGACATTCTAGGATTAAGCGAGGAAAAAGGATTTTGAAAAATCATTTGAATTGCACGATGCTCTTGTTTGCTACGTTTATGTGTAAGAGGCTTGCTATTTAGATATAAAGCACCATTATCATATGGAAGAAGCCCTGCAATTACTCTAGATAGAGTTGTTTTGCCACAACCAGACTCACCTACTAAGGCAAAGGTTTCCCCGCATTTAATGTCAAAGGATACATCATAAACCGCTTTGACATGCTTGAAATATTTATGAATCGAGCGTACAGATAGAATTGGCTCCTCTGTTTGCTCTAAAGGTGCTTGCCCTATAATATTTTGACCAGAAGAAACCTTTGTCCGGTCATTACTGCATACGGATTGCGAACATCTGCAAAGATGTGTAGGATTAGCAGAAGAAAATTCTCCCAATTGAGGATGTTCTTGAGAGCATTGGTCTGTTGCATAGCGGCAGCGTGGTGCAAATCGGCATCCAGTAGGGTATGAAGTAGGAGATGGCACCGCACCAGGAATTGTAGAAAGCTTTTCACCCCGTAAACCACTTGACGGCATTGCCTCTAATAAGGCTTTGGTATATGGATGATGTGGGTTGGAAAATATTTCATCAGCAGAGCCAGATTCAACAATTTCACCAGCATACATAATAATAAGCTTATTGCATAGCTCTTTAACAATAGCGATATTATGTGTGATAAGTAGCATAGCAGTTTCTTCCTGCTTAGCATTTTTCATTAGCTCAAGAATTTGACGCTGAATAGTAACATCAAGAGCGGTGGTAGGCTCATCAGCAATAATGAGCTTTGGCTCCAGCATAAGTGTTGCAGCAATCATAGCCCTTTGCTGTTGCCCACCTGAAAGCTGAAATGGGAAAGCATTTAAGCATCGCTCTGGAAGACCACATTTCTCTAGCATTGCTTTTGCTTTAACAAGTGCGTCTGATTTAGAAATGTTGTGGTGCAAAAGCAACCCCTCAATAAGCTGTGAGCCAATTTTGTGTAGAGGAGAAAGTGCTGTCATTGGGTCTTGAAATACAATACCAATCTCTGCACCGCGAAGCTTTTGTAATTCAGAGATAGAGCAAGAGGTAAGCTCTTTCCCATCAAAATTAATTGATCCAGCTACACGCCTGCTTGGTGGTGTAGGGACAAGGCGTGGAATGCTCATAGCTGTAACTGATTTTCCGCAACCAGATTCACCAACAATGCCAACAATATCGCCTTTTTCTACGGAGAAGGAGACCTCATCTACAGCATGAGCGGTGCCAGCCGGTGTATCGAAAAATACTTTTAAACCATTTATTTCTAGTAGTGACATTGCTATTACTCCATTCTAGAATATGGCTTTGGATCAAGGGCATCACGCAAACCTTCGCCAATAAAAACGCCAAGCAGCATTACAATGAAAAGTGCAAGTGATGGATACAATATTAGCCACCAAGCATTTCGAAAAGCTTGTGCCTGCTGCAATAATGCACCCCAGCTTGCGGCTGTATCTGGCATTCCAAAGCCAAGATAATCAAGCATTGCAAGAGAGCCGACAGCACCCACAAGAGCAAATGGTAAAAGGGTTATTAGTGGAGTTAGTGCATTTGGCAGAATGTGGCAAAACATTATTCTTGTCTTTGACAATCCTTGGCAACGTGCTGCATCAACAAATTCTCTTCCTCTTAGACGGAGAAATTCTGCACGCACATAAGCTGCCGTTCCCACCCAATTGAATATTGCATAGCAGAAAAGAAGTAAGCCAAAGCTTCTACCTAGCGTGTTTCCCAAAAGGATAATTATGTATATAAATGGAAGAGCACACCAAATTTCAGTTAGACGTTGACCAGTTATATCTACCCATCCGGCAAAGTAGCCCTGAATTGCGCCTGCAATTATGCCTAAAAACATTGTCGCAATGACAAGCACAATTCCAAAGGTTAATGCTGTACGCATGCCATAAACAATTCGTGCTAGAACATCTCTGCCTGCTGCATCAAACCCAAATGGATGACCTGAAACTGGTCTAAATGGCCATGTGACGCTTTCCATTTCAAAGCTTAGTTTAGCAACAGGGATACCATCAGAATCGGTTATTGTTATCGGAGCAATATAGTGTCCGTTAATAGTTTGCTTTAGAGCATCAATTATTTGCTTTGAGCTATTTTTATCTAGGTATTGGCTGAATGCTTGCTTTGAAATTATGTTTTGTGCATTTATTAAGGATTGATTGAAAAAGAATATGCCTGAAGCAATAGGTGAATTTTGTGTTATAATTATGCTATAGGAATCAGGTGTGGTTGAGCGAGGGGAATAAGCAGGAAGAATCAGCTCTGTTGCGTTGTCATTCTCTATAATTATAGAAGAATGAGCTTTATTTTCTCTGCGTGCAGCAATGCCATCAGCGAATTTTTCAAGAGTAATTGATGAAAGCTCTTTTGAAAGAGCATTTGTGTTTCCAGTCGCAAAAATAAGCTCATTGTCTAGGCTAAATTTTGCGTAGGCAGAATTGTATAAGGGCTTTACTTCAAGAATTGCACGACAATGCTTCTTCAAATCCTCAGTAGAAAATATTGTGTCAGCTCCAGCTTTATGGATAGGGTAGATTGCCCATGAATTTTGTGGCAATGTGCCATAGTCGGTTGCACGAGTATGCTTCCCATTGCCCCATAGTTGATCCTCTGTATAAGTTTTATATGCAGGGAAGAAAATGCCTTTTTCTGTCTTTAAAATGATAGGCTTATCATTACATAATAGCTCTGCAAAGAGACTCACAACATATAAAATCACCAAGAGGCATAGCGAGACCATGCCACGGCGATGCTTGCGGAACTTGCTCCAGCTGCGATTTTTTACTGTTTCAGCCTTATTCATTATTTATTTGAAAATTTAATTCGTGGGTCAATAATTACATAGCATAGGTCAGATAATACTTGCCCAAGAAGCCCAAGAATTGATGTGAGTGATAAAATACCCATGAAAACAGGGTAGTCGCGTGTTTCTATTGCTTCAAGAGAAAGAAGACCCATTCCAGGAATCTCAAAAACCTTTTCAATTACAACAGAGCCTGCAAACATAATCGTTAGAATACCACCGAAGCCGGTTGCGATGGGGATGAGTGCATTACGTAGAGCATGATGCCATACTGCATAGCGGCGCGTTGCTCCCTTTGAAAGCACAGTTCTTATGTAGTCGCTTGAGAGCTGGTCAAGGAGTGAATTTTTCATTAGAATTGTTAGTACGGCAAAGCTTCCAATAACATAGCAAAGTACAGGTAGAAGCATGTGTAGAAAACGGTCCTTGATAAGTGCAAAGCCAGTTAAAGCTGACGCATTATCGGATTCAAAACCTCCAAGAGGAAGCAAATCAAAGAGAGAATCGACGGTGCCACAAAATATCAGCTTTAAGAGCATTCCAAACGCAAAAGCAGGAATTGCATACCCCACGAATACAATAACAGATGAAATTAAATCAAAGCTTGTTCCGTGGCGGAGTGCCTTTGCAATACCTAGAGGAATGCAAATTAAATAGCTTAAAATAAAGCCAGTAATGCCAAACCATAGTGAAACGGGTATGCGTTCACAAATTAACTCCCAAGCTGTCTTGTCTGTAAATTTATAGGAGTGCATTTTCATGCCAATGCAATCATCAATAAGCCATTTTTTGTAGCGGACTAGAATAGGCTTATCAAAGCCGTAGTATTCTATAAGCTCTTGGCGAACGGTGTCGGATATAGGTTGACCTGTTGTTGTCGATGGGGCAGTTGTTGCCGTCGCTCCTGCACCGCTGTCAAGCCCGCGCATAGCCATCATGTGCTGCTCAATAGGTCCTCCTGGCACAAACTGTGTCAGCCCAAAGCAAAGAATTGTAATAGCAAGAAATGTTGGAATAATTAAAAGTATTCGCTTTAAAAAGTAAAATAGCATTTTTTTGAATATTTACGATAACACAATGAATAACAATGGTAATTATAATACAACAATAGATGCTCGTGCAACTACTAATTCTTTAAAATATGTGTGTAAAAAACAAAGTAGTTGCATTTACTTTATCCAGAGACCTGCAATATTTACAGACCAAACCCTTGCGTTATCCTGAAAGAGTGAAGGAGTGCAGAGCTTATGTGTCTGACTCCGTACATATATGATTTGTTGTCATATATTTGTCTGCACCATGGCAATTTTCAATAGTATGAAGAATTTCTTCAATAAAGTAAAATCAATGTTCTATTACTACAAGATTGTGAGTTACGAATAGCATAGGCATTCGGCACATAGAAATACTATAAATAAATGGAATTGTAAATATCTGCAATTTTTGCGATAGTTAATTTATTGTATTTTCGCTCAGTACATTTACATTGGGTTGAGAATTATTTGCATTTTTGAAGCATTCAATTTGTCGATTCATAATGCCTCGTACAATAATTATTTCAGAAATTGTACAAACAATCAAAAAAGTAAAACCCAATAAGTCCAAATGGTTTATAGAAATATAACTTTCTATAATAGCATCGGGATTCTTATCCAAACGCATTTCCCAACGGTGTGATATTCTATTTAATAAACCAGAAATTAAGAATGTTCCCCACCAAATCTTTATGCAAAGAGGAGCAGGTAAATCTTTCCAACTTGAATATGATTTTGTATTATTAAAATGTTCAGTGCAGTTCCAAAGTTGTTTCATAAATTTATAAGGTTTATATAAACACCAAAAAGGGATAATATAATTCCAAAATCCCCAATGTGGCTTTTGATCAATATATGGAATCCCCATATATTGTGCATTTGCAGCAGCACGATATTGCCAAACATAAAAAATAATTATTGAAGGAATATATATAAATATGTAAATAGAATTACTTATTGTAGTCAAAAGGTCTGAAAAACAGGCATCAGCCATTATTTCTTCTTCAGAACTTAATATTCCGTTAAGTACACTATTGAAAAATATAGTTTCATTGATACATGCTAAAAAAGATAATATTAGAGATACAATAAAAGCATAATTTACAAAAATTAAAAATTTTGCTGGTTTTGTTGGGTTTGTGTAGTTGTATGTTTTCATATCACTCCTTTTAATTAAATTTTTGACATTTTACCATTTCTTTTATTGGTTGTCAATCTCGTGCTTAAGCTTTGCAGCGCAATTACTTGTGATTACATCAACTCCCATGTCAATGAAGCGCTTTGCTAACTCTACTGAGTCAATCGTCCAAACTGCAAATTTAAAGCCTGCTGCTTTAACAGTGTCTACGTACTCTTTGTTTACAAAGACTTGGTTACAATGGATATCTACACCGTCTGCCCCCTGTGCCTTTAAATCTTTAATCAAATCCTCAGCACATGGCCACCATGTTCCATTTTTATTTACATAGAACATTGTCAGGAATAGAGCCTCGCGCTCTGGATATCTTTCTTTGTAAATACGTACAATGTCAGAATGAAAACTGATAATTACTGTTTTTTCAGGAGGAATTCCTGCTGCGTCAAGCTCATGCACTACGGCATCAATAACTGCAGGATCATTTTTCTTTATTTCAATGTAATACTTACGGTCTTTACCTAAATATTGAAGGGTATCACTAAAGAGCGGAATCTTCTCATTTTCGTAGCCAGATTTGTTGTTGCTGGCACAAAGAGCTTGAAGCTCTTCAAAGGTTGAATCCTCAATGATAATGCCCTCGCCACCACAGGTGCGCTTTGTGCTGGAATCATGGCAAACAACTAGCTTGCCATCTTTAGTAAGATGTACATCGCATTCCATGCCTTCTGTCTGGCGTTCAAGTGATAACTTGAATGCTGCAAGTGTATTCTCAGGTGCATCAATGCTTTCACCGCGGTGTGATATCCAAATCATATTTTCCTAATTGTTAAATAGTTAAAGACTTGAAATGTATTGCTTAATGTCTTTTAAGGTTGTCAGATACTTATAGCCTAATTTATCAAGACGCTTTTGCTCAAGTGTCAGATTGCAATCAATTGTGTTTACATTATGTGTGTCTGAATTGATTACAAATGGGATACCTGCCTTGCCAATGCGATCTAGGATTGATTGCTCTGGATAGGAGGAGGTTCTGTAGCCTCGAGAAATGGCTCCAGTATTGATTTCAAATGGCACGTGTGTTTTGATTAGAGCTTCAAGCGCATTTTGCATAGCATTTTGATAGCGTGGATGCTTTATGTCAAATAGGTCTCCAAGCTCATTAAACTTTGTTACCAAATCAAAATGTCCGATTATATCGCACTTTGTTTGGGCAACAATATCAGCAACAAGCGTATAATAGTCCTCTACATAGGCATAAAAATCGCCGTTGTAATATTTATTTACATCATCGATTTGAATTTGCTTGCTGTTGTCTATCTCAAGAAAGTCATCGCCTTTTTTGATTATATGTACAGAGCCAATGGTATAATCGCAGCCATCAGCTAGCTCTACTGGGGAATAATAATCCATTTCTAGTCCGAGAAATATTTTGATTTTATCAGCATATTTCTCCTTTAGGCTATTTACCTCAGCTTTGTATCTGGCTAGCTTTTCAAATTTGCTTTCCCATGCATATCTACGTATGGTTGGGGCATGCCCAGAGAAACCTATCTCTGTAAAACCCTTGCTGATGGCAGAAAGCACCATCTCTTCGAGTGAGTTTTTGCCATCGCAATAGGTTGAGTGTGTGTGATAATTAGACGTTATCATTTATTTTAGTCAATCTTAATTGTGCTAATTGAATCAATAGGTAGAAGGTATGAATTACCCTCAATTGTAATTATTTGCTCTGTTTTGTATGGATTTTTGGCTAAAACAACCTTGCTGCCGTCAGGATTGATAAAAGCAATACAGTTTGAACTATACTCGCCAATCAGTTTGACATATTTCGCATCACGCTTAACAAAGTGTGAAAAATGCTTCATTAGGTAATACTCTGGATTGAATATAGCTTTGTTATCCTTAACTGTAACTAGGGAATTTTGTCTCCAACCCCATGTGCTTAAACCATCCTCTTCAAGAGCAATGTTCCAATAGACATAAGCAGTGGTGCCAAAACGGAAGTAAATGCGAGCTAAGTCATAAATAAACATAGCATGCTCCCATGAGTTTTGTCCATCACCGCATTGGCTTTCTGTTTGGATAATTTCAAGATTAGGGAAATCATCTTGGGTTTGCATTAGTGCATTTCTTCCTGCCCACTGATAGCCTACACCTTTGATGTATTTGCGTGAATTTGGATCTTGCATAGCATAGCCAAGATAATCGCAATAGCGTGTCCAGTTATAGCGAGAGTCAGTTTCTGGACCGTTGATTGTTCCAAAGAAAATGTCAACATTTTCGCCTTCAAGAGCAGGACCTAGGTACTTGCCGACAAAGTCTGCTAGCCATTCTCCGCGCCATTCACAGGATGGGAACTTTTGTGTGCTGCATGGCTCGTTTTGTGGATGAATGTGAATTAGAGGAATACCCTCATTATGATATGCTTGCACATATTTTTTGAAGTAAAGTGCGTATGCCTTTAGATTTTCCTCTGTGCGATTGAATACGCCAAAGCTATATGTGTTATGAGTCTTTAGCCATGTTGGTGGGCACCATGGAGAGGCAAACATTTGCATGTCTGAGCGACGTGAAACACCTTCCTTAATAAGAGGGAGAAGAAGCTTCTGGTCGCGGTCGATTGAGAAATTCTTCATTTCATAATCGCCTGGATTATCATTATAGCTATAGTAGTCCAAAGCGAAGTCACTTGAGCCAATAGGGGTGCGGCAATAGTTGAATGCACCGCCTTGGTCTTTGAATAGCTCATCTAAAACATTTTTTATATCTTCAGGAGTGAGCTTATTAAGTGCCTTTGCACCTAGCTCGCTAAAGCAGCAGCCAAAGCCGCGGATGGTTTGTAGCTCTTCACCAAATGATAGAGCGATGCCTTGCTTATTTGTTGTTGTACCATGTTGGAAATAAAATTTTTCTGTACTTGTTACGAACATAAATGCTCCTTATTAGTTAAAGTTTTGTGTAAATTGTCTGTGGATATCTTTGTCGTTATATTTGTCTTCTAAAGTGTTCAGCTCATCTTTGGAGTAGCCAGAGTAGATTTGCTTTAGTGTTATTGTTTGGTTTTCAATCGAGAATGCTATTCTAAACATTCTGTATGACAATACACCAGAGGTTTGATCTTTATTAAATTTTATGCGTTTACGCTCTATATTAAATGGATTTTCTTCAAGCTGCACCTTTGCAATGTTGAATAAATCAGAGTTTAGTCCTTGGAGGAATTTGTTTTGCTTTTCAAATAAATCTGATTTAATTAGCTCGAATTTTGAGATTACCTGCTCATCAACCCATCCGGCAACAGCCTCAGGGAAAGCATCTGCCTTTGGAATATATGGCTTTATATCAAGGATAGGGGTGTCATTAAGAATATCAGATTCGTCAACGGTTATTACATTTCCTTCAACAGATAATAGCTTTACACAGCTTAGTCCTATCATATTTGGGCGATAAGGTGCACGAGATGCAAATACACCTATGCGCTTTTGTGTGGCTGTTTGAACTGGTGGAGAAACAATTGGCTTCCAAGAGCTATTGCGATTTAGCACAAAGATAATCCAAATCCGTTCAAAGCCCTCAAGCCCGCGAAGGCCTTGCTCAAAGTTTTCGCCCTTATTTAGAATGATTTTCCCAACACGATTCTGATTAAATACACCTTGGCGAGGAATGTCATGCTTATATTCAGCATCACACTTGAATACACCAATTTCTCTAAATTCAAAAGCGTCAGGCATAGAAGGAGGGAAGAATTAGCACTTTGTTATAGATATTGAGCCAGTGATAGGTGCGGCATCGAAGGTAACCTTGCCATCAAATACTGGAACGATGTAAGAAGCATCGCCTTGGGTAATTGTTGCACGAACCCAATCTGTTGGTGCTTCTACAACAACTGTTAGAGGAGTATTAAAGCTTTCTGGGTCAGTAGTAACGGAGAGCTCAAGCATTATTTCGTCATCATTCTCTAAAGGAAGAGTGGTGATAGAAGCATTGTTTCTTTCTACAATGTATTTGTGGATGTCAATAGAAGCGGCAACCCAAAGAGAGTGCTTTGCCTTGCGAACAGCAAGCTCTTGAACAAGCTTTTCATGGTCGGCAGCTGGGAAATTGAACCAATCCCCACCAATACCATGAAAGACAATGTAATCATTGTTTCCAGCCGCCTCAATGGCATCAAGGGCATTGCGAGCATCTTCAAAGGTTTTTACTGATAGAGCTCCAGCATATTCAGAGCCATCAGCTTTCTCGTGCTCGCGTCTAATTGAGTGGATGGAATCTAAAATTTCCTTTTCCTCTTCATCTGTTATTTTCCAGCAGCAGCCTCCAGGTCTTCCATAAGAGAGCATTTTTTTAGGAGAATAACCGAGCTTTTCGCGAAGTACAGCATCGTTATTGCAAAGCTCTTCCTTTGCGTTTTCGTATGATTGTACCCCACAATGAGCAACAGTATGATTGCCAATAAATACGATTTTTTCATCCACTTGTGCTAGCCAATTATCTAGCTCAGCAGGCTTGTCCTTGTACCAACCTGTGCAGAGATAAAAGGTGCCAGGAATATCGTATTTTCTAAGGCATGGGATAGCTGTTTTTAGAGTGCTAAAGCAGCCGTCATCATAGTAAAGAGCAAAGGCTGCTTTTGCATTGTTTTGCCATTTTGCGATTGTTGCTGTTGCTTGCATTGTTTTGCTAAAAAGATAAGTTTTTTTACTTTACAAGCTCAAGCTTGATAGTGCCTGATTTTGGAAAGACATTGTATTTTACAACGCCATTATAGTTTGGAACAGCGGTTACTGTCTTATCTTGATAGATTCTGCAGCCCTTCCAATCGCCCTCTGGAACAGTTGTAACAAGAGTTAGAGGTGTGTCATAGCTCTCTGGATCAGTTGTGACTGTTAGCTCTAGCTCTGCCTGACCCTTTTCATTAAAGTCTGAAACAACCTTTACTGTTGCCCCATCGCGCTCAGCAATGTACTTTTGGATATTGATTGTTGCATCTGTCCAAAGAGTTCCCTTAAGCTTGCGGCGTACTAGCTCCTCACATAGCTTCTCGTGCTCATCAGCAGGGAAGTTGAACCAATCTCCACCGATGCCGTGGAAAATAACAGAGTCAAAAATTCCGTGCTCCTCGATTTTATCTAAAGTAGGGATGAAATCAGCAGCAGTCTTGTGAGTGCGAGCACCAACATTTTCGATTCCGAACTTGTTGATGGTTGGGCGTCGAATAGAAGGGAATTTAACGAATATATCATTCTTTTCCTGCTCAGGAGTAATATTCCATGTTACAACACCTGGCTGGGCAAAAGAGATAAGTCCCTTTGGACCAAGACCGATGCCTTCGCGGATTACTTTGTCATTTTTGCCAATTTCTTCGATTGCCTTCTCGTAGTTTTCTACACCGTTATGGTTGTAGGTGTGATTGCCAAGGAAGATAATTTTATTATCTGCCATGTCACACCATTGCTTTACAACATCTGGCTTATGAGCAATCCAGCCGATGCAAAGGTAGAAGGTGCCAGGAATATTATATTTTTTCAGAGTGGTTGTTGCATAGGTCATTGCGCTATAGCAGCCATCATCATAGTACATTGCAAATGCACCCTTGGCATCACCCTGCCACTTTGCGATGGTTGTTGTTCCAAAAGCCATAGAGGTTGCTGCTACAGTTAAAGCGATTGCTCCAAAAAGTTTTTTCATAATAGTGTTTTCCTATATTTGTTTGTTGATTAAAAATTAGAGTTATTAAATTTGTTAGTTATCGGTGTTGCTGCGTAGTACAGATACGAATGCCTCCTGTGGAACATTTACTGTGCCACATTGCTTCATGCGCTTCTTACCTTCCTTCTGCTTATTCAAAAGCTTTTGCTTACGAGTAACGTCACCACCGTAAAGTTTTGCCGTAACATCCTTACGGAATGGGCGAATATCCTCGCGGGCAATGATTGTTCTACCGATAGCTGCCTGAACAGGGATTTTGAACATGTGAGGAGGAATAGAGTCCTTGAGTGCAGCACAAATCTGCTTGCCGCGTGCAACTGCACGATCCTTGTGAACCATGCAGGAGAATGCGTCAACAACATCACCATTCAAGAGAATATCCATCTTCACGATGTTGCTTTGCTGATAGCCGTAGTGGTCATAGTCCATTGAAGCATAGCCGTGAGAGACGCTCTTAAGGGTGTCGTTAAAATCAATAAGAATCTCATTAAGCGGAAGGATACAGGTGAGAATAACGCGTACACCATCAAGGCTATCTGTTTTCTCCACAATGCCACGATGCTCCATAACAACGCGCATAATGTCTCCGATGTAGTCAGAAGGCGTAATGATTGTTGCCTTAATCATAGGCTCTTCAATAAACTCAATACGAGTTGGGTCTGGCATACGAGTAGGGTTATCAATTTCCTCAACCTTGCCATCACTATAGTGGATTTTGTAAACAACGGCTGGGTTTGTAGAAATAATATCGCAATCAAATTCACGACGTAGGCGCTCCTGAACGATTTCCATGTGAAGCAGGCCTAGGAAACCACAGCGGAAGCCAAAGCCAAGAGCAACGGAGGATTCAGGGTGATATGTGAATGCAGCATCATTTAGCTGAAGCTTTTCAAGAGAGGTCTTTATTTTCTCATATTCATCTGTTGAGATAGGGTACAAGCCGCTAAACACCATTGGGTGAATTTCCCTAAAACCAGGAAGAGGGTCTTCTGCAGGCTTTGAGCGTAGGGTGATGGTGTCTCCAATCTGAACCTCCTTTGGGTCCTTGATTGTGCCAACAATATAGCCCACCTTACCAGCAGTAAGCTCACCACAAGGCTTCATCTGAGGAGAGAAAATGCCAACCTCTTTAACCTGGGTGGTTAGGCCTGTTCCCATGAACTGAATATAGTCGCCATCCTTGATAGAGCCATCAACAATTCGGATATATGTGATTACACCGCGATATACATCATAAACACTATCAAAGATAATAGCACGCAAAGGTCCATCTATGTGCTCAGACTTTGGAGGAGGGCAGAGTGCGATGATTTGCTCCATAAGCTCAGGTACGCCGACACCAGTTTTTGAAGAAACTAGTCCGCATGTATCCATTGGAATAGCAAGAGCTTCCTCAACTTGTCTCTTACAGCCATCTACATCTGCACTAGGCAAATCAACCTTGTTTAGTACAGGGATAATCTCAAGGTTATTGTCAACAGCTAGGTATGTGTTTGCAACGGTTTGAGCCTGTACACCCTGAGCAGCGTCAACCAAGAGGATTGCTGCTTCGCAAGCAGCCATTGAGCGGGAAACCTCGTAGGTAAAGTCAACGTGGCCCGGAGTGTCGATAAGATTGAGCAAATAGGTTTGACCATCCTTTGCCTTATAGTTCATGGAAACAGGATGTGACTTAATAGTGATGCCACGCTCGCGCTCCAAGTCCATGGAATCAAGCAGCTGGTCGTGGAAAACGCGCTCGTCAACAGATTCGGTCAGCTGCATAATGCGGTCTGCCAATGTGGACTTACCGTGATCAATGTGTGCGATAATGCAGAAATTTCTAATATTTGATAACATAACTTATTGTGATTTAGGGCTATTCGTTGTGATTGCTATTTTTGATTAACTAGGTTTTTAAAGAGAGATATTTCAGCACCCATATCCTCCTGAGAGAAAAGAGCAGTGCCTGCAACAAAGGCGTTTGCTCCTGCTTGAGCGCATTGTGCAATTGTGCTTCTACCAACTCCGCCGTCAACCATGATGTTGAGCTTTTCAAAGCCATTTGCGTTGGCATACTCGCGAAGCTTATTTATTTCAGGAAGAGGCTCTGCCATAAATTTTTGTCCGCCATAGCCAGGGAAAACGGTCATGTACATTACCTCATCGACAAGGTCAAGATACGGTATGGCTGCGGTATATGGGGTAAGCGGATTTAAAACGATTGCTGGTGATATGCCGTAACTACGGATTTGCTGTAGGGTTTCCTTAATATTGCAAGAGGCTTCTGCGTGAATTTGGATAGTAGTTGCGCCAGCCTTTGCAAATGGCTCAATAAAGGAGTCTGGGCGTGCAAGCATTAGGTGTACGTTCAGCGGAAGCTTTGTCGTTTCACGGCAAAGCTTTACAATAGCGGGGCCAAAGCTGATATTTGGAACAAAAACGCCATCCATAATATCTAGGTGAATGGCATCAGCACCAGCATTTTCTGCTCTTAAAATTTCTGTTTCTAGCTTGCCAAAATCGGCTGCTAAAAGTGATGGTAATATAAGTGTTTGCATATACCTATTATTATGACATAAATCCTACTTGAAAACAAGGAGAAATGCTATGGAAAACGCAATGTATGAGACGCATGTGATGCACGTGATGCGGAGCGTGATGCACGTGATGCCAAAGGGACGCAGAGACGCGGAGGTCGCAGAGGTCGCAGAGACGTGATGCCGAAAATACACTAGCGGAATGAGCTTTGCCTTGGATATTGCTACTCTTTCGAAGCAATTGGCAAATCTCATCCGCTAGTGTGCTCGCACAGAAGCTTATTAAGATGCGAAGGCGATGCATGTGATGCATCATCCTCAAAACTCAACTATCATACTCGCAAACTTGCAAACTCGCAAACTTGCAAACTAACTCAGTTCTTGTACGATTTTAAAGTTTGATAGTTTGATAGTTGGCGAGTTTGATAGTTTGACAGTGGGCGAGTTTGATAGTTTGATAGTTTGACAGTTTGATAGTTTGACAGTGGGGGAGGGTGGCAGAGCCGCCCGGTGTTGCTGGGGCTCAAGGTGGCAAGGTGCTAAACCTTTGCCTCCTTGAGCCTTTCTGAGACATTAGACGATAAGACTTTGACATTTAGACGCGAGATAGGTTAAAGGTGTTTCACTCCAAAACACTGTTTTGCCAATATGCTGATCTTATGCTACTTGAATTTAGATTTAATTTATGTTAACATCAGTATAGTAAAATTTTGGTGCTTTATGAAACGAATATTACTTACATTTTTTATTGTATTTGCCTCAATATATTGTGTTGCGGTTGACGTTTTTACAAAAGATGATTCAGTTGTTTTACGCAATAATGCTATTGAATGTATCATTCAGCCAAAGATTGGTAGAATGATGCACTTGTCTTTAATTGGTGGCGAAAATATACTTTGGGTTGATGAAAAAGCTGAAGAAAATGCTCCAGAAAAGCATTTTTGGAAAAATTATGGTGGGTTAAAGGTTTGGCTTTGGAAACAAAATGATTGGAAAAAAATCTATGGAAAAGGTTGGCCACCACCACGAGAAATGGATCTTGGACCATATTCCTTTGAGTTGATTACCAATGGAGTGCGTCTTTCCTCTCCAGTTATACCAGGCTATCAAATGCAGATAGTTCAAGAATTTATTGTTGCTGATGATGAAACTAAAAGAGTTGAGCATATTGTGGACCTAAAGCATATTGCTCCAAGTAAAAAAACTTCGGATGCTTGTGTAGGTTTGTGGTTGGTAGCACAGGTTCCTACAGTTAATACAGAAATTTTTGCCGAGCTTACTTGTGCAGATAATAATTTGTATTCTCTTGATAGTAATGCTGCAGTTAGAAAAGAGAAAATTAGCAATAATTTCTACAGACTTTATCAAGAGGATAAAAATGCCAATGCAAAATCAGGTATGATGGGAGACAAAATTGTTTTCATGACAGCAAATGGCACAAAATGTTCTTTTGTAAGAAAAGGTGAATCTTATTTGCACAAAAGGGGTGAAGAAATGCAGGTGTTTTTCTCACCAAAGGTGTCGGCAGATTTCTCTCCATCAGCTGGACCATATGCCGAGCTTGAGTTTGTTACTGAGGTATTCTGTAAAGGTAAACTGCACGGTAATAAATTAGAGCTTTATTATGAACTTGAACAAAACAAATAAAAATATATTCTTTAAAATAAACTTGATACTTAATATAGGAGTGTTATATGAAAAGTAAATTTTCTCTATGTACAATTTTGTTTGTTGCTAGTACAAGCATTTATGCAGCAACACACACAGTTACATCACTTGCTGATGACGGAAGTGCAGGGACATTGCGCTCTGTCGTTTCCTCCGCAGTCGATGGGGATATTGTTGAATTTGCAGATGCTATTTCTGGAGGAACAATACTAATAAACAAAGACCTCGGTGCAATTGAAATATCTAGCTCTATTTCAGTGGTTGGACCTGAGGCTGCTCCAATTACATTAAGTGGAGGTCGTGAGGGTTGTGCATATAGTGGTTCTTCTGGAGATGCAACCTCATTTGGTTTGTTATTTGCATCAAATCCAACAGGTACATTAACATTAAAGAATTTAATTTTTACAGGAGCAATGTTGAAACAAGATTCTTCAAATCCTGAGGTTGGTCCAGCAGTTTCTGTGCTTGGTAATGCCATAATTGATGGTTGCTGTTGGACAAATATTGGTTTCGTGCAATCAGGTGATTACAATAGTGATACAGGTGATGGTGGAGCTTGTTTGCGCGTGGTTGGTGACCTTAATCTGTCAAATTCAAAGTTTATAGATAATGGTATGTCATCAGCTGTTTACAGTATGGGTGGCAATCTAGCTGCTTTAGGTGATGATATAACGATAAAAAATTGTCAATTCAAAACGTTCTTGAATTGGGATGCCACAAGAGGGAATGGCAACACAGTCCGCGGAGGTGCTGCAATGGCCATATTAGGTGCAAATGAAAAAAGAATCTTGTTAGAAGACTGTTATTTTAGTGATTTATGGGCAAATGCAGGTGCTGGTGCTATTTTTATCAGAAGAGATATGAGAGGTGGCTCTTTTGAAATCAATAATTGCATCTTTCGAGAGATTTATGGCTATAACGCAAATGGATTTAGCTCAGGTGGTGGTGTAATTTCATCTGATGCAAATGCTAATATTAAATATATCATAAGAAATTCTGAGTTTTCTAATTGTGGCTCAAGAGCTTGGGGTGGAGCTGTTCTTTTCAGAGGCTCTGGATATGCAGTTTTTGCAAATTGTCTTTTTTACAATGTTCACGCAAGTGGTTGGGGTGGTGTAGCTGACTCAAGATGTAATACATACGTAATAAATTGTACAGCAGTTGGTTCAGCTAATGCTTATAATAATAACAATGCCTCAGGTACATTTTTTATGGAAGACAGAACGTTTAAGGCATTAAATTCAGCTTTTATTTGGAATTACAGTTATAATAGCGAAGGAGTTATGGTTCTTGACGATTATTCTAGATATGGAGGTTCAGGATCAATTTTCAATAGCTATTGTAATATCAAGGGCAATGGGCCTCAAACTCAAGATAATATGATGAATTATGATGAAACAACAAAGATGTTTACTCAACCAATTTTCTCAAGAAGCACAGTTGATATTGCTACAATAATATTGAAATATCCAAATGAAATGAAATGTCCTACATTGACATACGACACCAAAAAACCAAATTCAGCACTTTCTAAGGTTGAAATTTTACCTAAAAAGGATGGCGGAGTTTTGGATATGGCGGGTTGGCCTGTAAAGCATAGTGCAGACTGGTCTTCTATTGCATTCTCAAAGGATCGTGGTGCTACATGGACAGCTTTGTGTGGAGATGTAGAAAATGCAACAATTTTGGTTGATTCTGATTCTTGTGGTGAGAAATACAATATGAGCGCAGATGGACTTCCAAAGCCACCAATTGGTGCTACTACTGTAAAGAAGCCATCAGTTTTGATGATTTTTGTTTATTAATACTTTTTGATTTAAGTATATATGCCTATTTTGAAACTAAATGTACTTAAAGTGCATTTAGTTTTTTGTATATAATAGTTTGCGATGCATTTTCTTCTGTTTATTATTGATGCTGTAGGTAGTGCCAATTATAAGTCTGCCCAACAGGTGCTTTACTTTTATTGTGAAATATATTAAAATTGTGCCAAAAAGAAGGGAAGAGTATGGAAAAAAATACTACTCAAAACAACTATTTTCTTTATTGGATTGATTTAACTAATGTTAAACGAATGGTGTCTTTTCCATTTCCATTGGACACAATAGGTGCTGCATATATTGAGAAGGATTCATATAACGGTGAGCATATAGGCGGAATGGAGTTTGCTATCCGTGTAAATGGAGAGGAAAAATTTGCCACTGATTTTATTGGTGATGAAAAAATAAAGAATGAATACCCTCATCTTATTATACAGAGAGAGGGTGTTCATCACGAGTATTCCTATAATAAACCACGTGAAACCTTTTTTATGATTTATAACCCAAAGCTTGAGCAGGCATTTGAAAGCTTTGGTATCAAAAAGACAGATGTTGTATTCCCTTTAGTTCTTACGACAGATGTTATTTCGTTGATTAATGAATTACGCTCATATTTCCCGATTTATGATCAACCAGGTGTTGCAGACAAGATGGATGTTGTTGCTTGGAATTTAGTGACAAAGTTATTTCTTCAAAAGCCAATGTTTGAAATTCCAAAGCAAGATGAAAGAATCCATGCAATCGTGGCAGAATTACAATCTAATTTCATGAATGATGTTAATTTTGATGATGTTGCTAAGAAATGTGGAATGAGTCGTCGCACTTTCTTTAGATATTGGAATAAAATGATAGATCAAACTCCTCAGGCATTTTTGACAAATATACGCCTTATGCATGCGGCAGGTTTTTTGAGTCATACCAATATGTCAATTAACGAAGTATGTCGAAATGCTGGGTTTAATGATTCAGCATACTTCTCAAATAAATTTAAAAAATATTACAACATGTCTCCATCTGAATATCGTACTTCAAAGCGAGTTTCTCCTGGGGCAGTTTAAGGTTTTATTGCAATGGAAGAAAGAAAAGAAAATAAGCTGATTGTAATGGATGTGATGCCTATTCTTTATAGAGGGCATTTTGCACTTATAAATCGTCCGAGAATGACAGCAACTGGCATCAATACATCATCAATTTCAATTTTTGTACAAACAGTCCGTGAGTTTTTGCAGGAGCGTGGTGCTACGCACATTGCACTTGTGATGGATACATCTCCTACCTTTAGGCATGAGAAATATCCAGAATATAAGGCTCAGCGTGAGAAACTTCCAGAGGATATTGCAGCAGCAATTCCAATGGCTGAGGAATTTGCTAATGTAATGAATATTCCATTCCTAAAGCTTGATGGCTTTGAGGCAGATGATTTGATGGGAACTCTTGCAGCAAAGGGAGCAGAGTGGGGTGTGCCTACTGTGCTTGTTTCACCGGATAAGGATATTGCTCAGCTTGTAGATGAGAATACAATTTTACATAGACCATCAAGTGGCGGGAAAAACGCTGGGGCAGATGAGGTCTATGATGTAGCTAAGGTATGTGCTGAGTGGGGAGTTGAATCCCCTAAACAAATGATTGACTATCTTGGTATGGCTGGCGATTCTTCAGATAATATTCCAGGATTTCCGGGTGTTGGCCCAAAGACTGCAATCCAGCTTATCCAGCAATATGGGTCACTTGAAGGTGTTATAGAGCATGCTAATGAGCTTAAAGGTAAGCTAAAAGAGCGTGTGCAAGAGAATGTTGAAATTGCACGCCTTTCAAGGTGGCTTGCAGAAATCCGCAAAGATGCACCACTTGATGTGACGCTTGAGGATTTGCAAATTAGAGATTTTGATGAAGAAAAGCTAAAGCAGTTTTGTCAGAAATATGAACTAGCAGGAATTTATGGAAAGCTTACAGGTCATATTTTAAATACTGTTTCAAAGAATGATGCTTCCATAGAGGAGGGTCCTGCAGGGGCTTCGGTTGCTGCACAGGACTCTGTCACAGCGGAGAAAGGTGAAGCAGCTCCTGTATATGATACTGTAGCGACTGTGCCACATACGTATTACACAATCACAACGCGTAAGCCACTTGAGGAGCTTGCTGCTAAACTTAATGGTGCTAGCTGCTTTACCTTTGATACAGAAACAACAGGCATTGATACTCGTTCCGCAAAGCTAGTTGGCTTGTCAATTGCTATGAAGGCTCATGAGGCATATTATATTGCTGTTCGCTATCCAGGTGCTCCTGAGACAAAAGCAAGTGGGGCAATTCAAGGCGATTTATTTGCAGATTTTGGCACAGCTCCAGCAGCAAAGCCAGTCCAATGCGAGCTTTTTGCTGATTTTGGCTTCTCGGAGCCAACTCAGACAGCGGAGCCTGAACATAAATCTGCGGTTGTTACATCTGATGATGAACCACTCACAGAGGAGCTTATCCGCACAATTCTTGGCCCATGCTTTGAAAACCCAGCAATTGCTAAGACTGGACACAATATTAAGTTTGATATGCACGTGTTGAATAATATTGGTATCAAGGTTAATGGCCAACTTTTTGATTCTATGATTGAGCACTATGTGTTAGATTCTTCTTCTCGTCATGGAATGGATGCACTTGCAAGAGAATTTCTTGGCTATAATCCAATCCCTATTGTTGCACTGATTGGTGCCGCAGGCGGTGGAAAGAAGCGTCTAACAATGGATCAGGTGCCGTTAGAGAAGGTGGCAGAGTATGCAGCAGAGGATGCAGATATATCACTGCAGCTTCATGAAAAGCTTTCTGCAATTTGTAAGGAGTCAAAGCTTGATGAGGCTCTTGAGAGAAGCGAAAATCCTCTCATTAGGATACTTTTTGATATGGAGTGCGAGGGTATTCGTGTTAATACTCTTGCCCTTAAGCAGTATAGTGCAGAGCTAGAGCAAGAGCTTGCTCAAATTGAAGCAAAAATTTATGAGTTAGCAGGTAGAGAATTTAATATCTCTTCACCAATTCAGCTTTCAGATGTATTATTTAAGGTGCTAGGCTTAACTCCATCAGGTAAAACCTCCTCAGGAGCATTCTCTACAAGTGAAGAGGTTCTTCAAGGTTTGGTTGGTGCTCATCCTATTATTGAACAGGTTCTTGAATATCGCACTTGCTCAAAGCTTAAGTCCACTTATGTTGATAAGCTTCCACAATGCGTGGACCCTGCCACAGGACGTATCCATACGTCATTTAATCAGGCATTGACGGAAACAGGTCGCCTTTCAAGTGATAATCCTAATTTGCAGAATATTCCTGTTCGCTCTCCACGTGGTAAACGCATACGCGAGGCATTTGTTGCACGCGATAATGACCATGTGCTAATGGCTGCGGACTATTCGCAGATTGAGCTTCGTATGACAGCTGCGATGAGTATGGATGAATCTATGCTTGAGGCATTCCGTAATGATACAGATATTCACTTGCAGACAGCTGCGCGTGTATATGGCGTTGATGAGGATGCCGTAACAAAGGAAATGCGCTCTCAGGCTAAGCAGGTCAACTTCGGAATTATTTATGGTATCAGTGCATTTGGTTTAGCTCAGAGATTGGGAACCTCCCGAACAGTTGCAGCAGATTTACGCAATACATATTTTGAGCAGTTCCCAAAGATTCGTGCATTCATTGATAATACTGTTGAGGCTGCCCGCAAGGATGGCTATGTGAAGACGCTTCTTGGAAGAAAGCGTCCTCTACGCGATATTAATTCACGCAATGCAACAGTGCGAGCCGGTGCAGAGCGTATTGCAGTTAATACGCCAGTGCAGGGCAGTGCTGCAGATCTAATCAAGCTCGCTATGGTGGCAGTGTCCACTAAGATTAAGGAGAAGGGGCTCCGCTCTCGCTTGCTTTTGCAGGTGCATGACGAGCTTGTGTTTGATGTTCCACGCGAGGAAATTGAGCAAATGCGTGCTCTTGTTGAGGAATGTATGACAGGTGTTGTTAAGCTACCAATTCCACTTAAGGTAGATATTGGAATTGGGGATAATTGGCTTGAAGCACACTAATGCTTTGTGCTTAGAAAGTGAGGCTACCATGGAAGAAAAAAGGTACATACAGAAGGAAGGTCCATTTCTTCATTCTATAAAGCTTTCGTCACTAATAAAGTGTAGTGACGAAATGCATAAAATTCTTCTTCAAATGGATGTTGGTAATTTCACTACGGAGAAGGAGGATGTGCGATTCTCAAAAAGGAGAAGAACTCCTGGTGTAGAATCATCTGACCGAGTAGAGCCTCTTCCGTATGATTCTACAATAGCTGGCAATAATTATCTTACAATTGCCTATATTGATGTCATTGGGTATAGCTTTGAAAATATACTTCGTCTCAAATCTACGGATACAGGGTATTTCCAATATGGCAGTGCTTGGGTGTGCACAACTCATAAGCTTTCTCCAGAGGATATGTGTGCATTTACTCTATATACTCGCTTTTTCAAAGATCTTGATCCATTTAAATTCACAGACTTTGAATTTATCTCACTAGATAGAAATGAAGTGCGGAATGCAGACATTAAGGACTATATTGAAGATTTTGATTTAATGCAGTTTCATATGGAGGATGAGGGTGCGATAGAAGCAGATAGCTTCCAAAAGCTTCCTAAGGTACATTGTGTTCGCCCTGTACCAGTGGATGGAAAGGTAGTAAAGGCTCCTCCTCCATTAGATTCATTTAAGAAAAAAAGTACGCGTAGAAGAAAGCGTACAAGCTATGTTAACCCATGGGAATATACAACCATTCCTGATGATACTCCTACTGAAATAGAATACTACCCAGCGGATATTTGGTAAAAGAATGAAAAATAAACCTTTTGTTTCTATAGTTATAACAACCTATAACTACGGACAATACATAAAAGAAGCAATAAATAGTGCTCTTGAGCAGACTCTGCCACCATGCGAAATCATTGTCGCGGATGATGGTAGTACTGACAATACTGAAGAAATTGTGGCAGAGTATGGCGATAAAGTTCGCTATATCCGCTACGAGCATAAGGGTATTTGTCAGCTAAGAAATGCAATGCTTGATGAAGCGAAGGGTGAGTGGTTGCTATTCTTAGATGCAGATGATTATTTAGCAACAGATTTTATTGAGCAAAGTTTTAGAGATATTTCAACTGGAGATGAAAGCCTAGCAATAGTTTATTCAGATAGAACATATTTTGGAGCAAATGAATTTGAGGTTGTTTCAGAGGAATTTTCTGTTGAAAAAATGAAGCATAGAAATATAATTGTTATGTGCTCATTGGTTAGAATGAGTGTTGCTCGCAAAGTTGGATTTGATATTTCTTTTGCTAGAGGCTTGGAGGATTATGATTTCTTTTTAGGTATAATAAATGCAGGCTACAAGGCAAAGGCACAACATAAGAGTCATGTTTTTTGTCGCGTCCATCAAAAAAGCCGTACAGCGTCAATTCATAATGATATTTATCGTAGCAATAGGCTTATGAGACAAATAGTCGAAAAGTATTCAAGCTTATTCTCTAAAAAAGAGGCTCGGGATGTTTTGGACTATTACAATGTACCAACAGCTATGCGACTACATCTATGGCAGCTTTTAAAAAATAAAAATTTCTTATTTATGGGCTTTTGTGCGATTAAGTATTTCATTATTTGTTTAGTACATCCGTGGTGGATAGTTGGGGAAATTCGTAGGATAAAATTTTTAAATAAGTAGGTTTTAGGTGCTATTATGAAAATTAGAGATATATTGGCAACCAAGAAGGTGTCTGTTTCGCTTGAGGTATTTCCTCCAAAGCAAAGTACCGCATTTGATAGTGTGAAAAATGCGGTTCACAAGCTATGTGAGCTTAATCCAAGCTTTATGAGTGTAACGTATGGAGCAGGGGGCGGAATTGGCTGGCATACAGCAGAAATTGCTGGCTTCGTGCAGAATGAATGCTCTGTTCCAGCATTGTCGCATTTGACTTGCTTGCTTTCCTCAAAGGAAACGATAGCTGATACTTTAGCACAGCTTAAAGCAAAGGGCATTGAAAATATACTTGCTTTGCGTGGAGATATTCCACCTGATTCAAGCTTTGTTCCTGCAGGTGATTTTCATTATGCCAGTGAGCTTGTTGAGGAAATTCACAAAAATGGCGATTTTTGTGTAGGAGGTGCGTGCTACCCAGAGGGGCATGTTGAAAGCGATCATATTGATACAGATTTAGATAATCTTAAGCGTAAGGTTGATGCTGGAGTTGATTTCCTAACAACTCAAATGTTTTTTGATAACGATATTCTTTATAGATTTCTCTATAAGGCACGTGAGCGTGGAATAACAGTGCCAATTGTTGCTGGGATTATGCCTGTGACAAATGCGAAGCAGATAGCACGCATTTGTAAGCTTTCTGGCACATATTTACCTCAACGCTTTAAGGCGATTGTTGATAGGTTTGGCGACAAGCCTGATACAATGGCACAGGCAGGAATTGCTTATGCTACTGAGCAAATAATTGACTTAATTGCAAATGGCGTAAAAGCAATTCATATTTACACTATGAATAAGCCGGAAATTGCCCAAGGTATAATGAATAATTTATCATCCATCATTAACGATTAATAACTTTTTAAAGCTATGGCTACATTTAATCTTTCAGAAGCTCTACGATATATGGGCTATAAAACAAGTGAAGAAGCAACAGAAGAGCAGAAACAAAAGCTAAACGAAGTCTATGAGGAGCTTGCAAAGGTTGCTCATTGCCGCTATCATGCAGTGCGCCTTGCAATAGTGCTTAATACTGGGGACTATGTTGCTTTTGAGAATGGCTTTGTGCTTAATAGTAAGGACCTTGCCACAAAGCTTGAGGCGTGTGATGAAGCAATTCTCTTTTGTGCAACACTTGGCTCAGAGATAGATCGGGAGCTAATGCAGGCAGCTGCCCGTGGTGTTGAGAAGCAGGTAATGGTTCAGGCTGTGGCAGCGTCTATGCTTGAAAGCTATTGCGATGAACTAGAGACAGAGCTTCTCACAAAGGAAGATATTGATGCAGGGCTATGCTTGCTTCCTCGCTTTTCTCCTGGTTATGGGGACTTATCAATTCAAGTCCAGCCAGAATTTCTTCGTCAGGTCGATGCAGCGCGTCGTGTTGGTGTAACACTTACAGATGGATTAGTGATGACACCAACAAAGAGCGTTAGTGCAGTCATCGGTGTCGCTTATAAGCCAGGAGCAAATCCTCTTGAGCATCACGATTGCTCTTGTTGTTCATTGCATAATTGTGCCTTTAGAAAGGACAAGTAAGAATGTCAGCCTTTTTAGATTTATTGGAGAAAAAGATACTTATTGCTGATGGAGCAATGGGTACGCTGCTTCAAGCAAGTGGACTTAAGCCTGGGGAGCTCCCTGAGGTATGGAATATTACACATCCTGATGTGTTGATAGATATTCACACTCGCTACTATGATAGTGGGTCAGATTTTGTTTCAACAAATACATTTGGCGTAAATCGCTATAAGCTAGCAGAATTGCCAGCCGAATTCACTCTTGACCAGGTGTTAGCCTCAGCAATCAATAATGCAAATGCTGCACGAGAAAAATTTACAGCAAAAGGGCAGCAGAAGCTTGTTGCACTTGATGTTGGCCCATTAGGTAAGCTCCTTAAGCCATTGGGGGACGTAAGCTTTGATGATGCTTATAATGCATTTGCAGAAGTGATTTCAAAGGCAGTTCAGATTGGCGGATTTGATGTGGTGCTTATTGAAACAATGAGCGACACTATGGAGCTAAAGGCGGCTGTTCTTGCAGCAAAGGAGAATTGCTCGCTTCCTGTAATTGCATCAGTTGCTTTTGATGAAAAGGGGCAGCTACTCACAGGGGCTAATCTACGTGCAGTGGTCGCATTGCTTGAGGGCTTGCGAGTCGATGCCATCGGTATGAATTGTGGACTAGGTCCTGTCCATATGAAGCCGCTTGCACTTGAGTTAGCTGCAATAGCCTCAATCCCCACTCTTGTGATGCCAAATGCTGGTCTTCCTCGCGTCGAGTCAGGCAAGACAGTTTTTGATATCAATGCAGCAGAATTTGCAGCGCATGTTGAGGAAATGATTCGTGCGGGAATACGCATGGCGGGTGGCTGCTGTGGTACAACGCCAGAGCATATCCGTGAGGTTTCAGCAATAGCTTCTAGTATTGCACCAATTCCTACAACAGATAAAGGGCTAACCTTTGTTTCTTCTTATACTCATGCAGTAGAGCTTAAACTAGATGACTCGGTGATTGTTGGCGAAAGAATCAACCCAACAGGTAAAAAGCGCTTTAAGCAAGCATTACGGGATAACGATATTGATTATATCCTAAAAGAGGGGTTGGCACAGTTTGATAATGGTGCACATATTCTTGATGTAAATGTTGGATTGCCAGAAATAGATGAAAAGGCAATGCTACCAAATGTGGTTTCTCAGTTGCAAACGGTATTGAATCTTCCATTGCAGATAGATACTTCAGACCCAGTTGCTATGGAGCGTGCAATGCGTTGCTATAATGGTAAGCCTATGGTCAACTCTGTTAATGGCAAGCAGGAGTCAATGCACAGCGTATTCCCACTTATTAAGAAATATGGAGGAGTAGTCGTTGGTCTAACACTTGATGAAAAAGGGATCCCTGAAGCTGCGGAGGGACGCATTGCTATTGCAAAGCGCATTATAGAAACAGCTGCCGAGTATGGTATCAAAGCAAAGGATATTGTTATTGATGTGCTTTGTATGACTATTAGCTCAGACAAAAATGCTGCGAATGTAACACTTGATGCACTTGAATATATCTCAAAGGAGCTAAAGGTAAACACAATTCTAGGTGTGTCTAATGTGTCATTTGGTTTGCCAATGAGAGAGAGAGTAAATGCAAGCTTCTATACGATGGCATTAGAGCGTGGACTTTCCTCTGCAATCATCAATCCAAATGCAGTAGGTATGCGTAGTGCCTATACATCATACCGAGCATTGCGTGGGCTTGATGAAAATTGTGCTGATTACATTGCTTTCCACACGAGTGCACAGGCTCAAGAGCAAGCAGTTGCGTCTACAAGCAAAGCTACGCAACAAGCAGCCGATGCTTCAGCTATATCAACTGTGCAGCAGAGCGAGCTAGCACAAGCAATCAAGCGTGGTATGTGTAAGCAGGCAGGAGAAATTGCTGCAGAGCTAATTAAATCAATGGATTCCCTTGATATAATCAACGAGCAGCTTGTTCCTGCTCTTGATGAGGTTGGTTCTGGCTTTGAGCGTGGCAAGGTGTTCCTTCCACAGCTATTGATGAGTGCAGATGCGGCTAAAGCGGCATTTGATTCAATCAAGGCATATCTCATCAATAATGGCGAAAAGCGTGAAGCTCGTGGCAAGGTGGTTATTGCAACCGTTAAGGGCGATATCCACGATATCGGTAAAAATATCGTAAAGGTATTGCTAGAAAATTATGGCTTTGAGGTGATTGACCTAGGCAAGGATGTTCCTTCAGAGGCTGTGGTTGAAGCAGTAAAAATGCATGATGTAAAGCTAGTTGGGCTTTCTGCTCTTATGACAACAACTGTTGGAGCAATGGAAGAAACCATTAAGCAGCTCCGAGAAGCAAAGCTGCCTGTAAAGGTAATGGTCGGTGGAGCAGTGCTCACTCAGGAGTATGCTGATAAAATTGGCGCAGACTTCTATTCCAAGGATGCAATGGGTGCAGTTCGCTATGCTTGCAGTGTTTCGCTAGGTTAAAGTACCTTAAGCCAAGGATAAAGAGAATGTATCTATAAAAAATAGGCTCGTAAATTGCAAGATTAAGTGTATGATTTTTATTTCTCTGTTATTTTTTTACGAGCCTCTGAAATGAAGTTTTTCGGTATAATATGTGGAGTAGTATTTTTTTGTGGTTTCGGTTGCGGTGTTTTATGACTAATGCATCCTTATACGTTAATCTTCCTAACTTACCTTCTTTTAAAAAGTTGCGTATAGCTGATTTAGATGTTTTAAACTAGGAACATTGTTCTGGGTTATTATATTGGCTGCATAAATAGAATAAAAACCTTCTTTGTTTTTTTTATGTCTTTTTCTCAGATAAAGTTTTTCTAAAGGAATTACGTTCTATTTTCTTAAATTCGTCTTTTGAGACTTTGTTTTTTCCAGTATCCTACGGTCTTTATTCTATATAAAAACACTATTATTTTCTGCTGAAAATATGTGGTTTTTTGCCTAATTACCCCTACTCATTTAATTATGCAATTTTCCAAATTTTTGATTTTGTGATTATCTATTGCCGATATGCTTTTTCTATGTTACAATATTATAAATTGTATTTTTAGATGTGGAATAAAAATGATGTTTTATTTAAGTTGTTTTTGTAAAAAAAGTTTGTGGCAGGGACTTGTAGTATTAGCAGTGTCTTTTTGCTCATGTGTTGTTTTTGCTCAAATAGAGACAAATACATCAAGTGTTGTGCAGCCTGTTCTTGTGCAAACAAATGCAACAGTAGCACTTGTTGAGGCAGAAACAAATCGTGTTGGGCAAGCAGATCAAGCTATTGCACAAAAGGTAATAGAAATCTCTGATAAAACAAAGCTTGCTATAGCAGCTTTTGATGATGGTGTTTTTCCTACAGCAAATAAGCTTGCCCGTGAGCAGCTTCAAAAATGTACAGATTTCTCTTCTATTGATGCTGAGCTATTGTTTCATATCGTAATGTTTGTTAATCAAAAAGAAATATTAGGTCCAGAGAGCTGCATAGAGCTATTAGATTCAAAAGAAAAATTTGGTGAAATTTGGGGAAATTCATCAATTGAAGCATGCCCAGTAGAGTTAAATGAAGCAGCCCAATTTTGGAAGGCATGTTGCTTGGCTGATTTGAATAAGCGTGTTGAAGCAATTAGAATTTTGCGTGAATTAATTATCAAAAATGAGTTTAAATATGATTTTTTGCGTTTAGAGGTGCTTCGTAGGCTTTGTTATGAGTTGGTTCTTGTTGGGGAGCTTGAAGAGGCCGCTGTTCATTATGCAACAAAAAGATTGCCACCAACAACAGATCCTCTTTGTGGTGAATCTGTGGCTTTCTTTAAGCTTGGCTATGCACAGGTGCTATTTCAGCTTAATAAGCCTAATGAAGCAGAAGCTGTCCTTAAGCAATTAATTGAAGAGCAGAGCTCAAACACAAATCTCAAGGCAACAGCACTTCTTTTTAATATGGAGCTTCTCCTTATAAATGGTCAGACTTCTAATGCAGTTGCGCTTTTTGAAAATAGCAATAATGAAAATTTATTAAGCAAGGTTTCTCCACGAGTTAAATCCTTACTTTTATGTAATTATGCACTTGCTTTAGCACAAACAAAGGGAAAGCAAGCAAAGGAAGTAGAAGCAGCAATTGCCACAGCAACATCATCTGTTGAAGCAGTCTATTCTTCTGAAGAGAGAATGTTTTGTACAGAAATTCTTATTCAGGTGTTGGCTTCTACAAAGCATTTTGATGAAGTAAAACAAAAACTTACTAATTTGTTAGAATATGCACCGAATTCATTGTATGTAGCTCGCATATTACGACAGGTTGCCCGCAATTACCAAGCAAGCGGAGAGTATGAGCAAGCTTTTTGGGCATATCAACTATATTTGCATTCATTTACAAAAAATCCTTACGAGTACGATATAATGGTTGATTCAGGAGATTGCTTGGTTCAGTTGGGTCGGCTAAATGAGGCAGCTCTACTTTTTAAGCGTGCTAGTGAGATTGCTGGTGATGATGGGAAAAAGAATCTCGCAAATTTCAAGGCTGGAGAGGCGTATTACAAATCAGAGCGATATATGCAGGCTGCAGATTGTTTTGGTATGCTTGTATCTGGTGTTAAGGAACAAGAGCAGCTGCTTATTACAGGTCAGCTATACCATGCTCAAGCAATTGAGAAATTTGATTTAGGAACTGCTAAAATAATTTACAAGCAACTCGCTGGAAGTGATAATATTGCACTTATGGAGCCAGCGTTAATTGCTTCTGCGGCTCTTTGTGTTGAAGATGGAGAGCTTGCTTTAGCTTTAGATTTTTATACAAAGCTAATAGAGCTTTCTTCTGAGAGCCCTAGAGAAAGCTATGGTTTAGCTTTGTTGGGACGAGGGTTGGTTTTGCTAAAGACAAGTCGCTATGCAGATGCACTTGCTAGCTTTGAGCAGGCTGAACAAGTAAAAGATGGTGGTGAGGCTTCAATTCGTGCTGCATTTTTAAAAACAGAAGCACTTTATTCTTTAGGGCATCAGGATGCTGCTTATTCAAATACCGTTGCTTTCCTTGAAAAATTCCCTGAATCACCACTTGTGAAGGACGCAGACTTTTGGCTAGCAAAGCACGATTTTAATTCTTATCGATATGAGCAAGCAGAAAAGCGATTTTTGGCTTTTTGTAATAAATGGCACAACTCTCCACAAGCACCTATTGCTCATCTTTTAGCAATTTATGCTATGATGCGTCAGGAAAAATATGATGCAGTGATAACAGAAACAGCTATATGGGCTGATACGTATGACAAAAAGGGTATGCTAATGCTAGCAGATGTTCAATATTTGAATGGCGAGGCAAGAAGTAAGCTCTTACAATTTGATAATGCTGTTCGTAGTTATGCTCAAGCAGCAAAAAATGCAACCTCAGAGGAATTAAAGCAGAGAGCGATTATGCGTCAGGCAGATTGCCTCTATACATTGGGAGCGGATAATCCAACCCGTTATGAGGAGGCAATACCAATATACAAAGAGCTTCTTGCTTCTAATCAACACCACAGTTTTGCAATGCAAATATCATACAAGCTGGCAAAATGCTATGAAAAGCAGGGTAAGTATGATGAGGCTATTAATGGTTACTATTCTGATGTTGTGCTACAAACAGAAAATTTCGCTCGAGAATCTGATGGTGTAGATATGGTAAATTATTTAAATGGAATTGGTGGCTCTGTTTGGTATTCAAGAGCAATTCTAGATGCAACTGCTTTATATGAGAAGCAGGGAACTCCAGAAGCTTTAAAACGAGCTGAAGAATTGCTCGGTAGGCTAGTAAATACTTCACTGCCATTTGCGGGTGAGGCAAAGATGATGCTAGAGCGCATTCAAGCGGCAAATATGAAGCTCTTAATTTCCAATGGAAAATAGGGTTTAAATTAGATAGAGAGGGTATATGTTAAGTTTAAGATTTTTTATTGAAAATGGCGGACCAATAATTTGGATTATTATTGTAATGGGTATTATTGGTTTGGGAGTGTTTTTTGAGCGTTCTCTACAATTGCACCGTTCCAGAATTGATGTTACGGATTTTTTGCAAGGAATTTTTAATTCAATAAGTCGAGGGAATGTTGCAGAAGCAAAATTGCTCTGTGAAGATACAATGGGTCCAGTTGCGCGCTTAACCTCAATAGCTATTTCTCATAAACAACAAAACCGTGAAACATTTGAAAATGATTTGAATGAAATTGCTTCAGCAGAAATTTCGCGCATGGAGCGTAGGCTATCAATTCTATCATTGATTGCACATATTACTCCAATGCTTGGAATTCTTGGAACTATTTTGGGCATTTTGTCTTCATTAATTGCCATGCAGGCGGAGTCTCCTATGGTGCAAACAGCAGATGTTACACCAGGATTAATTTATGGCTGTGTAACAACGGTTGCAGGATTGGTGGTGGCCATTCCTTGTTATATTGGATTCTATTTGTTGGTTATAAAGATTGATCGTTTAATTTTAGATATGCGTCATGCATGTACAGAGCTTTTAAACTTTTATGATAAATTTTTGGGCGGCAATAGTGGCTCTTTATTAGATGTGCAACCAGGTGAGAGTTCCGAAGGTGCTGTAAATGGAGAGAATGTGTAATGAATTCGCCGAAGGAGAGTCGATTTAATTGGTCTCAATCTTATGGAAGAGATCGATTTTATACGCAGTATAAACCAAAGGTAAGGATTTATTCTTTTTTCTTTTTGATTTTGCCTTGGTTTAATCTGTTTTTGTTAGCATTTGCTTATGTTTATTTTTCTCATGCATTAAGCATAGTGCCAGGCGAGAGAGTTAATTTGCCAGTTGCAAAGGGTGCTCACGCTGGATTAAAATCGGGATTTATAATAACAGCTCGTTCTATTTATTCTAGAGATGCAGATGCCTCTAATAGTGAGGGGCAAGAGCAAGCTTCTTTAAGCATTAGTATTGAAGAGCAAACTGCTGAAATTGAAAAATTGCCTTCTATAATCGTTTTCTTTAAGGATGAGCGTTTTAATCTTTCTATGCCACATAGATATGCTAGCTTTGAGGCTAAGCTACGCCAAGAAAGTCAGCAGTATAAGCAAAAGGCTGCTCTTATATATGCAGATAAGAATATAGTTTTAGCAGATGCTATGAAGCTATTGGATGTTCTTCGTAATGCAGGGTTGGAAAATGTTTGCTTTGTAGAGGAAGCAAAATAGTATGGCAAAGGGCAAGGATCCAAAATTTAGGCGAAAATTTTATTCGCTCTATTTAGACACTATATCTGTGCTAGTTTTTTCTTTGATGCTAGTGCTTGTTGTATGGTTGTCTCTACGCCCAACGCCAGTATTAGAAGCCCGCCAAATGGCGAAGAATGTTGCTAAGCTGTCTGATGAAGAGCGACTAGAACAAAGCAACAAATTCATAGTTCACTATATATCTGCTTCAAAGTTGACAGCAGCAAATAATCCAGAGGAAATTGCATTAGGTTCTAATGAAGAAAATGGTGTTCGTAGTGCTGAACGATATTATTCTGAGTATTATTTGGGTGATTCATTAGAACCACCTAGGCAAGCGTTAAAGAGTCCAACTTCTTCTGCTAATATAGTAACTATAAATGCAAATGATGATTTGCTCACAATAGAAGAGCCAATGCCGCTTCTTGGGCAGGTGCTAAATTCATCTGCTAAGAGTGTAAGCACTAATTCCGTGACTTTAATCACAAAGTCATTGCCTTATGTTTATTGGTCTTTGCCAGACACTATACAAGCTAGCAGTATGCCAAATATAGAGCCAATTATGCGGAAGTATGGTTGGCTATCTGGTAGTCTTGATATTATTATAACAATCGGCGATGAAGGGTTTGTATCTAATGTGGTGGTATGCTCTGAGGATGTTGTCGATGTAAAGCTTCTCAGAGAGCTTAAGAACAAATTGCTAGCTCTTCATTTGGGAAAGCAAAATGCGAATGAGGCGATGAATATCGGTGTTACTTGGAATTTGCCATAATTTAATTTACAGATATGAACGAAAAAAAAGTTATTGCAATCATACTTAATTGGAATGGATTGAGTTTTTCAGAAAAGTGTTGTGCTTCTTTGTCTCAGTTGAGTAATTTTAACCAATTACGTATTGTGGTCGTAGATAATGGATCTACAGAGCATAGCTTTGAGGAACTTGTTGCAGCGTGTCCTAATGCAGAAGTTATTAGCTCACAAGAAAATTTAGGCTTTGCTGGAGGAAATGGCTTTGGATTCAAATATATCCAAGAGCAAGGGTATGAGTATGATGCGATATGGCTGCTTAATAATGATACAGAGTGTAATATTAATGCATTAGAGGCTTTGCTAACAGCATTATATGCTGACGAAAATTGTGGCGTGGCAGGGTGTGATATGCTTCAAAGTGCTGGAGCAATGGCAGGTAAGGTTGTTCCTGGTGGTCAATTATTGGGATTCCCTTTGTATACACCATTTTTGCCAAAGCCTGGTGCACATTATGATTATCTTTGTGGAGCAAGCCTTTTGATTAGGAAAGAAGTTATCGAACAGGTTGGTTTGCTGGATACAGATTTCTTTTTCTTTTTTGAGGATGCAGAATTTTCTTATCGTGTTAAGAAGGCTGGATGGACATTAGCAGTTGCTGAGGGTACACCTATTCGCCACTATGGCTCTGCAGCTATTGGCTCTCAAACATATAATAAGGTTTTTAATTATCGGCGTGGACAAATGCTTTATATAAAGAAGTGTGCTTTTGGGGTATTCTTCTATCGTTTGCTATTTTTATTTTTGGGGATATTTCTTTATGCATGCAGAGGGCAGTGGGCTGCATTTTCTGCAAATACTTGTGCTTGTATAAAAAAATAAAATGTAAGCATAATATATGCGTTGTTGGAAGATTTAGTGTTTTCATAGTATTAGCAATGGTTGCTGGATTTATGCTAATGAGGTTTAATGTGAATTCTAAGTTAGAAGACCAATGCAACATTGCTTTGCCAATCTAAGTATGCAATTTTCAAATTTCTAACGTGCTTGCACTTTCGAGAGTTTTTGTGTTAAAATAATTTTAAAGTTTATTCGTAATTAATAGAGAAAATATACTAAAAATATGTTAGATGTTTATCCTACCTTGCCACATTGTGGAATTGCTGCAGTTGTCGGTAGAACAAATGCAGGTAAGTCAACTCTTGTTAATAAAATTATTGGCGAAAAAATTAGTATTGTAAGCCCAGTTGTGCAGACAACACGTAATATTATTCGTGGTATTCTTACAGAGGATCGTGGTCAGCTCGTGCTTATAGATACGCCAGGACTACACAAGAGCCGCAGCTTGCTTTGTACAGCAATGAATAAGCGTGCTCGTGGTGCAATTGAGGGTGCTGATGTTGTGCTTCTTGTGGTTGATGCTTCAAAATCACCTCAGCTTGAAGATGATGGTTGGATGCGTCGAATTATTGCAAATCCGCCAGAAAAGTGCTTTGTGCTTCTTAATAAGGTGGATATTGAAGCGAAAACAGATGAGTTTAAGCAGCTTTGGAAGGATTTGGAAAAAGAAATTGCTGAGCAATTTGAAGAACAAAAGGCTAAAGCCAAAAGCAAGGGAAAGGAACCTGTAGATAGACCTTTAGAAAAGGTTAATCCAATTTGGTTTGAAGGCTCAGCAACAACTGGCGAAGGCATAGATAAGCTTGTCGATGCACTATTTGAAGCATTGCCATCTGGACCAATGCTATTTGATGAGGAAATGATAACAGACTATCCTCGCAAGCTTGCTGTGTCTGATGCTGTGAGAGAGGAGTTCTTTAAGATATTGAAGAATGAGTTACCTCATTCAATTGGTGTATTTGTTGAGCATTTACGAGAGCCAGCACCAGATGTTTGGCGTGTGGAGGCAACAGTATATGTTCGCCGTCAAAATCATAAGGGCATCGTAATTGGTCAAAATGGTAAGAACATTCGCCGCGTTAGAGCAGGTGCTGAGAAAACTATTTCTGAAAGCTATGGCGTGAAGGCAAGCATAGAATTGAATGTTAAGGTTTCACCAGATTGGGATGGAAATGAGCATATTTTAAAGGGCATGGGTTGCTTGTAAAGTTTTGCATAAGCTTTAGAAATTTAAGATGCTATGGTGTTGCTTTATTATAGTAAACCTTAAACAATAAATTTTGTGCACATTGTTTTATTATTTAATATCAAAATGAAAGTAGTGTATTTAATTAAATCTATATTGCTTATAATGCTTCTAGCTATAGTTCGAGAAGCATTTGCAAGTGGCTTGTCTCAAGAGCTCTCTGAGGCAGGAATTAAAGCATGCTTTTCTGTGTCAACAAATGAGTTTAGTTTGGCAGGAATACCTATTTTTCTCAAGGTAGATTTGGAGTCAACAGAGGTTTGTACAGCAGCTCCTCCGAGTGATATCTCACCATATTTGGATGGATTTAAGCTTGAGAGTAGTTTTTCTGAGGAAATAGGTACAAATGGACTTGTGCGTAGTTATCATTATAAATTAATACCAATTGTTAGCCCTGAATATTCATCTGTGGAGCGTACAATTTATCCAATTGCGATTAGTGTGCTAGACTCTTCTTTTTCTCCAGCAAAGGTGAAATATATTTACTCAAAGCCATTTGTTTTTGCAGTAGAAAATCTAGATGTAGAGCCAGTGGTTACTAATTCGGTAGAGCCTGTTTATGTAAAATATAATCATTGGATAACGGTTAAGTATGTTGGCTATGGCATGCTTATTATACTTTGCATTGCTATTTTATTTATCGCTTTTAGATTTTTACACTACAAGCATAAACTAAAAAAGATGACACCTCGTGAACGAGCACTTTTTGAATTGGAGCAGCTTATTTCAAAGCATCTTGTTGATAAGGGATGTGTTAAGGATTTTTATATTGAGTTAACACATGTTGTTAGGCGTTACATTGAACGCAAATATGGAATTAAGGCTCCAGAGCGTACAACGGAAGAGTTTATTGCAGAAGCAATTGCTTTAGATGAATTTCCAAAACAATATATTCCAGAGCTTAAGGAATTCCTTGCATCAGCAGATATGATTAAATTTGCCAAGCGTGAGGCGACAAAGGCAAATGCAGAAACTGCTACGGCTGCTGCAAAGAATTATATTGAAGTAGATTCAGCTCTTGATTTGACTGATTCTATACAGCAAGAGGGGAAGGATAATTAATTATGGTTTTTGCTTGCCCATATGCTTTGTTATTATTTTTGCCATTTTTCTTTATGTGTTATAGGTTGCTACGTAGACGCAAGGCAGCAGCATTTGCTTTTCCTGGAGTAGGAAAGTTAATCCATAGAAAATCACTGAAGCAATATTTTGCATGGTTGCCTTCCATATTGTTTATGCTTGGTGTCGCAAGCCTTATTATTTCATTAGCACGACCTCAAAAGGAGTTTTCCCGAACACGGATTTCCTCTGAAGCAATAGCAATCGAAATGTCTATTGATATTTCTGGTTCTATGATGGCACTTGATTTTTCAGAGGGTTTAAAAGAGAAAACAAGGCTTGATGTAGTAAAGGAAACATTTAAGGATTTTGTTGCCAAACGCCCTTCAGATTTAATTGGTTTAGTGACCTTTGGAGGATATGCAACAACTCTTACTCCTTTAACATTAGATCATCATGCTTTAAATCAAATTATTGATGAGGTTCATGTCCCTGGTACAAAGAAAGGGGAGATTGTTGACCAATTAGAAACAGCCACAGCTATTGGTGATGGTTTAGCAATGGCTTGTGCTAGGCTCAAGGATCAAACCAATATAGCTAGTAGAGTTGTAATACTTTTGAGTGATGGAGTGACCAATACTGGTATTATTACACCAGATAAGGCTGCTGAAATGGCTAAGCAGTTAGGAATCAAGGTTTATACAATTGGTGTTGGATCAAATGGTTACGCAAACTTTCGAGGACAAGATTTTTGGGGTAATTCAAGGCTTTTTAAAGAGCAAGTTAGTATGGACGAAGCTGCGTTAAGGAAAATATCTGAAGTAACTGGTGGTAGCTACTATAATGTGCGAGACAAGAAGGCTCTTGAAAAGGCATTAGCTGCAATTGATGAGCTAGAGAAGACAGAGGTAGAACAGCAAATATATTTGCGTTATAATGAATATTTTGCTTTCTTTTTGATTTTAGGGTTTGTCTTATGCTTTTTAGCATGTTTGTTTCCAGCACAGCTACATAGAGGGGTTGTTTAATAATGGTTGAAGAGGAAACAATTCGACTTCAAAAGTATTTGGAGAAGTGTGGTATTGGTTCTCGTCGTGCTTGTGGAAGCTTGATTGAGACAGGTGCTGTGGCGGTAGATGGTAAGCGTGTGACAATTCCTGGCTTTAGAATACCACTTACAGGGGCACGTATAACAATTAATGGGATACCTCTTGATACAAGTGCATTAGATAGGGCTCATCGAACAATTATGTTTTATAAGCCAAGAGGGCTAATTTGTTCATGCGATGATGGGCAAGGTGCGACTATTTATGATTGTCTAAAAGGGATTAAGGAACGCATAGTGCCGATTGGTCGTTTAGATAAGGATTCTGAAGGATTACTTTTGTTAAGTGACGATGGTGACTTGATAAACCGGCTTACTCACCCAAGGTTTCTTCATAAGAAAGAGTATATTGTTGAGGTAGCAGGAATAGTTAATAGGGATGTGCTTGATTTCTTGAGGTCTCGTATGGTAATTGATGGATATCGCATACGGCCAGCTCATGTTGATTATATTGAGCGAGAGACCGAGCGTCGAAATGGTCAGCAGCTTCATATCTTGAGATTTATTCTCATGGAGGGGCGCAATTTGCAAATTCGTAAGATGTGTGCAAAAGCAGGCTTACGTGTGCTTCATTTGATGCGCATATCAATTAATGGATTGCAGTTGCCAGAGGATATGCTTCCTGGAGAGTGGCGTGATATTTCAAATGAAGCTCTTGCTATGCTTGAACAAGAGCAAAATGGAGACTAGAGGCATTTTATTAGGTAGATTTAGTTAATTTGAGTAAAATGGTACAATTTTTTGTAATAAATTATTTTTTCGTGTTGACTTGAAAGCATAAAAATGCTACTATTTTGCCCAATTAACAAGTTTTTAAGACAAGTTAGTTAGGTTGGGGCGTTAGCTCAGTCGGTAGAGCACGTGACTTTTAATCACGGGGTCCCGGGTTCGAACCCCGGACGCCTCACCAATTTTTTTATTATCAAACAATGTGCGGCTGTTCTTCACATGGGAAGGAATCAGAAAAGCACGAAGCGATACCTGGTCGCTTGCCAGGGAAGCGGATTCACCGCGGCGGATGGGAGAAAACGTCCGTATTACACAAAAGCATGAAAGGTGCATTATATATGGCAGATACAAGCCTATCAAACGTAACAGTACGTGATCTAATGAATGCTGGTCTACACTTTGGTCACCAGACCAAGCGTTGGAACCCAAAGATGAAGAAGTACATCTTTGATAAGCGCAATGGCATTCACATTATTGATATTACACAATCTCTTGAGCTTCTAGAGGACGCATTAAAGTTCGTTCTAGATATTTCTCAGAAGGGCAAGAAAATCCTTTTCGTTGGTACAAAGAAGCAGGCTCAGGAAGTTATCCGTATCGCAGCTGAAGAGTCTGATATGTACTATGTAACAACACGCTGGTTAGGTGGTACTCTAACAAATGCTCAGACAATCCGTAAGAGCGTCCGCCGCATGACTCAGATTCAGACAGCAAAGAAGAACAACAATGGAATTCTTTCTGTTCACAAGAAGGAAGCTGCAACACTAGCTCGTGAGCTAGCTAAACTAGAGAAGAACCTAACAGGTATCGCAGCTATGGATAAGATGCCAGGTGCTCTATTCGTTGTTGATATCGTACGTGAGGCAAACGCTGTTGCTGAAGCACGTAGCCTAGGTATCCCAGTTATCGCTCTAGTAGATACAAATGCTGATCCTGATTTGGTTAAGTTCCCAATTCCTGGAAACGATGACTCAATCCGTGCAATTAAGATTATTGCTGATTGCATTGCAGCAACAGCTAAGGCAGGTGCAGAGACATATTCTGCTGTAGCAGCTGAGGAAATGCGTAAGGCTGAGGCTGAAAAGGCAGCTAAGCGTGCAGAGAAGGGTGAAGAGAAGCCAAAGAGAACACGCCGTGCTCCAGCAGCTAAGGGTGAGGAAAAGGCAAAGAGCAGCAGCGAGAATCGCCGCAAGAACGCAGCAGCAGCTAAGGCTAATATCGAGAAGCGTGCAAAGGCAGCTCGTGAGGCAGCAAGCACAGCAGCTGAGGTTGTTGCTGAGGCAGCAGCTCCTGCACCAGAGGCAGCTCCAGAGGCTTAATTTTAACTTAAAACAAACAACATAAATTATAAAGGAATTTTAATTATGGCACAGATTACAGCAGCTGATGTTAATAAGCTACGTCAGATGACAGGCGTTAGCATGATGGAGTGCAAAAAGGCACTTATGGAGACAGAGGGTGACGTTGATGCAGCAGTAAAAATCCTACGTGAGCGTGGTGTTGCAGTTGCAGCAAAGCGCGCTGAGAAGGAAGTTAAGCAGGGTGTTATTGCAGCTAAGGCTTCTGCAGATGGCAACACAATTGCTATGGTTGAAGTTAACTGCGAGACAGACTTCGTTGCTAAGAATGCTGACTTCGTAGCTTTTGTAGATACAGTAGCTCAGAAGGCTCTTGACATTGATCAGGATGTTGCAGAGGCTATGAAGGATGACCTATCTGCTTTCATCTCAAAGACAGGTGAGAACGTAAAGATTCGCCGCTCTGAGAAGTATACAGTAGCAGGTACAGGTAAGGTTGCTTCCTACATCCATATGGGTGGTAAGGTTGGCGTACTACTAGAGGTTGCTTGCGGTAAGGCAGAGACACTTGAGAACGCAGAGTTCGTAGAGATGGTAAAGGATATCACTCTTCAGATTGCTGCTGTTGCTCCAAAATGGCTAGATCGCACAGCTGTTTCAGAGGCTGATATTGCTGCAGAGCGTGAAATCTACGCAAAGCAGATGGAAGGTCAGAATAAGCCAGCTAATATCCTTGAGAAGATTATCGATGGTAAAATCAACAAGTTCTTCACAGAGAACTGCTTGGTTGATCAGGTATTCGTTAAGGATAGCGAGCTAACAATCACAAAGCTTATCGCTAAGGTTGCTAAGGCATGCGGCGATGAGATTAAGATTGTTCGCTACACTCGTTACCAGCTAGGTGCTTAATTTAATTTGTTTGCAAATTAAATTTTAATACTTAAACAAAAAAGCGTCCTTCGGGGCGCTTTTTTGTTTTGTATATATTTATGCGTTAGAATGGTACAATGTGTATTTGCTATGTTGTTCGCTACTTTTTCGTCAATCACAAATGATTCATTATTTTTTTAATTTCATAAAAATAGAAATGAAATGGTTTCTTATTCTAATAAAAACGTCTTTGTAAACGAATAATTTATGGGAATAAGTTAATTCAAGGCGCTTTTTGTGATCCCTTAACGAAGGAGTTGTTATGTATAAAAGTTTAGTAGATGATGTAAGAGAACACGATAGAGCATTTGAAGAAAAGATGAAGCTTTT
>JAFUOX010000029.1 GCA_017481725.1 Kiritimatiellia bacterium | reverse complement strand
CTATCAAACTATCATACTGTCAAACTATACAAAAAATGGAACTGTTTAGGTGTTTAGGTGTTGGAAAGTTTGACAGTTTGCGAGTGGGCGAGTTGGAAAGTTTGACAGTTGGGGGGCTAGGGCGGCAAATGCACCCTCATTTCTCTGTCCAACTATCAAACTGTCAGCACGTAAAGGGGATGAAGCCTCTTTCTCCAATATCTTCCCAAACCTCTCCGCGCCTCCGCGTCTCCGTGTTAAGCGTAAGCAACGAGTGAAACGATTAGCACCAGCCTCCATTGTCCTCCGTACTCCGTGTTTGGCGAAAGCAACGAGTGAAACGACTTAAACGCTGCCGCTTTCTAGCCTGCGGCACAAAGCACGGAGGTGACGGAGAAAAGGAGACGCGGCGGGTTTGCTTGGATATTTGTAACCACAAAAAGTCGCTCAAGTTTGTGGTTTTGAATACAATTTTCCATGAAATCCTCCCCATTATAAATCGTTGACAAATAACGATTTATTTTGATATTATTTAACAAAATTGGTTAAGTTTTTTATTTTTCGGTTAAATTATTATTGAGGAATTTATGAAATTTAAATCTTTATTTGTGTCGTTTCTTGCGTCATTGTTTGCTATTAATTCATTTGCTGATGAGTCTGGTACAGGATATAAATATTTTAAAGCGACTATTTCTTATGATGGAGCTGCAGTTGAGAACTTGCCTGTACTATTGCGTTTGTCTGAAGATTCTATAAATGGTTTTTTTTATTCCGATGTAGTTAATAAATCCTTCAAAATAACTGATAAGAATCAAAATTTACTTTCTTATGAAATTGACACATGGAATGAGAGTGGTGAATCAACTATTTGGGTTAAGGTTCCAAATTTTTCATCAGGCCAGATTTTAGATGTTCGTTATGGTCTTGATTATTCATCAAGTCAAAAGATGGAAAACATTTGGGAAAAATACGTTAGTGTTTGGCATTTAGAGAATGTAAATACTGAGGATAAGGCTAACGATTACGATGGTATTGGTAACGGAAACCTAACTGTGACAGAGGATGGTAAAATAGGTAAGGCTGTAACATTTCCTGGCACAGACAATTCCTCAATTTATTGTGGAGCAACACTTCCAAATTCTGAGTTAACTGATGGTTTTACAGTTGAGGGGTGGATTAATCCTAATACTTATGGTGGTAATAGGGCAATTTTTGGTAAAAGGGATTTTATATCAATTCGCACAGAGTCACAAAATTTAATTGTAATTACAACACCAGGCAAGGCAGATCACGGACTTAAAGGTTTGTCACTTCCTCCTCTAAATGATTGGTGGCATATTGCCGTAACATTTGCAAAATCTTCGTCAAAAGGAGCCAAATTGTACATTAATGGTGCACTTGCTTCATCGGTGGATGCGAAGGATATCAACAATAAAATAGATCCAACGGATATGTGGATTGGCGGGAATCAGTGGTCTCAATTGTTCTCTGGAGCCATTGACGAGGTGCGCCTCATGAAAGGTATTGCCTCTCCTGAATATTTGGCAGCAGAATACGCAGCTATGGGTAATACAGAAATAATTAGTTATAGCAATGTTGTCAATGGAGGTATGGGAAGTGCGGAAATAAAATCTCCTCCTTCAATAATTTGGAATGGCTCTGCTTTTGAATTTTCTTGTGAAATTTATACCGGTGCAGGAAGAATGTTTGCTATTTATGAAAACACTTTTACTGGAGCAGCATTTACTAATGAGCTAGAATTTTCTTCTATAAGCTCAGAAACACCTGCTATTGTAAAGGATTATCCTGTTTTCTCTGAAGTAGGAAATTATACTTGTTCTATTTTATCTATTTTTGATGAAAATTCCCCTAGTGTTATTATACAAAGTGATGATTGGGTTTATACTGGAACACCAACTACTCAGAAATTATTAGATGTAAGTGAATATAATTTTACACCTGGTATTGTTCGTTTCTCTCGCTCCGAAACAGCAGTTGATAAAGATTTTGTATTTCAAGTAGAGCTTTCTGGTCCAGCAATTGATGTTGGTATTGTTGAAAATAATTTAACTACAGTTACAATTCCTGCAGGCTCTTCGTATGTTGATGTTGAGATAATGCCGATTTGGGCTCCGGAGATAACAGAAGATTTGACGTTTGAATTACATTTTTCTGGAAATAATTTTGATAATGAAGAAGCTTCGTCTATAGAAATTAATGTAGCAAGTGCTAAGGGCGATGGAGATATTCTTGTTCGTTATGTAAGTGCTGCAACAGGTAGCGATGAAAATGATGGTTTTACAGAAAAAAGGCCATTCAAAACTATTGATGCAGCAATAAAAGCATTGGCAAATACAAAAGAACTTGGTTCATCTATTGTTTATATTGAAGAAGGTTTATATGTTGTTACTAATTCAATGACAATTAGCACACCAACTACCTTGCTTGGACTTGGAGAAGATCCTTCAAGTGTTGTAGTTTCAAATACTGTTAGGGCTCAATATAAAGATGGAAGTCATCGCATCTTTACTCTTAATAATGCAAACTCTATGGTTGCCAACCTAACAATGGCCAATGGTTCTACATGGGGCTCAGGTTCTAGTAATTATGGAGGAGGCTTCCGTATCAATGTAGATGGAGGAACTGTTTCTAACTGTGTGGTAGTAGGGGCTCGCACAACAGGAAGCCAATGCTTTAATGCAGGTGCATTTGTTTTAGGTGGATTAGTAACACATACAGTTTTCCGTGATTGTGTAAATGAGTCTCAGGATTCCGTTCAGCATCATGAGTTTAGAAGTGGTGTATTAGGTGTTGCTAATTCAGCACGTGTAGAAAACTGCTTGTTCGACAATAATAATCAAAAAACAGCTGTATATTTGCTAAGAGCAGACGATAATTCTATTGTCCGAAATTGCACAATTGTTAATAGTGGATTGTCAAAGACAAATAATTACTGCACATCTTTTGCTGCAATTTACGCAGAAGCTAATTCAACAATACAAAATGTTGTTGTTGCTGGTGTAACAAATAATGTTGATGGAGCAGCAGTGCTTCCTGTAGTAAAATCTCCATTACGTTTTATAAATGGAGCAACAGATGCAGATATTACAGATGTTGGATACCCAGAAGGTACAATTGTTGGTTCAACTGAGCTGTTCTTCGTTGATTATCAAAATGCTAATTTAACTCCAAGCTCATTAGGTCCATTAGCTGGTGCTGGTCAAAATTATGACGGTATGCCTGAGCTTGATTTGTCAGGCAAGCGGATGCGTTTAATTGGTAGCAAAATTGATATTGGGTGTTATGAAGCGTATGCAGCCGGAACGATATTGATTCTCAATTAGGTGTGCCTAATAAATCATAATTGTTGTGTGTATTATTTGTTTTTTATTAAGGATACATAAATGGAGTATAGTATGATAAGAAAATATTTGCTGTGTGTATTATTTGTTCTCCCAGTTTTATGTGCTAATGCTGAATGGGTGTTTGATTCTGATGCAAAGACACTAAAACAGGGTTCTGTTGTTCTTAACAATGTGACTGTGGCTGGTACAAAATTAACAATTGGAGATAACAAGGGAAATGCGACAGCTGGTGAATTAGATTTCTCCTCTGGTATCGCTGATGGTTATGTATTAGACAGGATTGCTGATGACGCTTTTAACGGAAATTTAAATGTCACAAAATTAGTGCTTGGCGATACGATTACAACTATTGGTAAAAGTGCTTTTATCGGTTGTACTAATTTGAGAGGAGAGCTGATTCTTCCTGATTCATTAACATCAACAGGATTTCATCCTTTTTATAATACAGCTATTGAACGTGTTGTTTTTGGCTCTGGTATGAAACAAGTTAATAATTGGTTTATGAAGGAAAACTCAGCATTAACTTCAATTAAATGGAATAATGTGATTACATCAATTGGAGAAAGAGCATTTGAAAAATGTTCAGGTGTTACAACCTTTGAGAATCAATTCCCAGAAGATATTAAAGTTGTCGGTACTATGGCTTTCCATACAATGCCTAATTTGACAGGAGATAATCGTGATCTTAAGCTTTTGAAATTGACATCACTAGGTGATATTGCTTTTCAGAATTGTGGCATTAGGTCAGTTGAGCTTGGAGGTGGAGTTACTTCTACACGTAATGCATTTTTTCAAGCACAAAAACTTGAAAGTGTAATTCTTCATGAGGGTGTGCAAACAGTCGGCGGGGATTGCTTCCCGTATTGTACTTCATTAACAAATCTTGTTATTGCTTCAACGGTAACAACAGTTGGTGATTGTATGCGAAATATGGGAAATGCTGAGCTTCATGTTTGGTGGAAGGGTGTTGCTCCTGTAGGAGAAATTACTACAGGTTCGTATGGACTTCTAGCAGGTAAGTCAACAGCAGTTCACCATTTTGATATTGCAAAAAAGGATGGCTGGGCAGCCTTTGCAGCATCTTTGGCAGATACTAATGTAAGCTTAACTCTTCCTCCTAAAGACACCTCCCTAAGTGTAGGCAGCTGGGGCTATAAAGGTGCACACAAGGTTGTTTGGTATGGCTTCCCAGCAGCCACTCAAATGATAATTAGATAAATATATATATTAAATGCATTCCCAACAATATAGGGCATAGCATCTGCACATAATTCTGTTAAAAGAATCCAGAGTATTGATAGACAAAGCGATTTGATGTCGCTTCTGTTATCCTCCGTGAAAACCATACTATGTGTGTCCGTGTTAAGCGAAAGCAACAAGTGCGAAAAAGGGACGCAGAGACGCAGAGGACGCGGAGGACGCAGGGCTTGCGTGGTGGCTTGTATGGTGGTATCGATAATAACACTACCGCTTGTCGTTGCCTAGTTTTGCTCCTGTTATCGCAAAGGCAACTTCCAAGCGCTAGTGTGTTCGCCCACAAGAATGCAAAGACGCGGAGCATCTGCACGTGATGGCTAGAAGTGCGAAGTGGGACGTTAGACGTTGAACGGACAATAAGACGATTAGACGCGAGAATGGAGAAAAAACCAATTAACTCTACCTGAATTCTTCATTTTTCATTCTTCATTTATTATAATGCATCGCCTCCGTATCTTAATAGTCTTCTGGGCGAGGACACTAGTGGATGAGTTTTGCCAAATTGCTTCGAAGGATAAAGCAATATCCAAGGCAAAGCTCATTCCGCTAGTGTTTTTTCGGCGTCACGGCTCTGCGACCTCTGCGTCCTTTGCGTCTCTGCGTCCCATTGGCGTCACGTGCACACAGATTGGTCGCTAGTGCTATGGCCTTCGGCGAAACACGGAGCACACGTAGTGTGATTTTCCTGAGAACGGAGACACGGAGGGAGTCTGGGGTTATTGTAATGGTTGTTAGCAAGTTCTGGTGATATCTTAGGTGTGCTGAGAAGTTGTATTTGTGTTTTCTAAGTGCGGAATCTAGGGTGAAATCATTCGAGAGCAAGAAAGAAGTACTTTTATCTTTGTCATATTTTGTAATGTTGCTTGTTTTTGTGCTCCAAAGATGGTAAAATTTTTACATAAATTATATTTTGATATTTACCTTTAATGATTTGGAGAAAATATGAGTTTTATTCCACCAGCAAAAGAGCTTTATAAACTTCGTGCACTAAAAGCAGAGAAGGGCGGTACTGATTTTGTATTTGCATGGGAGCGTGATAATGGACGTTGCTTCCGTTTTTCAATTCCAGTTCCAACAGGGATGGAACAAGATAAAGATGTAATTGTTTTGGCAGAACGTGCTGTTAAATTTGTTCTTTGGGCAGCAGGCGGTTGGAAGCTACATATGGCAGGACCAGATGCAATTTGTGCGTATATTGAAGCACAATATTCAGCTGGTGGTGCACGTGATTTTGATCGTGATATGATGTTTAAATCATATGGTAAAGAGATGGAAATTATTCGCACTCGTGCAATAGAAATTCCTGAAACAAAAGATAATTCAGAGGGAGCAGGTGTTTCTTGGAAGGGTTGCCGCATTGGTTTTGATTTAGGTGCTAGTGATTTTAAGATTTCAGCAGTTGAGGATGGAGAGGTGAAGTTCAGCGATGAATTTCCTTGGGACCCACGCAATGCAACAGATCCAGAGTATCATTTTTCAAAGCTAAATGAAGGCTTGAAGCTAGCAGCTTCTCATCTTCCTCGTGTTGATGCGATTGGTGGCAGCACAGCAGGTATTGTTGTGGATAATCAAATGCGCGTAGCTTCTCTTTTCCGTGCAATCGTGCCAGAAAAGTATGCAGAGGCTCAGCAGCTATTTAAGCGTGTGCAGAAGGAATGGAATGTTCCTGTGCATGTAGAGAACGATGGTGATGTCACAGCTCTTGCTGCATACTTAACAAGTGGCTCAAATGGTGTGCTAGGTGTTGCTATGGGCTCTAGCGAAGCTGTTGGCTTTATTGATAAAAATGGTGCGGTAACTGGGCGCTTAAATGAGCTTGCATTTGCAACTGCAGACCTTGATGAAAATGCACCTGCAGATGAATGGTCTGGTGATACAGGTGTTGGTGCTATGTATTTTTCTCAGCAGGCAGTAAATCATCTTGCGGTTAAGGCAGGGGTTGAATTCTCTGCTGATATGCCTTTGCCAGAGCGTTTGCTTAAGGTTCAGGCGATGATGAAGGAAAATTCTCCAATAGCAGAGGAGCTTTATAAGACAATTGGTATGTATCTAGGTCATAATGTTGCATGGTATCATGAATTTTATGATTTTGATAGCCTTCTAATTCTTGGACGAGTAACAACAGGACAGGGTGGTGAGATAATCCTTGAGACAGCACGTAAGATTGTTGCGGAGGAATATCCTGAGCTTGCAAATGTTCAGATAACAATGCCTGACGAAAAAGCAAAACGCTTAGGCCAATCCGTTGCAGCTGCAGCATTGGTATAGGTCGTTTTTAGTTGTTGTCTTTGTGTGTTTTTACACAAAATGAATTTTTTTTAAAATAGTGCTTGACTTGCTTAACGAGAAATGATAAATTTATTGGCATGTTTTTGCACATAGGTGGGTTACCCAAGTGGCCAACGGGGGCAGACTGTAAATCTGCTGGCGATGCCTTCCAACGTTCGAATCGTTGACCCACCACCATTTTTCGATAAGAGAAGGGAGCGCGAATATGAAAGTACCAACTTTTGTTAAATTTATCGGTTGGTTTGTGTTCATAGTTACGCTCCTTTCTGTTTTTATTATGCTTTTTGGTGAAGATATTCGTGAGCAAAAAAAACTTAATGATCAGCTTGCTGCTGAATTAGAAAGAAATGCGAAGCTTCAAGAAGAATTAGATGCCATAAAGAAGAGACAAGCCCAGCTGCAAAATCCAGAGTATTTAGAGTATTTAGCAAGACAGCGTGGTTTGGTCTATCCAGAAGAAAAGGTTTATATATTTAAAGAATCAAACAAATAAAACGTCCGTAAAAAGGGCGTTTTTTTTTGTGCATTTTTTTATGATTTTGTGTGAAAGAGTTAAGAAATGCTTTAATTATAGGTGTAGAGCTTGTGGCTCTGTTCTCAACATTAGAGCATGTGTGAAAGGTTTTTTCTGACTAAAGGTGCGAGATTATTTTTAACACCACCTATGGTTGGAAGAAAATTTGATGTGCTTCTTTTTGTTCTCTTTAAAATAACTTATGGAAATCTTTCTCTACTTGGTGTATAATTTTACAGAAAATATTTTTAATATTTATCTTAAGGAATAAAAAAATGAAGTCTCTTTTAATTACAAATGCTACTTTAATTTCACCAGAGGTTCGTATTGACAATGCTGCTATCCTAGTAGAGGATGGAAAGATTGCTGCGGTTTACACATCTTCAGATCCGTTGCCAGAGACAGATATTGTTTATGATGCTGCAGGCAATTTTGTTCTGCCGGGCTTCATAGATATACATACACATGGTGCTGCTGGTGCCGATGTTACAGATGAGTCTCCAGAGGCTATTTACACTGTTGCTAAGGCAAAGCTTGCAGAGGGCTGCACATCCTTTGCACCTACCACATTAACTCTGCCTGAGGATACTTTAGCAAAAAGCATGAAATATGTGGCAGAGTATGCTATGACATCAGAGTATTCAACAGCAATTGGCGTGCATCTAGAGGGCCCATATATTAATCCTTCATGCTTGGGTGCTCAGAATCCTGCATTTGTCCGTAGCCCTGATATTAATGAGGTGATGCGCTTAAATTCAATTTTCAAAGTAAGCCAAGTTTCCTTTGCTGCTGAGGTAGAGGGAGGAAGTGAATTTGCTGATGCCTGCATTGAAAATGGTATTATCCCTTCTTGTGGTCATTCAAAGGCAACATATGCAGAGTTTGCTGCAGCAAATAAGCGTGGCCTTCGCCACCTAACACATTTCTGCAATCAGATGACACCTCTTCATCATCGTGATATTGGGCTAGTTGGTGCAGGCTTGCTTCATGATGATGTAATGATTGAGATGATTTGCGACAAAATTCACCTCTGCCCAGAGATGATCCGCCTAGCATTCGCAAAGAAGCCTTTGAATAAGATTGCTCTTATTACTGACTCTATGCGTGCAAGCCATCTTCCAGATGGGCCTTCATCTTTGGGTGGCTTGGATGTAGTCGTTAAGGATGGTCAGGCACGCCTTGCTTCAAATGGTGCATTGGCTGGCTCAGTGCTTAAGATGAATGTCGCTTTAAAGAATGTTGTTGAGGTCACAGGCTTGCCAATTGAGAAGGTTGTTTGCACAACTGCTCTAAATCAGGCAGAGGAATTAGGTCTAGGCAATGTTCTAGGAAAGCTAGAACCTGGTTATCAGGCTGATATTGTTGTGCTTGATAAGAATAGTTTTGATGTTCAGCGTGTTTACATCAAGGGTATTTGCAAAAGCAATAATGCTTAATGTTATTTCGGTGGCATAGTCTGCCTCCATCAATAATTAGTTCAAAGCAAGCGTAGGGAATGAATTTTTCATTAGCATCCCCATATAAACCATCCGGCGATCAGCCAGAGGCAATTGCAAGAATTTGCGATGGCTTTAGAAAGGGTATGAATTTTCAAACACTAGAGGGTGTTACTGGCTCTGGTAAAACCTTTACAATGGCAAATGTCATTAAAGAGATGGGTTTGCCTACGCTTGTTATTTCTCATAATAAAACTCTAGCTTCTCAGCTGTTTGGTGAATTAAAAGCATTTTTTCCAAAAAATGCAGTTGAGTATTTTGTCAGCTACTACGATTATTATCAGCCAGAGGCATATATTCCCCAAACAGATACATATATTGCTAAGGACGCTGCCACAAATGAAGGAATTGAACGCTTTAGATTGTCAGCAACAAATTCTCTTCTCACGCGTGAGGATGTAATTGTGGTTGCATCAGTTTCTTGCATTTATGGTTTGGGCTCACCAGATGATTATATGCTAATGGTGCTTGATGTAGCTGTGGGGCAGGAGCTAGATAGAGATGCAATGCTTGCTCGCCTCATAGAAATGCAATATAAGCGTAATGATATTGAGGCAGCACCAGGAAACTTCCGTGTGCGTGGAGATGTGGTCGATATATTTCTCTCCTACGAAAGTGATGTTGGTATTCGCATCTCCTTTTGGGGTGATGAGGTAGAGGAGCTTTCTGAAATAGATGCAACTACTGGCAAGGTTACCAAGCGTATGGAGCGCGTGATTATCTCTCCAGCGAAGCACTTTGTTATGCCACATGATAAGCTTGAGGCTTCATTAGCAAATATTCAAGCAGAGCTAGAGCAACGCGTGGCATGGTTTGAACGCAATGGAAAGCTACTAGAGGCTCAGCGCCTTTCTCAACGCACCAAATATGACCTTGAAATGTTTCGTGAGATTGGCTATTGCCAAGGAATAGAAAATTATTCACGTCATCTTACTGGCCGCCCCGAAGGAACTCCAGGCGAATGTCTAATTGATTATTTTCAAGGTGAATTTTTAACGATAATCGATGAGTCGCATGTAACGGTGCCACAAGTCCGTGGAATGTATAATGGTGACCGAGCTAGAAAAACAGTTCTTGTTGAGCATGGCTTCCGCCTTCCGTCAGCACTAGATAATCGTCCATTGAATTTTGATGAATTTTCTTCAAAGCTAGGCAAAATATTGTATGTATCTGCTACACCAGCACAATTTGAATTAGCACGGTCAGAGCAAGTTGTGGAGCAAATTATTCGTCCTACTGGACTTCTTGATCCAGTGGTAGAGCTTCGACCACTAGCTACACAAATTGATGATTTGATGGAGGAGGTGCGTGTTTGCTCTGAGAGAGGTGACCGTGTGCTTGCAACAACACTCACTAAGCGCACTGCCGAGGATTTGTCGCAATATTTGCGCGATGCCGGGCTGCGCGTGGAGTACTTGCATTCTGATATTGATGCATTTGAGCGCGTTGATATTCTAACTCGATTAAGAAAAGGCGAGTTTGATTGCTTGATTGGAATCAATTTGCTCCGTGAGGGCTTGGATTTGCCAGAGGTGGCACTTGTGGCTGTCTTGGATGCTGATAAAGAAGGCTTTTTGCGAAGTGCAACATCTCTAATTCAAACTGCTGGACGTGCTGCACGCCATGTCAATGGTCGTGTGATACTTTATGCAGATAATGTAACAGATTCAATGCGCCACATGATGAATATTACTCAGCATAGACGTTCTGCTCAACAAGCATACAATTTGGAGCATGGCATAACGCCTCGTAGTGTATCGCGTCCGCTTAATGAGGATGTTGCTGCTAAAACATTTGCCACTGCTGATGTTTCTGACTCAATTCTAAATGATGGTGCTACAGAATATGATCTAGCAGCACGGATTGAGCACTTGCAGCGTGAGATGGCCCAGGCTGCTGCTGCACTTGAATTTGAGCGTGCTGCATCAATTCGAGATGAGATTAAATCGCTTACACAGTCCACAGAATATCATATAGGGGAGTAGTCCGCCCTATAATGCCGCCTTATTCATTTGAGCATAGCGCCCATTTAGTGCCATCAGCTCGCTGTGTGTGCCTTGCTCAACAATTTGTCCCTTGTCTAATACGAGAATTGTATCTGCATTGCGGATGGTAGATAGTCGGTGAGCAATGATAATTGATGTGCGGTTTTGCATTAGGCGTAGCATAGCCTCTTGAATATGCTTCTCTGTGCGTGTGTCAACATAGGAGGTTGCTTCATCAAGAATTAAAATTGATGGATCTGCAAGTGCCGCACGGGCTATTGCAAGCAGCTGACATTGTCCTTGTGAAAGGGCTGTATCTGCTTGATTGATATGCGTGTCGTACTTGTTAGGTAGGCGATCTATGAAATTGTCTGCAAAGGCGAGCTTTGCTGCAGCGATAATTTCTTCCTCTGTGGCGTCGCTATTGCCAAATGCAATATTTTCTCTAATCGTTCCGCTAAAAAGATGCGTGTCTTGAAGAACAACTGCCATTCGTGAACGTAGGGCTTTATGAGGGATTTGTCGAATATCAATTCCGTCAAGCTCAATTGAGCCCTCATTGATTTCATAGAAGCGAGAAATTAGACTTATAATCGTTGTTTTGCCACAGCCTGTTTCACCGACAAGGGCAATCTTTTTGCCTGGAGAGAAAATTGCGTTAAAGTTTTTCAAAACAGTTTGTCCTGGGATGTATCCAAATGTCACATTTTTGAATACAAGCTCTCCACGCATTGCTTGTGTGTTAAATTCAACTGGATTTTCTGGTGGCAATTCTTTAGGGGTGTCAAGCAAACGGAAGACGCGTTCTGCTCCTGCGATGGCAGATTGAATTTCATTAAATTGGTTTGCAAGCATATTCACAGGACGCCCAAAATTGCGTGAGAAGAGCGTAAATGTGACTATCATACCAACGGAAATAGCACTTTCTGGCTTACTTGCTAGCCAACCGCCAACAGCTGCAACAAGGAGAAAGTTTAGGTTGTTGAGCATATTCATTGTTGGACCCATTACGCCACCAAGTGTTTCTGCCTTTATGCTGATTGAACGCAATTGTTCAACCATTTCGCGGAATTGTGATTTACAAATTTGCTCGCGAGAAAAAGCTGCAACGGTCTTTTGTCCTGTAAAAATCTGCTCTACAAAACCATTTATCTCTCCTAGACATTTTTGGCGTGCTCTAAAAAGCTTGCGTGAGGTAATTACAATTATGCGTCCAAAAATATATGTTAGTGGCAAGGTTATACAAGACACAAGCGTTAGAATTGGGCTTAGGTAAAGCATGTAAGAAAAGGTGAGTATAAGCATCAGTATTGTTTCAAAGAAGCGTGTGATGCCTTGTCCAAGTGTATTTGAAACCATATCCACATCATTAGTTAGTCGGCTCATAAATTCGCCATGTGTGGTTTCTGTAAATTCGCTAACCTTGAAATCAAGCACATGTCCAAATAACTCAGTCCTGAGCTGTTTAACAGTGTTGTTTGAAAGTAAGTTTGTTGTGTAGCCCTGTATCAAAGCACAAACCTGTTGAACTAAAAAGGCACTAGCAGAATAGAAAATTAGAATGCCGATAGTTTTGTATGTGCTTGCTAGGTTATCGTTCCCAACTGCTTCACGAATTGTATCAATTATTTGACCTAAAATCTTAGGTCCAACAAGTGATGTGGCAACTGAAATGGCAACCGGAATAAGCAGTAGTGCTACAGTTTTTCTTTGGCTTCTCAGGTAGGAGAGTAGTCTAAGCACAGTTTTTAGTGGTGCGTGAGCGTGCTGCACCTCAGCAAATTGGTTGTGATGGTGGTGATGCATCCCCCGATTTGGTGCATCTGTATTTTTTGTTGCTTTACTTTGTGGACGATTATTGCTCATTTGTCACCTCGTCCTTTTCTATTTGAGATTCAAATATCTCGCGATAGATTGTTGAATTTGCAAGTAATTCTTGGTGTGTGCCGATTGCAGAAATTTTTCCGTTATCCATAATGATGATTTTATCTGCATCACATACGGCGGAAATTCGTTGAGCAACAGTTATAAAGGTTAGATTCTTTGCTTTTTCTCGGAGATTATTTAATAGCTTACGAGAGGTTGTTGTGTCAAGAGCTGAAAGGCTATCGTCCATAATAAGGATTGGAGCCTTCTTAACAAGAGCTCGTGCAATGGCAACGCGTTGGCGCTGCCCTCCAGAAAGTGTAACTCCTCCTTGTGCAAGCTCGGAATTATAGCCGTCCTTGAGCTGCGAAATAAAACCATCTGCTTCTGCTAGCTTTGCGGCCTCTATAACCTCTTCATCAGTGGCATCTGGCTTTCCCCAGCGAATATTGTCTGCGATTGTTCCTGAAAACAATGTAATCTCCTGCATCACATATGCAATAGAGCTACGGAGGGCCTCAAGCGTATATGTTTTTACATCACGATTGTCTATGTAAATTTCTCCTTTGTCAACATCGTAGAAGCGAGGGATTAAATTTACAAGTGTGGTTTTACCTGAGCCTGTTGAGCCAACGAAAGCATAGTGTCCACCAGCCTTTAGCTCTAGTGTTGCATCAATTAGTGCAGGTAGCCCGCTTGCACCTGGGTAGGTGAAGGAAACATTTTCAAAGCGTATATCTCCCTTTTGTGGCGGAAGAGTAATTTCCCCATCAGATAATCTAACAGGCTCATTTAAAACCTCGTTTATGCGTTCTGCCGATACCTGTGCACGTGAGAAGTGCATTAGATGGAAGCTAACCATAACGAGTGAGCTCATTACCTGTGTGGCATAGTTTATAACTGCAACAATTTCGCCAATTTTAAGTAGCTCAAGGCTTGCATCGCGTACAGCAATCAGGATAATTATAAAAATTGCAATTTGCTGAACCGCCGCAAGCATAGGCCCTAATGAAATCATAATTCTGCCAGTTTCTATGCCTACGTCTGCTAACTCTAAATTAGCCTGCTCGAACTTTTTATGCTCTGTTTGCTCTGCTATAAAGGTTTTAATTACTCGAATACCGGTTAAATCCTCTTGCAGTGTAGAGTTTACCTTGTCAATACATTCCTGCATTTCCTTAAACTTTGGTCGCATACGCTTGATGCGTGAGATTACAAGCCATGCAAGGATAGGGGAGGCAAGTAAAATGGGAACGGACATTTTGGGGTCTGTGACAAGTACAAGCACAATACTTCCAATAAGGGTCAGTGGAGCACGAATGAACATACGCGTAATCATTATGACAATGTGCTGCATCACTCTAACATCATTTACGATTCTTGTCACAAGAGAGCCTGCTGTAAAATGCTCCGTCTCTGCTGTGGAGAAGCTTTGTATTCTGTCAAAAAGGGCAAGCCTTAAATCTATTGCAAAATTTAAGGCGGCTCTTGATGAAAAATATGTGCAACCAACACCGCCAAGTAGACCGAGCAATGCAAACAATAGCATTTTTGAACCGTTTTCTACAACTGCTTGAGAATTGCCATTAGCAATGCCTTCATCGATTATTTGACTCATTAAGGCAGGCTGCATCAAGTCCATTGCAACTTCTATAAACATACATAGTGGAGCAAGGAATAGCAAAAATTTATACGGTTTTAAAAAACGGAATATTTTTAGCATGGTGCGTTACTGTTAGTTATTGCTTTGCGAAAAGCTGCATTGTGCAAGACATCCATTCCAACCAAGCTTTTTAGAAAGGGTAACAAATGGATCGTAATCAGAAAGCTTTACAAGCTTTATCTGCTGAGTCGATTTTGTGATTCTAATTGTATCTCCAGCCTCAATATAGCTTGTCACAACGCCATCATGTGAGAATGTTGATGCGGCATTTGCTTTTGATACTCGCAGCTCAATATTATCAGTATCAGGCAGTACCAATGGGCGTGAGGTTAGTGTGTGTGGGCAAATGACGTTTACAATAATTGCTGCGGCACCAGGTAGCACAATTGGACCTCCCGCTGAAAGGGAGTATGCTGTACTGCCTGTTGGTGTTGCAAAAATCATTCCATCACATAAAAATTCTGTAATTCTCACATTGTTAACAAACAACTCAAAGCCATTTGTTCTGCCAGAGTCCGTACGCATGATTACAAAATCATTAAGAGCCATAAATTCCTTTTGTGGCTCAGAATCCATCGCTTTCTTGACTGCACCAGCAAGTGTTGTGCGTGAATCTATAATGTAATCCTCATTTTTTAGAGCAACAAGAACATCATTTAGCTTTGTGATATGTGCTGTTGTTAGGTATCCAAGAGAACCAGTGTTAATGCTTGCAAATGGGATGTCCTTAAATTTTGCAGAATGAATAGCACGCAATATTGAACCATCACCACCAAGTGCTATATAAAAATCAGGCTTTTCTTCAGAATCAGCGTCAATTAATTCAAAACCAAGCTCAATTGCCTTTGTTCTTAACTCTTCTATTGCTTGCTGGTTCTTATCCAGCGTCATATTTGCCTTTATACAAAGCTTCATGGTTGTTATTCCCTTAAAATGTGTTAACCTTAGAATTGTACCAATCAATTTCCATAGCGTTTTGCTATGTCCTTACTGAATGCGATGCGTTCTTCAATTGTTTCATCTGCAAAATCGCCATTGTAATATTCAAGCATATTAACAGCTTTATGTACATCACCATTTGCTGCAAAAAACTCCGCTTTTTTCTTTAGAGAATCTAGTGCTCGTTTCTTATTGCGCTCGTATTTCGATGAAACATCATTTTTTGCAATTTTGATTCGAGTTATAACACTAGGATCAACATTCCTTGTTTCTAGTAGTGCGTCATAACGATTAATTGCATCTTTGTCAGTAATGATTTTTGAAAAATGCTTTTTGTTTATATCTTCAAAAGCTATAACTATTTCTTGTGTAATTGATTCGTCAACCTTAGCTGGCTTGTTTATTAATACACCTATGGAAATTCCGATGATTAATGCAATAACGATTATTGTCGACGCAATTCCAATAAGCCTACTTATCATTCGTTTTCTCAGTTTGTTTATCTCGATGCTTTCGTATGCTTCATGGAGCTTTTGTGCACTGACTTGAATTTTGGTGTGCTCTTTCAAGTGCAACGCTTCTAGCTTTGCATATGCTTGATGTTTTTTTTGGCGACGCTCGGAGCGCTTCATTGTGCTTACTGCTTTTGTAAGATCTAGTGGTCCAACTGAAAGAGGGCAGTTTTGTGAAATTCTATCGATTTCTATCAGAATATCTCCCCATGAATCAAAACGATGCTCTGGTTGTTTAGAAAGTAGGCGTTCAATGAAATCACAGAATATAGGAGATACATCTGTCATTTGATCATATATATCTTCATCCTGTGAGGATACTTGAAGCTCCATAATATCATCAATATTATGCGAAGCAAAAAGGAACCTGCCTAAAATCATATTGTAAAGCATTGCTCCAAGGGAATACATATCTGCCTGTGGCAAAAGATTGTCTCTTCCTAATGCCTGTTCTGGAGAAACAAATGAAGGTGTTCCAAAAACAAGCAATTCTTCTGGATTATTTGCCTCACGGATTGCTCTGCGTGTATGAATAGCTCCAATTCCACGACAAAGCCCTAGATCTGTAACCTTGACTGTGCCATCGGAATCTATCATAACGTTATCTGGCTTAATATCGCAATGAACTAGCTTCTTATAATTCCACGCATAATCAAGGGCAGTAGCAACTCCCTTTGCTACAAAAAGACATTCCTGCTCTGTGAGCCTGCCACGACTTTTAATCCATTGGCTAATTGTTTGTCCATCAACATATTCCATCACAAAGCAGAATAGATTGTTTCTGTAAAAAGCATCATACACTTGAACAATTCCATTGTGATTAAGACTTGCTGCAACGCGTGCCTCAGACTGAAATTGATCAATGTCTTCATCATTCGCATCCTGTGATGAAGATAAAATTTTTATAGCAACAGGTCTATCAAGAGAAATTTGGCGAGCCTTCCAAACCGTAGCCATTCCTCCTTGGCCAATTTTTTCAAAGTTATCGTAACCGTGTAATTCTAATTCCATAATACAATCTTTTAAGTAAATTATTTAACACCTGCACCATCGCAGGTTTTGCAAAGTACAAGAAGCTTCCCTGAGCATGCTGTGCATATTCGCTGTTTTTTATTAGGCTGATTTGCATATTTTTTGCAGCGTGTACATTCTAAATACCCAACGCCATCACATGTTCTACAGATGTCTTTACTTCCTGTTCCGTGGCATTGTGTGCAGGTAATAGCACCCCTTCGCTTACACGTATTGCACTCAATAAAGGTTGTGCCGTCGCACGTTTTGCATTTTTGTATGTTCTTTAGTGCTTCAATGCGTTTGATTTTGTTTCCACCTGATCCTGAACTTGATCCAGATGCGGTATTTTTCTTATAACCGTTATTGCATGAATTATCATTGCATTTAATCAATCCAAGTCCATCGCACTTACGGCATTGCTCAATTTTGAAACCAAAGCATTGCTCGCATGGTAGTGCCATTGCCTTTGCATATGCTGCTTTTTGAGGTACAGTAAGCCGGGTAGTAGTTATTTGTTGCTCAATTAACTGACTTGTATTGGCATTTGATTGTGTTTGCTCAAAAACATCAAACTTTGCTTTTGTGAAATAGCGGTTTAGTGTAGAGTGATCTAGCACATAAGGAAATGTTTTACGGGTAAAACAAAAGGTGCATTCAACAGAGTTCTCTTTTTTCTCAACCTTATCATCGTGTGATAGATAATAAAAATCTGTAAAACCATCTCCTTCGCATCGAGGGCAATCTCTAGTGTAGTCTTTTGGAACAATGCTATTTATTTGCCGTTTTGCAGAAGTGATTTGGTTTAGCTTTTTTGTATTCTCTGGCGTGTTAGGAAGGAGACGAAGCATCGCCTCAGCGTTGCATAGGTAAAAATAGCAAGTAAATGCATTTAGTATTGATTGTGACGATAGCTTTTTTGTAATAAATGAGCCAGCCTTATGGTAGTAAAAGTCGAAGGAATCTTGGATGATTTTATATTCTTTTTCACCAAGAGGCAGTAAACTAATATCCAGAGGAGTTAATTCTTCCTGTTCGGTAGCGGCTACATCCTGTTGAGATGTGTCTGATGTGTTAGATTGTTGCTTAACATCTTGTTGTGCAGATGGAGCACCCGCTGCAGATACACCACAATTACCACAAAACTTGGCTGTGGCAGGGTAAAGCTCATAGCCACATGAGTTGCAAATTCGTATCTCTTCTGCATAAGAATGAATTGAAATTGCAAAAAAACTAAGTAAAAAAACAAACAAAAAAGAGGATATTCTTTTCATAACTAAATCTGATGTAAAATTATGTCTCAAAACATAACCTTATTATATACTTTTATTTGATTTAATGCAAATAGAAATAACCGTTTTTTATGAGGAAAATTGCATGTGTTTTCTGTAAAATTAAATGCACGATTTAAGAGTTGAAAAAAAACAGCAAATTATGCTGTCTACTAATCTCCAAGTTAGTGCCGGAGGCTAGAGTGTCAGCATCACTTTCGCAATTCACGCGTCTAATCGTCTTGTCTCGTGCATCACAGGCACGTGCATCACGCAATCCAAGCATCTAGACTTTATGCAATTTGCGTCGTTCATTTAATTATGCAATTTTCCCTAAATTTTTAGCTATCAATGTGGCATTGCTATTTTACCGCAATTTTGGTAAAATTTTAGACAAATTTTATTTTATGAAAAATACTATGAGTGTAAAGCATATAGCAATTATAATGGATGGCAATGGTAGGTGGGCCCAAGCAAAAGGGTTGCCACGTGTGAAAGGCCATGAAGCGGGTGCACAAAATGTTCGCCGTATAATGAAGGCTGCCAAAAGTGCAGGCGTTAAATATCTTACTCTCTATGCGTTTAGTGTAGAAAATTGGAATCGCCCAAAGCTTGAGGTTGAGGCTCTTATGCGCCTTTTGAAGCATTTTCTTTCTAATTATGAGCAAGAGTTTCATGAGAATAAAATTCGTCTACGCATTATGGGTAGAAAATCTGATCTTCCATCAAAAATTCTCAAAGAAATAGAGCGTGTAGAAGAGGCGACTTCTTCATATGCTGACTATACTTTAATTATCGCTTTGAGCTATGGTGGCAGAGTAGAGCTAGTTAATGCAGCAAAGAAACTTGCTGAAAGAGTGGAGTCTGGTGAATTAAAGGCAAGTGAAATAGATGAAAAAAGCTTTATGTCAGAATTATATTTGCCAGATGTTCCTGATCCAGATTTAATTATTAGGACAAGCGGAGAATTTAGGGTTAGTAACTTCCTTTTGTGGCAATGTGCCTATAGCGAATTTTATATAACTCCTATTTGCTGGCCAGATTTTGATGAGTCAGAGCTAAATAAAGCCATCGCATCCTTTGATTCTAGGGATAGACGCTTTGGTGGGCTTAAAAATATTCGTGGCACAGTAATTGAAGAGAATAAATAGGGAAAAATTTATATGCTTAAACATAGATTGATTACAGGCTTTACATTTGCTCTAGTTTTTTTAGCTATCTTATTTTTGCTTCCTGCTTGGACGCATCTAATTCTAATTTTTGTGCTATTCGCATTAGCACAGTTAGAGTTTAATGATATGGTTGTTCGCGGTGGCTATAAATATGAGATGATTGTTACATCGATTTTGGGTGTTTTATTTCTAGTTGCATCAGCAATAGAGTCGCCTGTTGTAATGTCTCGTTTCCCATCTCTGAAGGTCTCTGGAGTAATGGATTTGTCTTGCTTTGTTATTTGTCTTGCTCCAGCTGTTTTGTTGGCATGTGGTGTATTTCGTAGAAAGACAGAGCATGCAATGGAAACCTTCGCACTTAGCTTTGCTGGTTTTTGGTATGTGGCGGTTTTGCTTGGATTTGTTATGCGTCTGGCTTTTGAATGGGGCGTTTACGAAAATGGAAACACAAATTACACAGGTCGCCTTTTCTTGTTGATTTTTGTTCTGATTGTAAAATTTAGCGATATTGGTGCATATACAATTGGAATGCTTTTTGGTAAGCACCGATTAATTCCAGAGATTTCTCCAAAGAAATCCGTTGAGGGATTGTTTGGTGGTTATCTCTTCTCTATAGCTATTAGTTTAATTGTATGGACGATTTCTAAGGTAACAAACAATGGTTATATAGGAGAGCTACCATTCCATTTTGCAAATGCAATAATTTTGCCTATTCTTTTGACAACCTTTGGTGTTATAGGAGATTTGGCAGAGTCATTAATTAAACGTTCTGTAAATGTGAAGGATTCAAGCACCCGCTTCCCAGGTATGGGCGGAATTTTAGATATTTTGGATAGCTTACTATTTGCAGCACCTGTAATGTATGTTTACTTATTAATGTTTATGAAGCCAAATTCTGCAGTAACAATTTTAGATATAATTAAAGAGTCATATAGGCTTGTCTGCTAAGGATTTATTTTGTTTTAATTTTAACGTTTATGTTGATATTATAGTTGGGTTTATACATGGGAAAAGTTGTTCGAGAGCAAACAATGGGAGAGGAAATTGCTAATGCAATTACTCATGGTATAGGTGCAGTTTTGTCAATTGCATGCTTGGTAATCGGTGTCGTTTATGCTGCATTAATCCCTTCTGCATGGGCAGTCGTAAGTATGAGTATATTCGGTAGCTGTATGTTTATTCTTTATTTGTGCTCAACCCTTTACCATGCAGTTGTTACACCAAAAGCAAAGGCTGTTCTTAATATTTTTGATCATTCAGCAATTTATCTGCTGATAGCAGGTAGCTATACACCTTTCTGTTTGTATTTTATGCGAGCAAAATCCCCAGGTTGGGGGTGGGCGATTTTTGGTGTTATTTGGGGTTTGGCAATAATTGGTATAGTTTTTCAAAGTATCTTTATAAATAAATTTCGTGCTTTATCTACAACAACTTATGTTTTAATGGGTTGGATTGTTATAATTGCAATATACCCATTGTATAATGCTATGGGGTTAGCTTCTGTTTTGTGGATAGCATTAGGTGGTGTAATTTATTCCTTGGGTGTAATTTTTTACGCTATGAAGCAAGTTAAGTATATGCATGCGATTTGGCATGTATTTGTACTTGCTGGAACACTTATTCATTTTGGTTTGTTACTATATAAGTTAATTTGTAAATAAATTTAATTAAAATTTTATGAATAATATGTTGTTTTTTTGTAATGCCTCTGCTTCGTCAGTTCATGTAATATGGCCTATTTTAGCAGTTGTTGTAGGGCTTCTTTTGCTAGTGTGGAGTGCAGAACGATTCGTGGCAGGATCTGCTTCTTTGGCTAAGATATTGGGTATGTCGCCATTGCTGATTGGTATGGTTATTGTAGGCTTTGGTACATCTGCACCAGAAATGTGCGTCTCTGTTTTGGCTGCAGTAAATAATTCTCCAAATATAGCTTTGGGTAATGCCTATGGTTCAAACATTGCAAATATTGCTTTGATTTTGGGTCTTACTGCATTGATTTCTCCTATTTTTTATGCTCGCTCAGTTATGAAAAAAGAGCTTCCAGTTTTGTTTATTGCAACATTATTATGCTTACCAATGCTGCTGGATTTTGAGCTTACGAGTTTAGAAGGCATTTTAATGATTGCCATATTCATTGTTTCTATGGTTATACTTTCTCTTAAGAGCAAACAGGCAAAGAATGATGAAGAGCCTGAGCATATAAAAGCTGATGAGGAAGTAAAAGAATACGACTCTATTTGGATATCAATTTTTTGGCTCTTAGTGGGTCTTGTTGTACTTGTGGCAAGCTCACAGATGCTTGTTTGGGGTGCAAAGGATATTGCGTTCCGTTGCCACGTTAGTGATTTAGTAGTAGGGCTAACAATTGTAGCAATCGGCACCTCTCTTCCTGAATTAGCAAGCTCTGTTGCAGCAGCATTAAAGAAGGAGCACGATATTGCATTAGGTAATATTATTGGTTCTAACTTGTTTAATACACTTATGGTTGTTGGACTAGCATCCTCTGTAAAATCTTTTACTTTAGAAAAAGAGGTGCTTTTTAGAGATTATTCTCTTGTTCTTTTCTTTACTGCATTGTTATTTTTGCCACTGATTCCTATGGCGTTTGGCTCTAAGAAGCCACGCATTTCAAGAATCTTTGGTGGTGTTCTGTTATTATTATATTGCATTTATACTGTATATTTGATCTCCTTAGCATTTGTATCTCCAAATAGCTAAATATTTTTAAAATGCTTTATGAGATACCTGTTATCCGCAAACGAGAAAGAATCTTTTCTGGGCACAATTATGTAGATTGGTGTGCCTATTGTGGCACTGTAGGAGGTCGGCCAATCCGTTTTTACTCCAAGGATAAGTTTTTAGTAGAAGAAAAAGCACTTCAATACATATCTCTTAGTAGACATTCTCCGGCACACCAGATACTGAAAAGAAAAGAAATAATCGATGCTGCAAATGCCATTGAATACCTTGCTGCAAACGGATTTGGTGAAATTCCTCTAACACAAATTGCTTATGATTATATAAAAAGAACAAAAAGGTTAGGGGATAATTTTAATAAGAAAATAACGATAGGCAAAGCTCTCAATCTTTTTGTTGAGACCCTTTCTAATTTGCAACCCCGTAGCATCCAGAGCTATAATAGTGCAATAAATAGCTTTTTAAAATCAATTTCACAGAATATCCTTTTAAATGATATTTCAAAGCATGATATATTAAAGCATCTTTCTCAATTTACCTCAATAATTACGTATAATTCAAACCATTCTAGACTCAGGAGCATATTTAATTGGTTTGTTTCAGAAGGTATGCTTGAAATAAGCCCTATGAAGCAGCAGAAGCCTAAGCAAGTTCCATATAGAGAGCCTGTGTATTTTATGCCAGAGAAAGTGGCAGAAATTATGCGTGTAATTGAAGAAAATCCTCCAGAAGCAGGAGGAATTTTGTTTTTTGTTCTTGGGTTTTTTTGTGGCATTCGTTCGGCAGAGATTTTGCGACTAGAGTGGAGGGATATAGATTTAGATGCCGGGACAATTCGAGTGAGACAACCAAAGGGGTTTTCAAGAGGAGTTAAGCCTAGAATTGTAGAATTGGAGCCTAATGCTTTGGCGTGGGTAAAAAAGTATTTTCAACATGGAAAGCAGGGAAAAATCATTACTACACGAATGACAGAATGGAAAAAACAGGTGCTAGAGCCATTAGGGCTTAGCTGGGGAAATGATTCAAATCATAACGTGATGCGGCATACTTATGCTACAATGCATGTTGGCTTTTTCCGCAATGCTAGTGCAACCGCATTGAATTTAGGGCATGGACATTCTTCAACTGTGCTTGAACGATATTATATGGGTGTTGTTCCTCGTGATGTCGCTAGCAAATATTGGGAAATCAGACCTCTCACAACGTAATTTTGGTATCTATAGCTTATGCACGTGATGGCTAAAAGTGCGAAAAAGGGACGCAGAGACGCAGAGGACGCAGAGGTCGCAGAGGCTTGCGTGGTGGCTTGTATGGTGGTATCGATGATAACACTACCGCTTGTCGTTGCCTTGTTTTGCTCCTGTTGTCGCAAAGTCAACTTCCAAGCGCTAGTGTGTTCGCCCACAAGAAGGCAAAGACGCAGAGCTTCTGCACGTGGTGTCAAGACGTGCGAAAAAAAGGGACGCTGCGACGCGGAGGACGCAGCGGACGAGATTAGACGCGAGAATGGAGAAAAAACCACTCAACTCTACCTGAATTCTTCATTCTTCATTCTTCATTCTTCATTTTTCATTCTTCATTCTTCATTTTTCATTCTTCATTCATTATAATGCATCTCCATCAATCGCTGGCATAGTGTAGGAAATTGCATGAGAAATTTTGGAATTGGCAATTTTTTCTCCGTATCCGTAAAAAAAAATCTTGAAAGCGTTTTCTGATTGTGCAATAATAACCACATCAAATTTCAAATAGGACAACTCTATGTGTGAAGCAATTATTATGACAAACAGCAGTATTTCAGTACTAGATAACGTATCTAGCACTTCTGCAAATATTGTCGCTTCAACACTTGAGAATAAGACCGCTCGTTCATTCTTTGACCGTGCGGTTTCTTTTTTTGGACTTGATCGATTTAGTAAGTATTTTTACTTTTATTTTTACTTTTACTTTACAAGCAACGGCTTCGTTACTCTGTAATCCTAGTTAGGTACATTTTTATTCACAATTTTAGGAGAAAGGACGAAGCCGGTTATGAAAATAATCGGTCATAGTCATGTTTACACAAAATCAATCAAATTTCACAAGCTTCGGCGTTATAGGTCTTGGTCTTATCGGTGGCTCACTTGTTAAGGCATTGCGTTGTGCTTACCCTGAAGCAATTATTGAAGTGGCAGATGTTAATCAAGCCGCAGTTAAAGCAGCCATTGACGAGGGTGCTGCCACTCGTGGTGTAGATATTGCCACACTTGATTTTCATAATTGTGAGGTGCTTTTTCTTTGCACTCCACCTCGCATCGTATGTGAGCTTCTTTCTCGCATTGATGGAGAGAGGTTTGGCATTATCACAGATGTGGCATCTGTTAAGGCTCCTGTAATGGCTGCTGCGTCAATATTGACCAACTTTGTTGGTGGACACCCAATGGCGGGCTCTGAAGGCTCGGGCTACTCTTCAGCAGAGGAGGGGCTTTTCAAGAATGCTCGCTGGGTGCTTTCTATTCCTGAGAATTGCGCTGTGCCAGGAAATATGCTTGCAATGCTAACAAAGCTTATTCGCACGCTTGGGGCTGAGGCTATTCTTATGGATGCAGTGGAGCATGATCGCCGTGTGGCAATGATTTCTCATCTTCCACATGTGGCAGCGTTTGCTCTTTCTGAAATTGTTGCAAATACTAACGATACTGCTATGAAGCAGCTTATTGGCGGTGGCTTTAAGGATACAACACGCATTGCTGCATCCTCACCAAGCCTATGGACGGATATTTTCTCAGAGTCTAGTGAGCTAATTCCTTCGCTTGAGGAATATATAAAACATTTAGAGGATTATTTAGCTCTTCTAAAGCATAGTGAGCTTCAGGGAATAAAGGCTCACCTCATAACAGCAGCTGAGTTCCGTAGGTCAATACCTGAGGGCTTGCGTGCAAAGAGTCATTTGGATATAGAAGGAGAAGCAAAATGAAGCATTTTGGTTTAATTGGTCATCCTTTGGGGCATAGCCTTTCTCCTCAAATTCATGCTGCAATAATGCAGGAGATTGGGCTAGATGGAGAATATAAGCTCTATGATATTGCTCCTGAAAATATGGCAAAGGAAATTCCTGAGCTATTGAAAAAGCTAGATGGCTTTAATTGCACAATCCCTCATAAAAATGCAATAGTTCCATTTCTGGATTGTGTTTCTGATAGCGCAAAATTCTGCACCTGCGTAAATACAGTTTACAAGGGCGTTGGGTATAACACAGATATTTTAGGCTTTGGTTCATACGGAATTGCGTTTACAGGGAAGCGTGTGCTTGTGCTTGGAAGCGGAGGCACCTGCCGTATGATGCTTGCAGCAGCTCTTGCTGGTGGTGCTATAGAGGTGGTTGTTGCCGCACGCAATGGGGCAACAGCAAAAGAAATGATTTCTGCGGTTGTAGAGGCAGTTGGTGGAAGTGTGGCAGAAATTGCAATGCCAAAGTATTGCGGGGAATTGCCACCTGACGGGTTTGAGGCAGATGTTATTTTAAATGGTACGCCTGTGGGTATGTTTCCTCATCCTCATGCAATTCCAGCAGGTGTAGAGAAATTGCTTCGCCCGGGCGTGGTGGTGTTTGACCCAATTTATAACCCATTGCCAAGCAACCTGCTCATTAAGGCAGAGGATAGCGGGGCAGAGGCACATGCAGGATTGAAAATGCTTGTACGTCAAGCTATAGAGGCACAACGCATTTGGAATCCGGAGCTAGCTATTGATGTTGCTCTGGTGGAAGCAAAGGTGCTTGCCCAAATTAAGGCTGCTCAAAGGAATGTGTTTGGACGCCACATCGTGCTAACTGGCTTTATGGGCTCAGGCAAGAGCAGTGTAGGTAAGGAGCTTGCCTCAATGCTTGGTTTACGCTTTGTAGATTTAGATGTAGAAATAGAGGCTCGTGAGGGACGCTCAATTCCTGAGATTTTTGCAGCAGAAGGAGAGTCTGGCTTTAGAGCAATAGAAACAGCTATAGCACGCGAGGTGCTTGCTTCGAGTGAATTGGCTGTAATTGCTACGGGTGGTGGCTTCCCAATTCAGGAGGCAAATCGTAGGCTGGTTAGAGATTGCTCACAAGCTATGGTTGTTTATCTTGATGTACCGTTTGATGAGGCAGCTCGCCGTGTAGCAGGAGATGCACATAGACCACTCGCTCAGGATAAAGCTCGCTTTGAAGCTCTTTATAATACACGTAAGCCTATATATGAAGCATTTGCAGATTTCAAAATAACAACAAATTTAAATAATTCGTCAACGGACATCGCTAAAGCATTAGCCCGCCTAGTTGATAAATAATTACAAGAGAAGGAAATATATTATGATACTAGTACTAAAGCAAGGTACAAATAGAGAAGCAATCGATACCCTATGCGATTGGCTCACAACAAAATATAATGTAAAAACAAACCCAATTATTGGCTCAGAGGCAACAATTATCGGTCTTGTCGGCGATACTTCACATATTTCTGCACAAGAAATTGAAATGCATGAGGAAATTGAGCGAATCGTTAAGGTGCAGGAGCCTTATAAGCGTGCAAACCGCAAGTTCCACCCAGATGATACTATTATCAAGGTAGGGCGCGAAGCAATCGGTGGGAAGAAGATTGTTGTTGCAGCGGGTCCTTGTGCAGTTGAATCAGAGGAGCAGATTGCAGAGCTCGCTCAGATTGTGCGCGAGGCTGGAGCAACAATGCTTCGTGGTGGTGCCTTCAAGCCTCGTACCTCTCCTTACTCTTTCCAAGGCTTGCGTGCAGAGGGCTTGCTATACTTGCGTAGAGCTCACTCACTAACAGGCTTGCCAGTGGTGACAGAAATTACAAACCCATCTCAGCTTGACTTGTTCTTGGATTATGCTGATGTTATTCAGGTGGGTGCACGCAATATGCAGAACTTCGAGCTATTGAAGGAGCTTGGCCGCATAGATAGACCAGTGCTTTTGAAGCGTGGCTTCTCAAATAGCATCAATGAGCTACTAATGTCAGCTGAGTACATCATGTCAGAGGGTAATTCAAAGGTTATTCTTTGCGAGCGTGGTATCCGTACCTTTGAAACCTCAACACGTAATACACTAGATATTAGTGCAATTCCGGTATTGAAGGCAAAGACACATCTTCCTGTTATTGTGGATCCATCACACGCAGCAGGTCAAGCAAGCCTTGTTGAGCCACTTGCGATGGCTGCTATCGCTGCTGGAGCAGATGGCTTGGAGATTGAGGTCCATCAGAATCCAAAGCTTGCTCTTTCCGATGGGCCTCAGAGCCTAACACCTGATGCATTCACAGCTTTGATGAAAAAGCTCTCTGTTATCGCTCAAGCTTGTGGCAGAGAAATCTAGGGAAGCAGCCAGAAATCAACAAGCGTGATGTCTAGGCGTGCGAAAAAGGGACGCAGAGACGCCAAGGTCGCGGAGGGCGCGGAGCTCTCGTGGTGGCTTGTGTGGTGGGTCCGAGGACAAAACACTACCGCTTGTTGTTGCCTTTGTTATTGCAAAATCTAACGAAGCAATAAGGCAACAGCCAAGCGCTAGTGTGTACGCCCACAAGAATATTAAGGCGCGGGGCGTATGCACGTGATGGCTAAAAGTGCGAGGATTGGTGGCATATAAGATAAAATTACATAGAAATTAAGTTAAAATTAATGTAAAATTTAAACAAATTTCAGTCTGGTGTGTTAAAAAGCTTTAAACATATATCTTTATGAAAATAAATCTTAAGACAGCTAATAGGGTTACACAAATTTTGGCGGAAGCGGGGGCGGTTGAAAAACTAGGTGAGCTTGCTGCTGAGCTTGTAAAGGGGCGTCGTGCAGCAATTGTTTCTGATAGCAATGTTGCTCCTCTTTACCTAGAGCATGTAAAAGAGCTACTCTCTATATCTGGCTTTTCCTGTGGTGGTATTGTTGTTCCTGCAGGCGAGGCATCAAAGCAACCAGATAAGCTGATAGAGCTCTGGAGTGAATTTAATAAGCTTGGAATCACGCGCCACGATGTGATTATTGCATTAGGTGGTGGCGTGGTAGGCGATTTGGCTGGCTTTGCCGCAGCCACCTATTTGCGCGGTTGCCCAATAATTCAAGTGCCAACCTCGCTCCTTGCTATGGTTGACTCTTCTATTGGCGGGAAAACAGGCATTGATTTACCTTTTGGAAAAAATCTTGCCGGCGCATTCCATCAGCCTATCGCCGTTGTTACAGACTCAAATATGCTTGAGACCCTGCCACAAAACCGCTATGTTGAGGGTATGGCTGAAGTTATTAAATATGGCTGCATAAATGATGCAGAGCTTTTCCGTGGCTTGGAGTGTGGCAGCGTCAGTGCAGAGGATTTTGTGGCACAGTCTATTGCTATTAAGGCTGGTTTTGTTGAGCGCGATGAGTTTGATCTAGGCGAGCGAATGCTCTTAAACTTTGGCCATACAGTTGGTCACGCCATCGAAAAGAAAATGGGCTTTGGCGGAATCTCTCATGGCGAGGCTGTTGCAATCGGCATGGTTGTTGCAGCAAGGTTTGGTGTCAGTCTAGGGGTAACCCCAGCGTCAATTCCTGATAGGCTTGTTGGTGTGCTGAAGCGCTATGGTTTGCCTGTTTCCACAGCTTTTTCTGCTGAGGAGCTTGCAGAGGCAATTTGCTCAGATAAAAAGAATTTGGCAAATAAATTGCATTTTGTGCTTTTAGAGAATATAGGAAAGGGTGTATTATATCCAATAGAGCCTATAACACTTATTAGTGAGCTATCAACAATTTTAGTTTAATTTTTCTTTTAGGATAAAACAAATGGCATTACACATTTTACCAACAAAGCTTTCAGGTACCGTAATTGTTCCTCCATCAAAGAGCCTTCTTCATCGCGGACTTATTTGCTCTGCATTGTCTGGAGGGCAATGCTTTGTTCCTAAAAATACTTCTGAGGATATTAAAGCAACTCAACGCTGCTTGCTGGGTTTGGCAAAGGGTGAGCCGCTTCTTGATTGCGGCGAATCTGGGACAACGCTTCGCCTAATGGTGCCGCTTGCCGCAGCTCTTGGTTTGCCTGTATGCTTTGGTGGAAGGGGACGCCTTCCTCAGCGCCCAATGGATGAATATGCACAGGCTTTTGACGGTAATGGAGCCGAGCTTGTAATGCCTGATGCAGAGGGCGTATATTTGCCTTTGCTTGTTAAGGGAAAGCTTAAGCCTGGTACCTATAAAATACCGGGCAACGTTAGCTCTCAATATATTTCAGGACTGCTTCTTGCTTTGCCTCTTTTGTCTGGTCCATCTGATATTGTTCTAACTTCACCTCTTGAGTCTGCATCCTATGTAGAACTGACGCTTGATGTAATGCGTCACTTTGGTGTGGAGGTTGAACGCACAGAGACAGGCTTCCATGTGGCAGGGTCTAGCCGATACACTGCCACAGAGCCGTTTATCCCTGAGGCAGATTGCTCACAGGCAGCCTTCTGGCAGCTTGCAAATTATATCGGCAATGAAATTACAATTTCAAATCTTCCTCGCAACACAAATCAAGGCGATGCCGTCTTTGGTGTAATTCTTGACCAAGCTTTTAGGGGTGATGGGGAACGCCACATTGATGCAAAGGATATTCCAGATATTGTTCCAGCACTTGCAGCTGCTGCTGTATTTAGAAATGGAGATACATATTTGGAGAATGTGGGGCGCTTGCGTTTGAAGGAAAGCGATAGAATTGAAAGCGTTTGCAATATGCTAAGTGCCTTTAGCGTTGAGGTTGATTGCACAGATGATTCAATCATTATTTACGGCACTGGTATGAATACCACACTTACCCCTCGTGGCAAGGTGCAGAGTGCAAATGATCACCGTATTGTGATGACTGCTGCAATTCTTGCTACACGTGCTGCAAATGAGGTTGTTTTGACAGATGAATTTGCTGTAAATAAATCTTATCCAAATTTCTTTGAGGATTATGCAACCTTTGGAGGAATGCTTCAATGAGTTCAATTTATGGAAAGAACGTAAGGGTTTCTCTATTCGGTGAATCCCATGGCGATGGCATAGGTGTTGTGATCGATGGCTTGCCAGCAGGAATTGCTCTTGATATGGAGCAAATCGCAAAGCACCTGCAGCGCCGCGCACCAGGCTCTGCACCATGGGCAACAGCCCGTAAAGAGCCAGATGTGCCAGAAATCCTTTCTGGTGTATATAATGGAAAAACAACTGGTACACCTCTTGCCGCTGTTATACGCAACACAAATACGCGTTCAGGGGATTATTGCCAGTTTGTGGAAACTCCTCGACCTGGTCATGCAGATTATACAGGAGCAGTTCGTTACGAAGGCTATAATGACCCACGTGGCGGTGGGCATTTTTCCGGACGCATTACGGCTCCTTTGACGTTTGCTGGTGCAGTGTGCTTGCAAGCTCTTGCTGCACGTGGTATTCGCGTGCATGCTCGCATTGTTGAGATTGCTGGAGTAAAGGACGCATTTGTAGGAGATGCAATGTATCCATTTTCTGTTGCAGATAAGTCTTTCCCAGTTGTTGATGATGTCCAAGGCGATGAAATGCAGAAGAAAATTGCTGAGGCACATGCTCACGGTGATTCCGTAGGTGGCATTATCGAGTGTGTAGCAACAGGAATGCCAGTTGGAATTGGTAGCCCATTCTTTGATACAGTTGAGGGCTGCTTGGCTCAGATGATGTTTGCAATACCCGCTGTAAAGGGAGTGGAATTTGGAAAGGGCTTTGCTGTGGCAGAGTCTTGTGGCTCAGAAAATAATGATTCTCCAATTTTTGTTAATGGCAAACTAACCCATAGGACAAATAATGCAGGAGGCATTGAGGGAGGCATTACAAATGGAATGCCAATAGTGATGCGCTGTGCATTCAAACCAACGCCTTCAATCTATTCAAAACAAGAAACCGTAAATCTCAAAACAAAGGAGAATGTTGAACTTGAGATTACAGGTCGCCACGACCCATGCATTGTGCCACGTGCTGTGCCAGTCGTTGAAAGTGCAATGGCAATAGTTCTGCTTGATTTATTAGAGCAGTCATCAAAAGGCTTATGAGCTGGAGAGAAGATAGCACCCTATGAAAATATTATTGGTAAATGGTCCAAACCTAAATATGCTCGGCAAGCGCGACCCAAAGCAATATGGTAGCTTTACTCTTGCTGATGTTGAGAAGCTTTTTAAGGAACGCGCTGCTGAGCTAGGCTTTGAGGCAGAGTGCTTCCAATCAAACCATGAGGGCGAAATTGTTCAAAAGCTCCATGAAGCACGCGAGACCGCAGCAGGCATTGTCATAAATGCAGGTGCATTCACTCACTATAGCTATGCAATACGTGATGCGATTGATGTTACAGGACTTCCTGTAATGGAGGTGCATATCTCCAATATCCACGAGCGTGAGAGCTTCCGCCATACATCAGTAATTAGGGCTGTGTGCGTTGGGCAAATCGCTGGCTTTGGAATTAAAAGCTACACAATGGGCTTGGAGCAGCTAGTAAATGATTTTATCCTAAAAAAAACACCAGTGACAAAACCAGCTGAGACAGAATCAAAAAATGATTCTCTTCAGCAGTGTCGTCGCGACATCAATGATATTGATGCACAGCTGATTGATTTATTTGCAAAGCGCCTTCGAGTGTCAGAGCGTGTGGCAAAGGCAAAAGGGGAGAGCGGTGGCGCAATCTACGATGCTGCCAGAGAAAATGTTGTTATTTCAAATGCTCGTGGCAAGGTCAGCACTCAGGATGGGGATGCCGTTGAGTCCTTTTTGCGCACAATTATGCGAGTTTCCCGTGAGCGCCAATACGATATGCTTTCATCTCAACGACAAAATCAAAATGCAACAGCAATTCTTCCATCAGTTGCCGCTGGTTCATTGGAGAATGTAAGGCGAGTTGCGTATGGTGGCAAGGTAGGGTCATATTCAGAAAAGGCTGCCCGCACATTTTTCCCAGATGCAGCCTTAGAGCCAGCATGGTCATTCGCAGATGCTTGTAAGTCACTAACAGAGCAAAAGGTGGATGCAGTGGTGCTACCTTTGGCTAATACAACAGGTGGTCCTGTAGATACCGTTTATCAGTTATTACAGCAGAAGCTATTTATTGCTCGCTATGCTGATATTCCAGTTGAGCATTGCGTGGCAGCTCTTCCTGGTGCAACCTTAGCAGATATAAAATGTGTGGTAAGCCATCCTCAAGCACTAAGCCAATGCTCCAACAAGATAAATGCGTGTGGTTGGGTGCAAGAGAGTATTGAAAATACAGCCTACGCTCCAAAATATATTTTGGATAAGGGAGATGTGTCCATCGCAGCAATTTGCTCAAGAAGTGCAGCCGAGCAAGCTGGACTTGTGATACTTGAGGAGAATGCATGCAATACCACATGTAATCAAACACGCTTTATTGTGGTTACACGCGAACTAATTGTCACCCCTGATGCTTCTCGCGTTAGCATTATCATGCAACTACCACATAGGCATGGTTCATTGTCCTCAACACTTGATGTCTTCACAGATAAAGGCTTGAACCTTGCATCAATTTGCTCGCAACCCGTTCCTGATAAGCCTTGGGAATATGCATTCTTTGTTGATATTGATGCACCAGCATTAGATAGTGCAGCAATTTGTGCACTTTGTCAGCTCTCATACGAGCTGCCTCGCCTCCAAATTATGGGCTGGTACGGTTCTACAACAAAGTGATAGCTTTTAACTGCAATTTTACGGAGTAATTTATGTTTAGATTAAAGAAAATTGGTGAGGTTCAGCCTGTAGCAAGTATAAATGTAAAACGCTCCAAACTCGGGCTGGGGTTTGAAAAACTGGATAGAGATGTTTTTGATCCTGAGAAGGCTTACCCCTATGTTGCTCAGACCGGTGTAAAATGGATACGCATTCAATCAGGCTGGGCACGCACCGAAAAGGTAAAAGGCGAGTACGATTTTGCGTGGCTTGATGCGATTGTAGATAATCTACTTAAAATCGGAACGATGCCGTGGGTTTGCCTCTGCTATGGCAATGCACTATATTCCGAAGCAGCAAAAACGGTTTTTGGAGCCGTTGGTATTCCTCCTGTAAAAACAGAGGAGGAAAGAAAAGCATGGTATCGCTATGTGTTTACTCTAGTTTCCCGTTATAAGGCTCGAGGAGTTGATAGATTTGAGGTGTGGAATGAGCCAGATGGTCCTTGGTGCTGGAAGCATGGTCCCTCTGGAAAAGAGTATGGCGAATTTGTTAAAGCAACAGCTGCGGCAATTCATGAGGCAAATTCAGCAGCAAAGGTTATTGTTGGCTCCGTATGTATGCACACCCTTGAGTGGACGATTGATATGTGCGAAACAGGTTGTCTTGACAATGTATGGGGCTTTACATATCACTGCTACTCAGCTGATGAGACAGAAAACCCACACGTTGTAAGATTTTATAAATCCATCCTAAAAAAATATAACCCAGCCATAAAAATCATACAAGGCGAATCTGGCTCGCAATCTCGCCCAGATGGAGCAGGTGCATTAAATGGCTTGGCATGGACGCAAGAAAAGCAAGCAAAGCAGCTACTGCGTCACACAGTTTCAGATTTGTTGTGTGATGTAGAATTTATGTCCTTTTTCTCCACAATGGATATGGTAGAAGCATTATGTGGCACAGTCGGTGATAAAAGCTCCTACATGGATTATGGATACTTTGGCATACTCTCAGCAACCTTTGATGAGGACGGAAGATCCACAGGCGAATATACACCCAAAAAGTCCTTCAAGGCATTGCAGGTTCTTGCCTCGTTATTTAAGGAAGAGCCTGAGGTCACTGAGGATATTATTTATTTCCTAAAGCCTCAGAGCTCAAAATTGATGAATTATAAGCAGGAGGTCTGCCATAACGACATTATTTCTGGTGGCTTTAATATGCCAAACGGGAATGTGCTTTTCACATATTGGAAGCCTACTGACCTAATAAATATGTCAATAGATGAAACAATGACCATAGCATTCGGCGGCTTTAAAAAGCTACCAAAGCTTATTGACCCAATGACAGGTACAATTTACGCCCTGCCAGATGAAATGGTAGAGTGGAAGAGCGAAATCGCATTCCACCTAAATCATATTCCATTGCGCGACTATCCTCTCTTCCTCCTCTTTGAACAGGATGCACCCTGTGCATCACGGTAATACGTGGTGGCTAGAAGTGCGAAAAAGGGACGCAGAGACGCAGAGGACGCAGAGGCTTGTGTGGTGGCTTGTATGGTGGTATCGATGATAACACTACCGCTTGTCGTTGCCTAGTTTTGCTCCTGTTGTCGCAAAGGCAATTTCCAAGCGCTAGTGTGTACGACCACGAGAAGGCAAAGACGCGGAGCTTATGTATGTGGTGGCTAGAAGTGCGAAAAAGGGACGCTGCGTCGCGGAGGACGCAACGAACGAGATTAGACGCGAGAATGGAGAAAAAACACTCAACTCTACCTGAATTCTTCATTCATCATTCTTCATTCATTATAATGCATCGCCTCCGCATCTTAATAGTATTCTGGGCGAGGACACTAGTGGATGAGATTTGCCCAATTGCTTTGAAAGATAAAGCAATATCCAAGGCAAAGCTCATTCCGCTAGTGTATTTTTTCGGCGTCACGTCTCAGCGACCTCAGCGACCTCCGCGTCTCTGCGTCCCTTCGGCGTCCCGTGCATCACGCTCCGCATCTCGTGCATCACGCTCGCGGGCTGGAAGAGTATGGAGAAGGAAAATTGCATAATTAAATGAGTAGGGGTAATTGTATGATAGTTAAGCTGCTTGCATTGTCGCGATTTTGGAATGTTGTTCTGTCCATTTATCTGCAAATTGTATGCTTGTGTTCTTAAAAAGCAATTGTTGATTAATGCTTAAATAATGTGCTACAATTTAGTATAAATTTTTGGAGAAAATAATGAAAATAATGTTTATTTCAGATATTCATGGTGTAGATAGCACTTTAGAGAAGGTTTTAGAGATAGCTGGGGAAATCTCTCCGGCAAAAATAGCGGTTTTGGGAGATGTTCTGTATCATGGACCTCGTAATGGTGTTCCAGAATTTTATAATCCACAAAAGGTTGCAGAGCTGCTTAATTCTAACAAAAAACAATTTGTAGTAGTGCGTGGCAATTGCGATACAGAGGTGGATCAAATGATGCTCTCATTCCCTATATTAGCTCGTAGCGCACATATTATGCTCGAGGATGGAACAGTTTTTTTTCTAACTCATGGTCATATTTGGGATGAATCAAACTTTGAAAAGATTTTTGATGGGAATGCTATATTAGTTCATGGACATACCCACATTCCTGTGAATAAGCTTTCAGAAAAAGGCTTCAGAGTATTTAATCCTGGTTCTATCTCTCTTCCAAAGGGTGGTCATCCACGTACCTTTGGTTTATATGATTCAGAGACAAAAGAATTAACGATTAGATTGCTTGATGATTGGAAAACTATTTATAATCCATAAAAAGGGTATAAAACAATCATTAAATTGTGGTTTTTTAGGGTTCCCATTGAAACAATCCCTTTATTTTGCGTAACAATTATTTTTTACTTGAATGTAATGTAATTTAAGTGATATAATAAATTGGCAAAAGCACACAAAATGTGCCTTTACAAATCAATATAAAATACCATTTAGGAGGTAGCCGTGCAGATTAATTCTTATACCGATGAATTTATGAGCCATTTTAAATTTGATGGTTTAACTTTTGACGATGTTTCCCTTGTTACACAATACGCTGATTTCTTGCCTGATTCAACATCTACAGAAACACGCCTAACCTCAAGAATTAATATTAATATTCCTTTTATAAGTGCAGCAATGGATACGGTTACAGAAAGCCGTATGGCAATTGCAATGGCAATGCTTGGTGGTATCGGTGTAATTCATAAAAATCTTTCTGCAGAGCTTCAAGCAGATAAGGTAAGCCGCGTTAAGCATCATCTTAATGGTCTTATTCACGCACCAATTACTTTCCACTGTGGTCAGACAATTGCAGAAATCATGGCAATTCGTGAAGAAAAAGGCTACAAGTTTTCTGGCTTCCCAATTCTAGATGATAATGAGCGCGTGGTTGGTGTTATTACATCAAAGGATATTGATTACACAGATGATCATTCTGTAAAGGTTGAGGATGTGATGACCCGTAACCCAATCACAGCAGTTGCTGGTACTTCACATGCAGAAGCATATGATATTATGCGTAAGGCACGTAAGGGTAAGCTACCTTTGGTTGATGCTGATGGAAAATTGGCTGGCCTATATTCTTTTACGGATGTACGTAATCTAGTTGAAAAAAGCCTTCCAATGGCTAATCGCGATTCTCGCTACCGCCTACGTTGTGCAGCTGCAGTTTCTGGTGGTGCAGATTATGAGCGTGTTGAAGCATTGGCAGATGCTAATGTTGACGTTCTTGTTGTTGATTCTGCTCATGGTCACACCAAGGGCATTATCGATATGGTTAAGTGGATTTCAAAGAATTATCCTGATATTGATATTATTGCTGGTAATATCGTAACTGGTGAGGCTGCGATTGCACTACGTGATGCTGGTGCTCATGCTGTTAAGGTAGGTATCGGACCAGGTTCAATTTGCACAACTCGTGTTGTTTGTGGTGTTGGTGTTCCTCAGATTACAGCTGTTTATAATGTAGCAAAGGCATTGGAGCGCACAATTCCATGTATTGCTGATGGTGGTATCCGTTATTCAGGTGATATTCCTAAAGCAATCGTTGCTGGTGCAGAGAGTGTAATGCTTGGCTCTGTTCTTGCAGGTACAGAGGAAAGCCCTGGTGAGAAGATTATCCAAGATGGTCGCCAATATGTTGTTTATCGTGGCATGGGCTCTCTTGCTGCAATGCAGTCTGGTAAGGGCTCTCGTGAGCGTTACTTCCAGTCTGCACGTAAGTCTGCAGACCTAGTTCCAGAGGGTATTGAGGGTATTATCCCATATGTCGGCACAGTTCAAAAGGTAATGACTCAGTTCTGCGGTGGTTTACGTGCTTCATTGGGCTACAATGGTGCACATAATCTACAAGAGCTCCACGCAAAGGGTAAGTTTGTTCGCGTATCCCTAGCAGGCTTCCGTGAGGCTCACCCTCATGATGTTCGCATCACTCGCGAAGCTCCAAACTATCGCTCTTAATAGAAATTGTGATATATGCTTAAAATAATTATGCCATATTCTCCAAAAACGCCCGAAGATTTAGCTGTTGCTCAGCGCTTCGGGCGTGATTTGTATGAAAAACGCTTGCGCCATGAAAATGAGCGGGAATTAAAGCTTAATGGGAAGGTGCGGTTTTGTCCAGTGCCAATCTTTAAGTTTATTCTAACAATTGTTTTTAAGGTAACATTTCTTTGGAAGCGAGGATACAGGAATTATTTGTCACCTAAGGTGGAAGAACATCCGCTGACACTGCCACGACTTCCAAAGGAGTTTGATGGCTTTCGCATTCTTCATCTCTCAGACTTGCATCTAGATTTAGATGCTAAGCTTGTTCCTGAGATTATAGACTCGATCAAAAATTTAGAGTACGATTTATGTGTAATCACAGGAGATTTTAATAATCTCACGGTTCATAAAAGTGGTAGTGCTATGCCAGAAACCGAGCAGCTGGCTAGAGCGATTAAATCTCCTATATATGCGTGCTTGGGGAATCATGATTCTTTGTTAGATGTGCCTTATCTTGAAGCTGCTGGAGTTAATGTCCTTTTAAATGAAGGTGTTGAATTAAAGCGTGATGGTGCTTCTATTTGGATTGGCGGTGTGGATGATGCTAATATTTATAAAAGTGATGATATAGCTCGTGCGTTTTCATTAGCACCAACAAATTCTTTTAAGCTTCTTCTTTCACACACACCTAGTACCTATGCGAAAGCAGCAGCAGAAGGTGTGGACCTTGTGCTTGCTGGTCATGTTCATGGAGGGCAGATTTGTTTTCCTGGTGGTGTGATGCTTCATAAAGTTATTGGTTGGAAAAATGATCCAAGTCCTGATCGAGTTTGGGTTGGTCATTGGCAAGAGGGTGAGCATACTCAAGGATGGACTTCTCGTGGAGTAGGCTCTTGTGGTGTGCCTTTGCGTTTTAATTGTCCACCTGAGATTGGTTTAATAACTCTTCGACAACCTTAAAAAGTGAATAATTAATACACAGTTTTTTATGCTATGATTTATTTTTTCGCAGATAATCACTATGGGGCACACCCAGGCAAATGTATCTTTGAGGCATTGGCTCCAGAGCTTAAGAGAAAAATATTGTTTTTTGAGGATGATTGGTCTGTTTTTGAGAATGAATTATGGGAAGAAGATTGCGAATTGCTAATTTTAAATATGATTGGAGAAACATGTGATGTTTCTTATCCCGAAAGAGCAATTGGGCATGTAGAACGTTATATAAAGCAAGGTGGCGATGTGTTGCTTCTTCATGGCTCAAGTGCTGCATTTTGGAAATCTTCTTGGTGGAGAAAGCTTGTAGGCTTCCGCTGGGTAAGACCCAATGATCCAAATAATGGAAAGCCATCTACCCATCCAATTGTTCCATTCAACGTCAAAACAAATAAAACTGCTAAACATCCGCTTGTGTCTGTTTTAAAAGATTTTTCTCTCCCGGCTGATGAGGTTTATATTAATTTGGAACAAAATCGCGATGGAATAGTTCTAATGGAGACAACTATTGCAGAAGGAACCTTTCCTCAATGTATGGCTGTTTCTTCTGAATTTGGTGGAGAATTAATACATTTTTTGCCAGGTCATAAATATGCTTCTGCACCTGAATGTGTTGCTAATATTTCAGCAATAATTTTAAAAATGCTAAACAAATAAATATTTGTATTGATATAAGTCTTTAGTAGACAGCATGTTAATATATAAAGTATAGACAAATTGAGCATGGCGTTTATTTGTCTAAATTTGTTTTAATAGGTAGAAAAACTATATATGTTCCTAGCCGTAAAATGCAAGATTAAATGCACGATTTTTATTTCACTTTTAGCAATCTTCTGTAGATGCAGGGGGAATGTAAATTCCATATACTTCTTTAAGCATTTGTCTAGCAGATTTTCCTCCGAATTTTCGTCTAGGATAATCG
>JAFUOX010000028.1 GCA_017481725.1 Kiritimatiellia bacterium | reverse complement strand
GATTCCACACAAACTACTTTACTGTCAGGCCACCCTCCCACTCAGCTAAGCAATCTCTCGCTTTCTGATATCGGATGCGTGGCCCGAATGCGATTCTGTTTTCAAAGAACAATTTTGCAGCCGCCTGATTAACAGGTCCGTCCTGCAACTCACAACACTTAACATCACGTTTTGTGTCGCAATGGGTGATAATGTAGCAAAAATCGGATTTGAAATTCAACACTATTTTAAAAAAAAATTTAATTTTTCTCGAATTTTCTCTGAACCCCCTGCATTTACTAGGGGTTCAGCAAAAAATATTTTTTGGAAAAATGATGATTTTTCGAAAAAATTAAAATTTTTATTTTGTGAAAAATTGGTTTTTTGTGAAAAATGCAGGTAAAGTAATTTTCCAAATGAGCAATTTTTCTTCCATAGAGACAAAAAAGCGCCCGAACGAGCGCTTTTTTTGTTACATTGTGCCTGTCATATTGAGGCTATTAAGAATTATTGAACCATTTTCAACAACAACACCTGCTGCACCACCTGCCGCAAAAGGTATATCTAATGCGAAGTCGGCAAAATCACCCATCTTTACATTAAGCTTATTTCCTTTTCGAGAAATTGCTGCTGTATAAGCTACATTATTAAGGTCAGGTGCTTCCTGAGTATAAAGCACTTCCTTCTTTCCGAAGAATTTGCGATATACTGTGAGTTTGCCATGACCAATTCCTACTGCACAGAAATTGTTTAAGCCATGATAATCAAAAACTATTCCGGCAAAGTCTGAACCACGAAGGAATATCTCTGCATTTGCATTAACCTCTTTCCAACGCTTGTTACCTGAAATTACTACTGCTGGACCATCACAGCAGCTCATGATATTGCGCCAACGGATCAGGCTTGCAGAACAAATCCAACCACCGAATTGCTTTGCTTCACGACAAGGTACATCTTCATTAACAAGAGAAACAGCAAAGCTGCCATATACGTCTGAAGAATGAATTCTTATTGTGCCTTGCTTTTCTAATGCAATACCCATATATGATAGATACACATTTGCAGGAGCATCAACAACCCACTTGATTGTTTTGCGCTCACCAACAGCAATCTGCTCGGCAGCACCCTCTGCATAGAAAAGCTTGCGATCTGGCTCTCCATTATATTGGTCACGGTCCATACCTGCAAAAATACGAACTGTCATTGCTTCAGAGCCAACATTTTCCACATCAAACTCAACTGTGTTGCCAGGATAAACCTGAGGAGTGGATGTTGTATCATAGCCACCTATTGGATATTTTGTGCGCAAGGTATATTCATGGGAGACACCTACTGCTGCAGCTCCTTTTTCATTTGCAGAGGTTATATCGATATATCCATTTGCGCATTTAATATCAACTGATGTATTTTCGAACTTACCTAGGTCGTGAGAAACAAATCCCTCCTGAGAACCATATTCAAAGGAATATTTCTTTGTCTCTGGAATTGGATCATAGCCCATAATTTTCGAGCCAATGCGAGCAACCATTTTTGCAATCTCTAAGCATGAGGTTACACCATAAGTTCCCTCTGAGGTTGGAACAACAATTCTATCTGCAACCGGGCCTCGATAGTCGTAATCCTTACAAATTCCATCAAGTCCAACCACAAGTCCCATCACAGCACCAACATTTGCAGCATTGCAATCCGTGTCCCAGCCTGCTGTGTTAATGATTGTCATTGCTTTGTGGAAATTATCTGGAGCATAGCACCATGCCATTACCATAATTGCGTGGTTAGGAACTATGTGACAGCCTCCACCAAATTTATCATAGCCGTACTTTTCGAAAATGCGAGCATAGGTTTTTTCCCAATCGCCATCCTCTTTGCTCCACTGGCGGACATCCCTATGAATTTGAGTTATGATAGAATCCTCTGGGATAAATTTAATTGCTTCATCAAGCAAGCGCTCCATATTCTTTTCTTCAAAAGCAAGAGAGATAAGCACTGCTTGAACAACTGCGGCATCCACTGCGGCACCATCGTGAGAAACGCGTGCTGATTTTTTAGCAAGCTTTGCGGCAAGCTCTGGCTTTCCCGGAGCAACCATACCAAATGCATCAATAAAAATTTGTGCACCAATCTGCTCAGCAACTATTTTTCCGTTAAGTGCGATTGAGCCAGACTCTGGAGATTTATAGCCAGTCTTTAGACGGAGAAAAGCTGTATTCTCTGTAGAAACACTCATTCCTCCCCACCAAAGAATTGACTGATTTTCAAGAATGTAGTTTAGCCACATTTCTCCGAAGAAATCATCTGGTGTATTTTCATATAGCCCACTATCCTCTAGTGCACGAATAAATGTAAAGGTTCCTGAAATATCATCATCAGAAACTATCAATGGCTTTTTACACTTTTCATAAACATAGCCCTCAACTGGACCAAGCACACGAAGAATATGATCCTTCCACCAGCCCTCGAAAGGGCGACCCATATAAACACCTATTACTTTACCAAGTACAGAAGCATATACTTGCTCAAGATATTTATTTTCGCACTTCATATATATTCTCCAATTAAATTTTAATAAACCTTTTCATTGTCTGTTCGGAATGGCTGCAAAGGCAAATTATCTGAGCTATAGATATTTGTAAATGGAGGAAATGCACTCCAAGCATAACGGACTGTTTTTGGTTCAGTAACAGCTGCTGAATAAACAAAAATTTCATCCTTGCTTACAAGCTTTGCATCAGCCCATTTATAAACACCGTCTGCTCCAGCAATAGCAAACATGTGCTCACCAATTTCTGCTGCATCCTTTAGGTACAAGCCTTCGCCTACATTATTAATTTTTAGTAGCAAGCCACCATCCTGCTCTGATACGCTAGTACAATCTGGACATAGATATGGGACATCTTCTCCGTAGGCAATCTTTTCTGCACAAGCGAATAGGCGCTTTGCAACATCCCATTTATTTTTAGGATGAATATCTGAGTGATCGCCAACATCAATTGTAATGGCAATGCCAACATTATCCATATCCTCAGCAACACGCTTCTGCACTTCACGCAATCCTTGATAGCCTTCGTTGCTTGGTTCAAAATCCTTCCAATAATCATCTGGCAAACGATCAAATGGGCGCTGCTCTTGGAAAGCAGAAAGCTGTGTAATGATAAATGGCATTTTTGGATTATTCCAAGCCTTACGCCAAGATTCAACAAGTAGCTTATTGTATCGATAGTAGTTTGCTGGCTCACCAGCATTTGAGCAGCCCTGATACCAAAGGGCTCCTCTTATCTCAAGCTTTGTCAATGGATGAATCATTGCATTATAAAGACAAGTAGGAACAGAATTTGTAATATTTGTAAAATCAGGTATATATTCAGGTCTTTGAGGGAAGCATGAAAAATCGACAACAAATTCCTGTTTTTGTAGCCAGTTGCCCTCTGAAATGCAAACTTTTCCGTAATGACTAAAAGAGCGGATAAAAACCTCACCCATAAAGCCACCTATGCCCTTGTGGTTTTTGATGCGTACAGCAACAACATGCTTACCCAGTGTTGTGAGAGCCTTATCGACATTGTACTTGCGTGGTGCTTCCCACCATTCTCTTGTGCGGCAGGTTGTTTCTCCAATCTTTACTCCATCAAAGAAAACCTCGTCCTCATCATTTAGTGCACCAAAATAAACAAACAAATCACTGCCAGCCCATTCTTCAGAAACCTCGATAATTTTGCGATACCATGCAATACCTGGCACGCGAGATAGAGAAAGCTCCTTAAATGGTTTTTCCTCCCAATCGGAGGTATCTGCATCCAGCTTTGTCCACTCAGAAATTGCATGTGCTGAGATTTCTGGGGCATAAGCATTAAAGCGATCAATCCATGCAAAGAATTCATCATCCCTCTTGAGCTCCTCCTCTGTTTTAACGCGGGGCTCATTGAATCTTGTGCAAGAGGTTTCAAGTGACTCAAGAATTGCTGTTTCACCAGCTGTAACAAAGGATTCTTTATCAATCCAAGGCTGAATTATAGATCCACCCCATGAGCTAGAAATAATACCGACGGGAATATCTGGATATTTTTTGCGAAGCATTTGAGCAAAGAGAAATCCCACACCACTAATTGGTGCAATTCCATCAAAGCTTGTTGCGGATTTCCACTCACAGCATTCTGGCAGCATATCGCATTTTTCAAATTGATTAATTGCATGCTTTACATAAAGAAGTCGTAGCTTATCATCCTTTGTGCACTCACAAAGCTTTTTGCCTTCATCACCGAGGCTATAGAATGGGTCTCGCGTCAAATAAACAGAATACTCCATATTTGATTGACCAGAGCAAACCCAGACCTCACCAATCAAAATATCCTTTATTCTCTTCTCTGCATCGTATTGAGTTTTAATAACCATCTCATAAGGGCCTCCTGCTTCCAATGCAGGAAACTCAATTATCCAGCGACCATTTTCATCAGCCACAGCTTCTACGAGATAATCATTCATTTCTCCACGAATTGTAGTACATGGTGAAGCACAACCCCATACTTTGATTGGGCGATTACGCTGAAAAATCATGTGGTCAGAAAACACATTTGAAACCATAAAGCTTACATTCATTTAATGCATCCTTTTTTTAAAAACAGTTTTAATAAAGCTTTTCAGTATCAGTTCTAAATGGCTGCAAAGGGAAGCCATCAGAGCTATAGATATTTGTGAATGGAGAGAAAGCACTCCAAGCATAACGGACAGTTTTTGGTTCAGCAACAGCTGCTGAAGAAACAAAGATTTCATCCTTGCTTACAAGCTTTGCATCAGCCCATTTATAAACACCGTCTGCTCCAGCAATAGCAAACATGTGCTCACCTATTTCTGTTGCATCCTTAATAAATAAGCCATCGCCTACATTTTTAATTTTTAGTAGCAAGCCACCATCCTTTTCTACAACCACATCAACATCTGGACTTAAATAAGGAACATCCTCACCATAACCAAATTTGCGAGCACAAGCAAAAAGACGCTTTGCAACATCAAACTTATTTGCTGGATGAATATCAGAGTGGTCACCAATATCAATTGTTACAGCCAAAGCAACATTCTCAACTTCCTCCGCAACCAGCTTCTGCACCTCACGGATTCTCTGATAGCCTTCATTGTTTGGCTCAAAGTCCTTCCAGTAATCATCTGGCAAGCGGTTCTCCGGACGCTGCTCTTGGAATCCAGCAAGCTGTGTAATAAAGAATGGCATTTTTGGATTTCTAAATACACCTCTCCACGCCTCAATCAATAGCTTTTGAAGAGTGTAATATTCTGCGGGCTCACCATTATCAGAGCAGCCTTGATACCAAAGCACACCAGATATTTCTAGCTCAGTCAATGGCTTAACCATAGAATTATATAAGCAGCTAGGAATACCATACTCATAGAAAATAAATCCAGGTACTACGCCAGGGCGAGGATTGAGTTTATCCTTGTCTGTAGCAAATTCTCTTTTCTTAAACCAATCTCCACTCTTTAAATCAATTTTCTTTTCTGGTGTTGCTGAGAAAACAAACGCATTTCCAGAGAAGCCCCCTGAACCACCATGGTCCTTGAGTCTAACAGAGATTGCATGCTTACCAGCCTTAACATATTCAGCAGCCAATGTGTAGCAGCGAGGATATGCCCACCACTCTATTTGATGACAGGTTGTTTCACCAACCTTAATATCATCAAAGAAAACCTCATCCTCATCATTAAGAGCTCCAAAGAATACTGAGAGAGATGAGTCCTCCCAATCTGCAGGAATTTCAATCTCTTTTCTATACCAAGTGATACCTGCAGTTTTTGGTTGTACCATTGTTGAGAACTCATGCTTCTCCCAATTAGATAAATCCACATCCCTTTGAGCCCATTCAGCAAGAGCTTTTGCAGATTGCTCAGGTGCATAATTATTAAAGCGTTCAATCCACTCAAAAAAGCTTGCATTTAGTGCCTTTGCTTCTGGGGAAAGACGTGCTTCATCATTTGTGGATTTTCTAACCTCCTCCAAGCGTTTAATCGCTGAAGTTATATTTGCCTTTTTAAAATATTCCTCAGGAATCCATGGGGCAATTCTTGTTCCTCCCCAGCTTGAGCTAATAATACCAACTGGCACAGATGGATCTCGCTGACGAAGCTCCAAACCAAAAAGATAACCAACTGCACTCATCATAGAAAGGCGTTCTGAATCTGTAGGAAGCGCCCATACACTGCTATCTGGAAGCATATCGCATTCTGTTAAAGGGTTAATAGAATGCTCAACACGGAGAAATCTAAGATTTGTGTCATTTGCTTCTTCAACAAGCTTCTTACCTTTTTCTCCAAGAGAAATATTATCTGGCTGATAAACAAAAAATTCCATATTAGATTGGCCAGAGCAAAGCCAAACATCACCAATCATTACATCTCGAATCTTTTTGGTTACACCATGGCTTGATTTAATAATGATTTCATATGGACCACCAGCATCAAGAGCCGGAAGAACAACCTCCCACTTACAATTCTCACCTGTTCTACCACCAGCGCACACTCCATTCATTTCTGCATATACAGCTGTATGTGGTGTTGCAAAACCATTGATGCGAATTGGTTTATTTCTTTGCAAAACCATGTGGTCAGCAAAGACATTTGAAACAATAAATCCTACGTTCATAAGTTTACCTTTTTATTTTGCTTCGTATGAAAAATTAAAGAAATCAGCACAGAAATGCTCGCCTGTTAAATCCTGACATGCCATACCGACAAATGGTCCTGTATGACCTTCGTGGCCGATTTCACCATAGGCTTCGTCCGCCATATTACTGCAGTCTAAATTGCCACCAATATTTTGGAAGCTTTCGCCATCAAGAGAAAAAGAGAATGTAAGAGTTGTATCCTTACGTTCTGCCTTTAACCATACATGATTATTTTCTCCAATTAGCACACAGCCACCCTCAATTGGATTATAGAATTTTAGATTATCACGAACAAGAATGCGAAGTGCGTTTTGACCTGATTCCTCATCTTTAGTTAAATACAAATAAAAGAAATTATATGTATCATACATCACAGTAAGACCAGCCATCTGCTGAAGAGTTTCAGGAGAAAATTCCATTTCAGTTATTGCCGCCATATGGAAATGCTGGATGCGGCGAGCAACTAGCGATTGCTTATTCCATGATGTAATTGACTCATTACCTACAAGCCTTAAGCAGCCTTTTCGTTCCGTTAGAGAGCCAATTTCCTTTGTAAATGGCAAGCGCAGAGTTTTGAAATGAAGAGGCAATGTAGGTTCATCAAAATCATCAAACAATGGGTCTGTTGGAAATTTATATTCTTGCTTATCTACTTCAAACTCTACTGGAGGGACAATGCCACCTGTCTTTAGACGTAGCCAACCATCCTCATTCCAAACCACTGGAGCAATGCAGGTCTCGCGACCAAGCATAGAGCGACGCTTTTGATTTTCCAGAGTAATTGGTCGACCACAGAGAAACGTTACAAACAAATCGCCATTAGGGGAATCCACTAGAGCACCATGACCTGTGCGCTGGAGATAGCTTTCTGGATTATGCTTTGCTGTCAAGACTGGTTGTGGATCAACCTCATATTCACCAAGAAGAGTTTTTGAGCGAGCCATTTGTATGCCATGATGATATCCAGTACCACCCTCTGCAACAAATAGGTAGTAGTATCCATCATGCTTATACATGTGAGGACCTTCAGTTCCACCAGCATAGGTTCCCCTGAAAATGTTGGTTGGTTTACCGATGAGTTTTTTTTCTGTTGGTGAATATTCCTGAATTAGAATACCAGCAAAAAAGTTTGTTCCCTCACGATGGTCCCACTTCATATTGAGGAGATATTTTTTACCATCATCATCGTGGAATAAAGATGGGTCAAAGCCACTTGAATTTAGATAAATTGGATCACTCCATTCTCCGCGAATATCTGTAGTTGTTACAAGATAATTGTGGGTGTCTTTGAAGTTTCCGTGAAAATTAGTTACGTTTGTATAAATTAGATAGAACATACCATCGCAGTATGTTAGACATGGAGCCCAAACACCGCCTGAATTTGGATCACCACGCATATCTAATTGTGACACTTTGCTCAATGGAGAAGGAAGGTGCTCCCAATTAACTAAATCTTTTGAATGATAAAGCTCTACTCCCCCAAACCACTGGAAGGTAGATGTTGCAAGATAATAATCATCGCCCACGCGACAAATAGATGGGTCTGGGTGAAAGCCTGGTAAAATTGGGTTTTTTACTTTTAGCATAAAATTGTACCTCCTATATAAGGATATTATACTTTACCTTTGCAAACAATCTCAAGCACTATAATCAAAAACAGTAGCAAAAAGTTAGAGATTTATATTAAAAGCATTTAGCATTGAGCAAAGCATGCCGTTACAAGAGATATCTCCTATCCAAATTTCAGAAGCATGCCGCAGGACATATTCATTGCACCATGTGGCGACCTTTTTATTGAGCGTTGAGCCACTGGGTTGCGGAGAGAGGAGCAAGGCATTACCCGCCTTGCATGCTGCCACAAGCTCTTGAGGGAGCTCTGCCTCCGAGGGGATGCCTTGTGGAACCACCTGAATGATGCGCCGATTTTTGGCGAGTGCTCTTCTGAGCACCTCACGCTCCTGCGGGCTAGTGAATGTGGAGATTATGGGGGTGGGGGCTGAAGCCCCCTGCTCCGATATTGAAGTTGACCCCTGCCCCGATATTGCTTGCGTGGAAAATGGGGATGCCCCCTGCTCCGATATTGCTTGTGTGGAAAATGGGGTGGGTTTAGGGGCTGAAGCCCCCTGCTCCGATATTAAAAGGTTTTGAGGGATATCGGAGAAGCGTGCTTTAGCACGCCTCGGGTTTAGCGCACCCGCGCTAAACCCCTGCGACGCCACGAACGCAATACTCCGCTCATTTAAAAGCGCCAAATTCCCCCAAAAATAGCTTGTGCATGCGCCATACCTGTCGCGCGACCAATTTTGGGGATTCTCGCGTATATATTTTATTTGCGCCTTGAGCTGCTCCTCGCTTGTTACAAGCTTCTCCCAATAATCACGCTGCCACAAATATTGACCAATATCTTCAACAAGCCCAGCTCGCTTATGCTTCCCATAAATAAATGCTGCACCTCCCTTAAAGCGACCTACCAAAAACCCTAAATGATTTTCATGGTTTGCCACTCTATAATGGATGCGAACTATTGCGTGAAAATGGTTTGGCATCAAAACCGATTCTATTATTTCAAGCTCTGGATATTTTAATGGTAAATTAAGCCAATATTTCCAAACCTCATCGCCAAAGGAATTTCGCTCAACCTTGTCACCAACTATTACACCAAAAATAGATTTATTTTGGTTAACTTGGATGGTTATAAAAAAATATCCATTTTTGTAATTGATATTTCTATTTCGCAATGATTTGCAAAAATTAGTATGCCCCATGCAATATGCTCCTCTCTCTATGTGATTAAAATTCAAAACTAATTTTCTTATGACAATTTTATTTTCCCACAAACAAAAATTCCATGCAAGTATTTTCCTACAAAAACAAAAAGGGGCTGTTGCAAAACCTAATGTTTTGTGACAGCCTTTTTTTATTGTTTATGGGGCATATCGGGGCTATAATAGGCCATAATGGGAGGAAATTATGGCTTATTTTACAAATTTTCAAGGTTATTTGTTCTTTTGCTCAGACATTCCGTTTGAGGAAAAGCAAAAACTAGACAATTACCTTCAACTTTTGGAAGACTCTGGGGTTGGAAAGATTATAGAAGAATCGCTTGAAAAACATTTTGGAAATGGCGGACGACCGTCTTATAATCCATATCGTCTATTTGCTGCTATTCTTTATGCTTTCACCAAACATTCTGGTAGCTTACGTCGTATTGAAGAAAGTTTAAGGTTCGATATTCGATTCATGTATTTGATGGAACAAAAGGTTCCATCATATTCTACTATTTCGAGGTTTTGCAACAACGTAGTTGTTGCACAGCAGAAAAAAGTGTTTGCTTGTATAGTAAAAGCTATTATAAAAAAATACGATATAGACACCTCTGATGTTTTTGTTGACGGGACAAAACTTGAAGCCAACGCCAATAAATATAAATTTGTCTGGAAACCAAGACAAAGGCATGATCGACTTAATGAAGGTTTGAAAAAAATTATTTTAAATTACTTTCCTTTGTCTTCTGGAAAGAAAGAATTTACCTCTAAAGAAGTTGCCTATTATCTTTCACAACTCGAACAAAAAATCATAGATACAGGAATTACTATTGTCTGTGGTTCCGGTCATCGACAACCGCAAATAATCAAAGATTTTCATTCATTGAAAAAAATGTTGTTAAAAACTTTGGAATACGAAGAAATAGAAGCTATATGCGGTTCTGGAAGAAACTCTTATTATAAAACCGATAAGGACGCCACAGCAATGTGTTTAAAATCAGATTATTATTCTGGTCTTGGTAGCAATATGCATGCGGCATACGCTCTTCAAATTGTTGTAGCTAAAGGTTTTATATTAGATTTTCTTGTATCTCAAGATAGAACTGATTCAAAAACTTTTATCCCTTTGCTTGATCAGTATTTTACAAATTATAATACTTATCCCAAACGATTATGTGCTGATAGTGGTTATTATTCGTTAGATAATTATAGATATATGAAGGCAGCAGGTATTGAAAACTATATCAAACCCCAAACATGGCAAAAAATGATTTGTGGTGAGTGGGTAGAAGTGTATAACTTTGATGATAACAAAAATTTAATCTGCTTGAATGGGAAAAGAGCTGTCAGATATCAAAATGGTAACACTCACTCTCGTGGACGAGAAACAGTTTTTTACCATATCGAAGATTGCCGGAGATGCAAATTTAAACCTTATTGTATGAAGACTCTTAAAAACAAAAACAAACAAGAACGTATTTTTGAGGTGTGTTATGACCTTTATGTATTTAGAAAACAGGCAATTGAAAATCTATTATCCCCAAAAGGGATAGAAATGCGAATCAATCGCTCAGCTCAAGTAGAAGGTACTTTTGGTGTTATTAAACAAGATATGGACTACGAAAGAGTACGTCGAAAAGGTTTAGAAAATGTCAGTTGCGAGTGTATGCTCGTTTGTTTAGGATATAATATTCGCAAACTTTTTACCTTAATCGCTGGTAAAGGGAAAATTGATTATTGGGTTGCCCCTAAAGGTCTTGAAGCAGAAAAACCAAAAGCAATAAATATGGAGAAAATAATTAAAAAATTACAAAGAAAAGAGGCTGCCACAAAACATTGAGTTTTGCAACAGCCCCTTTT
>JAFUOX010000027.1 GCA_017481725.1 Kiritimatiellia bacterium | reverse complement strand
GGAGGCAACGCATTATAATAAATGAAGAATGAAAAATGAAAATGAAGAATTCAGGTAGAGTTAATTGTTTTTTCTCCATTCTCGCGTCTAATTGTCTATCGGTTGTCTCGCGTCTAACGTCCCACTTCGCACTTCTAGCCATCACATGCAGCAGCTCCGGGCCTTTGCCTTCTTTGAGGTCGAACACACTAGCGCTTGGAAGTTGCCTTTGCGACAATAAAAGCAAAACTAGGCAACGACAAGCGGTAGTGTTATCACAGAAACCACCACGCAAGCCCTGCGACCTCTGCGACCTCCGCGTCTCTGCGTCCCTTTTTCGCACTTTTAGCCACCACGTGCATAGCCTCCGTGCCTCTTATTCTCCATTTCCTCCGCGTTTCGCCGAAGGCCTGAGCGTCAGCGATAAATCAGCGTTTCGCCGAAGGCCACAGCGATAGCTTCAAATACACTTATCCGTGTGTCGTGTTTTGCTGAAGGCATAAGCTTGTAGTACAAAAGGTGTGTAGCCTCTCATTTGTAGGCTAGGGTAAAAATAAACAGCACACCAGGCTTTGTTAGATAGCTTGGTGTGCTGTTTTTTTATTTAGTTAAACTTGGCTTTACCAAATAACGATAGTTGTTGGGATAGTAGTATCATCACTGGTTACAGTTATTGTGCCAGAGCCAGAGAAGTGTACTGGATCATAAATACAATCCAGAGCTTTTGCTGTGGCTTCGTCACCAGTATATCTGCCGCGAGCTAGTGAAATGAATTCAGGGAATTCAGGATAATCGCGAGTATAAATTTTTCTACACAAAGCATCAACACCTTCAGGTATTTCAATCTTTCCATACCAGTCAGCACAACCCTCAAAATTAATAATTGTATTTTTAGTTGAGTCTGCATTTGGCAATGATAGAACAGCATTTGCATATATGCTAATTGGTAAATCATTTGCTAATAAGCATGGCTCAGTAGCATTACCTAAAATTAGAGTACCTGCATTAACAATGATTTCCTTAGCAATACCTGTCTGATTGCCACCTAGTAGTAGGTAACCAGTATATGCAGAAACAAATCCACCCTTTGCTGTGGTCTCGGCCCAAATTTGGATTGGAGATTCTTCTGATGAGCGAGTTGCCCAAACATATGCAGGTAAATTCTCGTCACCAAGAACAAGCTTACCATTTTCAATGCCTCCATCAGCTGTTCCGATACTTGTATTGCTGTTGTAAAGAATCAAGCCACCTGATTTAATTGTCAGTGTCTTATCAGCACCAAGATTTTTAGAACGAGATTTGCCTGAATTATTTAATACGAGAGAATTTAATGTGATATTTTCGCTTATTGCTATATCTTTGTCTTTGCAATATGCATTATCATTTTCTCCATATGTATTAAGATTTTGTGTTGAATATTTTTGACGAATTAGGCGATTCTCTTTGTTAAATGTTGCAAATATTGGATCAGAGTCACCGTTGTCATTAGATATACCTGGAGAAATCATCCATGGAACAATTGAGTATGCAGAAGATTCTTCTGGATTTTCTCCTTTACCAACAAGGTGAGATTCAATGCCATTAATAATTGTTACCTGATTTGTTTTTGTAGCAGTACTTGCAAGAGTATAGTGTGAAGCATCATCAATGCGCACTGTTGCTTTGCCATTATGTTCCAAAGCCTTTGCTTCAAACCATGTCAGAGGGTATCCATCTGAAGCATTACCTTTGATGAAGTTAAAGCCTCCGTTAATTGTAAGTTTATCAGCAATTCTGTAGTCTACTATATTTGTCCATACACTGCTATATTCTATACCGTTATAGAACAAGCTATTGTGCATTAGCAGACCCTTCTTAGGGAAGTATGGGTCATGAGGTCCCTGTGCATTATAGAAGTGATTCCATCCAAGAACCAAAGAACCACAGCAATTCTTAAAACTGGCAGATGGATCGCCGTCAGTGTGTCTTCCAACCCAACCTATAACCTCTGCAGAACAATTTGTTGCAGAAGAAGTACGGATAAACAAAGGACCTGTTCTGCTTTCATCTCCTGCATTCATACCACCAGAAGCACGTAGAACGCCTGTAAATCCACTAATATTGGTAGAAAATCTAACCATAGCAGAAGAACGATTCCAGAATGTACCACCACCTTGTAGTGCACCAAGGCTAATAGTAGTACCCATATTTTGTCCTTGTGTATCCATATCATACAGGGATACAGTTACTCCTTCAGGAATAGAATTTGTTTTTGCTTCAAAAACAAAACGACCTTGATTCTTTCTTGGACCAACATTTGCCCAACCACCATTTAAATGTGTATCTGTTAAAAATTCAGATGTATGTAGGTTTGAACCAAATGTTAACTGAGTTTTGCGGGAATTGTTATCCAGATCTGTTGTGTTTGCAGAAAGCTGGATAAGAACAGGATTACCGTCTGTTCTTTTGAATGAAACCTTTTTACGATTTGTGCTATTTCTACCATTGATTACGAGGTGACCATTAGTATCACCAAATTGTCCCAAATATAAGCCACCAAGAACAATGTCATTTGCTAAATTCATTGTTATAGACTTAGTATTGTAGAAAGGAATAATAGCAATATCATTTTCCTTGCATGGGTATGAGTCATTTGTGTCTGAATCAAGCTTTTCCCAATTTACTGAGCTATCCCATGCTTTTGAATTTTGTGTGCCAGAAGCTGACTCATTGAAAATGTAAACATCACCACCTTCAATTGCATCTGGCATAATGATAATTGGAAGAGAGTGAACAACATTTGAAGGTGTGCTTCTTAGCTGAATACTTGTAATACCAGGACGGAGTGCTGTTGCTACATTTCCGTTTAGCTCAATAAATAATGGATTACCTGCAGCATAGAATCCGTCAATAGTTTTTTCTGGTACAGTTACCATGTCACCAACCTTTAATCGGATAGCCTCTTCAGCTGTGTCATAGTCAAAAATATTTTTAACTATTGAACTTGTTTGACCAAGAGTTACCTGCTGCTCCCAAGCTCTTGTATATTCATTGCCATTTACTGTTGCTGTAACAGTAACGACAACTGTAGCATATTTGCATGTAGGAATGCCTGTCCACTCTAATGTAGTTGGAGAAGAGAATTGCTTTTCTTCGTATGTAATACCATTAAAGGTTAGTACAGCAGAAAGCTCAGCTGAATCAAATACCTTATCAACACCGAAGCTAATTGTATAGATGTTGTCTGTTGCCTCCCAATCGATACCATTTACAACAATAGGCATGTCATAAGTCTCAACAGTAGGTAATTCAATTATAGTTGTTTTTTCGAAAAAGTTTACTGATCTTACGCGACAATAGTAAACTGTATTTGGAGAAAGATTATTCAATTCCAATGATATTGTTTCTTCCTGACTTACGTCTACAGGTTCTGATGTAATAACATCTGCAGAGAAATCTTCTGTTGTAGATACCTCAAGATATGCTGTACAACCATCGTTTTCAATACCTGATGATGTAATCTCTGCAGTAGCATTTAAAGTAGAAAAACCAACATCTTTTAGGGCAGCTGTTAGCTCAGGTGCATAAGCAGCTTGTGTCTTGAATCCACATGCAGAGCTTGATGCAGATTGCTCTTTATCATTTGAGCCTGTAATGCGAGCATAGTAATATGTGCCTTCATCAAGACCTTTAACAACATAACTTACAGTGCCAAGTCCTGTGATTTTAGCATCAGGAGTAAAGGTTTTTGCAATTGTAGAAAAATCCTCAGTTAAGCTGAATTCAATTTGAATATCAAGCTCGTTTGCAGCCTCACCTAGTGAAAGAGTTTCAACATTGAAGGTTGCATTTGTATATGTAATGTCAGTTACAGACAAAGAAACAATTGGTGTAGTTAACTTACCAAAAGAAACAGGTTCTTCTGCTGTTAGAAATTCTGGATTGTTAATCATAGCATAGTCAGTAGCAACCCATTCAGCATCTATCGCGCCTTTACGGATACGAACCTCGTCCATATCGCCATAGAAACCACGAGCACCTTTTTGTCCATTTATATGGCCAACGCCACCACCAATTGCAAGATTTAATGTTCCATTTTTAGCCAAAGCTAAGTTATATAATTTGCCTGAATTTGATAGAGCACCATTTATGTAAATTTCATAAGTGCCATCTTGCTTCCAGTTGATGTCAAGCTTAGACCAGTTCTTTGCTGTAATACCAGAAACATTTGCCATAGTACATTGCTTATCAGAAGCACCTGCAGAATATACACGGAAAGGAGAGAAATTAGAATCGTCACTATTAAATTGTAAGCCCCAAGCAGGTGTAGCGTCATTAGCTTTTCTGCTTACAAGATACCAGAATCTTGATGTAGTTTTCTGTGGGCGAATCCACATAGAAACAGAGAACTCAGGAGTAATTGCGTCAACAGCAGCTAATTTTGTTGCATCACTCTGTAAATCAACAACAATACCTTTATCTGTTGCAGAAGTGTTTGTATCGCTAGTTGTAATAAAACGAGCACCGCCAATCATACCGTCTGTTTTGCTTGATGATGTTGGGTGTGCAACACCTATTAGGTTATTATCTGTTGAGTCTAAAATGTCGATTGCTCCATTTGCAGACTCGTTCATGTGCCAAACACCTGTAAAATTATCCCAAGGATTTTCAGGGCAAATCTGCTTGCCATCACCAGAAGATTGATAGCACATTACAAACTCAACACCATTTGTCAAAATAGGAAGCTTGACCCATGCGAGGGATGTATCATTTGGGTTCCATGTATCAATTTCGTATGGAAGGCCATTGCCGTCCATATCAAGGAAGCAAATTTCACTACCATTTTTAGAAATAAAATCAGAATATTGTAATCCAGGAATTGCTTCTTCTGAGATACGTACAAGCACAGGGAAGTTTGTTAATGCATTTTCACCTGTATAGCCTGCAACTGTAAATTTTACAGCCTTTGCATATTCATAGATATTTGGATCAGGTCTTGGTAAAACATCAGCATTTGCTACGATTGAGCAAAATTGGAATGCCAAGAGTAGAGTAGTGATAAGTATATTTTTAATTTTCATAATTATTCCTAGTTTTAGTTTATGTAATAAATCTAAAAAAACGGTTTTTATAAAAACATTTCTCGACTACACCCCAATAGCGGTGTCTGGGCGAGGAAGGGCATCCTCTGCTTTTGCTATTGTGCCTAATGCTAATACAAGAATCGAAACGAAAGAAATGATTTTTTCATGATTTTTTCTTGAATATTGGGTTCGTGTTAAGTAATAACGTACATTTGTACTATGGTATTGAGCTGTGGCGAGTTGTCCCACCACAGCTTTTTGTATAATTAGAACTTAAAGTAGTTGTTTGCATTGTTGTAGCTAATATCTGCAACCATGCGACCAACTAACTCAAAGTCATGAGGAATAATTCCCTTAGCCATATCATTGCCAAGAATATTGCAGAGAATACGGCGGAAATATTCGTGTCTAGTGTAGCTTAGGAATGAGCGGCTATCGGTTAGCATACCAACAAAGCGGCTTAGCATACCAAGCTGTGAAAGAGCTTCAATGTGGCGAGTCATACCATCCATCTGATCATTGAACCACCAGCCACTGCCGAACTGCATCTTGCTTGGAGTAGGGGCAGATTGGAAGTTGCCAATCATAGCACCTAGTAGCTCGTTGTCGCGTGGGTTAAGTGTATAGACAATTGTGCGAGGGAGGCTATCCTCTAGCTCAAGACCATCTAGGAGCTTTGAAAGACCTTCAGCGATTGGCCAGTCGCCAATGCTGTCAAAGCCAGTATCAGGACCTAGCAAGCGGAACATTTTTGTGTTGTTGTTGCGTAAAGCATTGTAGTGAATTTGCCATGTCCAATCAGACTTTGCATCCATTTTGCCACAAGTGTGAAGCATAAATGACTTAAACTGCAAGACTTCCTTTTCATCGCAAGCCTGCTTACCACGTGCCTTAGCGAAGATTGCTTTAATTTCGCTCTCTGTATATTTTTCTGCATATACAGTGGAAAGACCATAGTCAGAAAGCTTACATCCCATAGAATCAAAGAAGTCATGGCGCTTTTGTAGAGCATTGATAAATTCATCCAATGTGGCAATGTCCATACCTGCTGCAGCACCTAGCTTGTCAACCCATGTGTTCCATGCTTCAGTATTTTCAATTTGCAATCCTTTGTCTGGACGCCATGCAGGGAGAACCTTAACATCGAAGCTCTTATCAGCAGCGATTGCTGCATGGTACTCGAGTGAGTCGCATGGGTCATCTGTTGTGCAAACAACCTTTACATTGCTCTTTTTCATCAAGCCACGAGCAGAGAAGTCTGGCTCAGCAAGCTTTGCCGCAGTGCGCTCCCATACTTCCTTTGCTGTTTCCTTTGAGAGTAACAAATCGTTAATGTCAAAATAGCGTGCAAGCTCTAGGTGAGACCAGTGGTACATTGGGTTACGAAGCATATATGGCATTGCTTCTGCAAATTTTTCAAATTTCTCCCAATCAGAAGCATTACCTGTGCAGAAGCGCTCTTCAATGCCATTTGAGCGCATGGCACGCCACTTATAGTGGTCGCCACCTAGCCAAGGTTGAGCGATGTTTTCCCAGCGAATGTCCTCTGCAACCTCTTTAGGAGAAAGGTGGCAGTGGTAGTCAATGATAGGTTGATGCTCTGCATACTCGTGATAAAGGGTGCGTGCTTCAGGGGTTTGCAATACGAAATCGTCAGTAATTAGTGGTGGTGTTTTCATAAAAATTTCCTTTGTTCTTACTTATTATAGTATATAAACGCAGTTATAATACCAATTTTGAAAAAAAAAGTCTATTCATTAGTTGCTTGTGCAAACATTTTCGCACTTTTGTTTACAAGATAAGTCGCTGCGGGTCTTCTAGTTAGTGCCTGCAGGTTAGAGCTCAAGCTCGCCATCAATCTGCATTAACTCTACGAATCATTGTCGCCATGTGCGTCTTGTACGCATCGTGATTATTATGCTAATTGAGTTGCCTATTTAATGCTTTAATTACAAAAATCTGATTTTGCAAATTGGAGCCATCGGAGAATCGTGCATCACGCTAGTACGTGGTGGCTAGAAGTGCGAAAAAGGGACGCAGAGAATTGATGGTCGCTAGTGCTCTGGCCTTCGGCGAAACGCGGAGAAAAAAGAGGCTCGGAGGCACGGAGAGGTGCTACGCAATATTTTCATAAGACTCATAGGACTTATAAGTCTTATGAAATGGATTGTTAGCACGCACACTGATTGTCGCTTGCACTCAAGCCTTCGGCGAAACACGGAGCACACGTAGTGTGATTTTCCTGAGAACGGAGACACGGAGGG
>JAFUOX010000026.1 GCA_017481725.1 Kiritimatiellia bacterium | reverse complement strand
TTATCTCACCACTCCGGTAGATATGATTATGAATATTCTTGAAGATATTTTTGAAGATGAAGAACATTGGCTTGACTACTGCACTTTTGAGCTAGATTATCTGGCGAAATATGAACATGGCGTGGCAACGGATGCATTTAGCGGTCGCCCTATTGACCTAAGTACATGGGAAAAGGTTTATGATTTTTTGATTGAGAATATGGAGGATTAATTATGACACTGGATAAGCTGCAGACAGAAATGATTTGGGCCATGAAGAATGGTTATAAGTTCCGTAAGGGAGTACTATCTGATATTATTGCGCAGGTTAAGAAGGCCGCAATTGACAAGGGTTGCCGTGACAATATCCCTGAGAGCCTGGTGGACGCTACGCTACTTAAGGCCAAGAAGATGATGCAGGAGGCTATTGACCTTTGTCCTGAGACACGCCAGGATCTACTGGTCAACTACACCGATCAGATGGAAATTATCTGTGAGTTTGCACCTTCTGTTATTACTGACGAAGAGGTTATTAAGAGGGCCATTATCAACTCTGGCGTTGAAATGAACAAGGGCAAGATTATGAAGTATCTAAGCGCCACGTTTGGTAAGGGCATTGATATGGGTGTTGCAAATAAGGTTGTAGGAGAGATGTTGAAGTGATGGATAAGAATTGTATTATGCTTAATGCTGGTACTTTGTTGTATGACAAAATTATTCTGTCTGATAATTGTCACATCGATAACATTGAATTCAACCTTAGTGCGAATGAAGATGTCCCGATTAATCTCAGTCTATCGTCAACAGCGGAATTTTCTTGTGACACTGGATATATTAATACAGACCTGCTGCAGTCGGTAAGCGGCAATGCGTTGGATAATAATAGGGATTTCTATTATGAATATTATATTCCGATTATGATTCAGGCGCGTTGGCATAAGAAAGCCAGAGTTAACAAGAAATGGCTTCGGAGATACGGCCTAAAGCCAGACCGGGTTAAGGTTAAGTGCACTGGTACTTTTCTAACTTTGGGTGGACATGATGATTATTGGGATTTCTCTATGAACGCTGATAAGCTAGAATATCTGTGGCGTCCAGACCAGTTGCGCAGAGGTCGTAAGATTGAGGTGTGGTAATTATAAATATGTTTGTTAAGGAAACAAGAGATAACTATTGGATGCTAAATTGGTTAGATCAATTTATGATGGGACACAAAGGTTTTATTTGTGGCGGTTGCTTTAAAAACATTTTCAATAAAGAAGAAGTTAAAGACCTAGACATTTTCTTTCAAAACAGATTAGACTTTGAAAATGCAATTGCTTATTACGACAGACAAACTGTTGGCTATTCTGAAGATGGCGTAGATAAGCTTAATGAAGATGATGCGGAATATAAATTTCTGTATGAGAATGAAAATGTAAAAGCATATGTTCATAAGAATACAGGCGTTAGAATTGAATTGTGTTGTAAGATTTTTGGAACAGCGGAAGATATTCTAAGCCAGTTCGATTTTACGATTACTAAGTTTGCCTATTATAAAGAAGAGGTCGAAGATGAAATTGTCGAGGAAGTAAAAGATATATTCGGAATTGACGTTCCTAAGACGCATATCGAATATAAGGTTTTAATGCATGATAAGTTCTTTGAGCATTTACATATGAAGAGACTTGTTACCGATGATAAGATCCTGTTCCCAATGAGTACGTTAGAAAGATCGTTTAGATATGCTAAATATGGATATTTTCCTTGTAAAGAAACAAAAATGAAGATAGCAAGAGCAATTAAGGAACTGGATGATGAACAATTAGAAGTGTCAGAAAGTTTGTACAATGGAATGGATTAAACGCATAAAATACGAATTTTATGGGGTGCGAATATGAATAAAAAGGTGGAAAGAAAGATTGAAGAATCTTATAAACATATTAAACCATATCTCAAAGACCAAGAGATTCTAAAAGATATGTGTGAGCGTTGCGAGAGATATTGCGGTAAACAGCACGACTATGAAGAGTGCTTAGATATGCCTTGTTTCAAATGTTTCTTAGGATATTCGTATCTTCAATGGGAAACATCGTGGGAATAAAAACAAACTTTTAAGGTGGTGTGCTATATGCTTAATAAAGAAACGGTTCTATGTTGGAATGAAATAGAGCATGACTTGTATGAAGAGAATGGTCATATATTTGGCGTTGAATTAGATTTGTTTAATAATCATGAATATTATTATCATAAAGAAGTTAAAGATGGCAAAGAGCTATATCGTTTTCTAAGTACAGATATATACATAGCCATTGAAAAATTTAATGCAATGCTATAAAAATAAAATTTCACGAGGTAGTATATATGAAAGCAGAAGAAGCAATTAGCAGACTCGCAGTTCATTTTAGAATTCATGATGATGGAAGGCCAACGCCATTTTTGGATGAAGCTGTCGCTGTGGCTATGGTTGCTCTTACAAAGCAAATCCCAAAGAAACCACTTCTAATTAACGGTCGAATGAAATGCCCTAACTGTATGAAAAATGACAGATCTCTCGGATACTACTGTGATTGTTGTGGTCAACCCATTGATTGGAGCGATGCATAAATGAAGCTAACTAATAGAAATGAATGGAACAAAGCTGAATTTCAATGCGCGTTAACCAAAGAGTTGGATTCATTGTCGAAGATGGACACCAGCAAATATTATGATATGTTCCACCATTATATATTAGTAGACCAGATTGGTCTTAAAGAAAAATGCTTAGCCATCAGAGTGCCTGGCGGAACAGTTGGCGGAATTTGGATTGACGAAAATAACGCTATCACAAAGATTCATGTTGATACGGATTATGTAGTCAAGACATATCCAAGCAATATCAATGAGTTAATGCAAAAGTTTGTCGGCGAAGTTATTGAGGTACAATTATAAGATATAAAGAGGTAAATACAATGTTTGACACATCTTATTATCATGCTGGCAATCACACGAACAACATAAAGATCAATGCTGTTACTGGTGCAATTCTAAAGAATCATCCTAAGAGTTGGTTTGAAAGATTTAATCTAAAAAGTGATAGGGCGAAAGCTTTGTTGACAGAAGGTGGCCATAAGGCATTTGATCGAAAATATGAGGACACGCCTCTTTATTCCAATCACTGGAGAAATGTAGAAAATCCAGACAAAGATATCACCGTTCTTCAAATGGTTATCTGTGGTGATATGGAAGTTATGGCAGAACTTGTGTACACAAAAGATTATGAGGCGCAAGATGAACAGTAATGTAAAATCCAAGAGTCCGTGGCAGCGTGTATCAAAGGACGAATTTTATGAGTTTGTAAAATCATATCCGAACAAGTTGGCCTTCGACACAACTGGAATTTGTGATCCTCCGCTTTCTTCCTATAACGATTTTACAAGAGGTAACTGGCCGGAGTCTATGGTTGCAAAGGTTTATCGCAATGATATACTGCCAAAAGAATGGAATCCAGGAGAAAATGAATATTATCTACGTGAAGAATTTATGAGGTGTTAATATGGCAATCATAACTTTTAACATTAATGATGGCAGCGTTTCTGTTTTAGTAGAAAAAACTGATCTCATCCGCAAAGAAAACAACGGTACGATATGTACTCAAAACGCTAAGCATTATGGTGTAGGTACAGTGCTTGTAAATGAGGACATGAAACTTTGTATGGTTCGCGGAGAAAGGGAATAATATGAGTAGCTTTGGTGATGGAAACGCTAAGACAAGAATTGAAGAAGAATTGCGTTGGATTACAAAAGAATATTATAGCGAAGATTTTTCCGAAGATCAAGAGGCTCAGAGACAATTTCTACTTGATGTTTTAGACGTACTTAGATATATGTGTAACGAATTGTGAGGTGAAACAAGATGATGACTATTCGCAACATTGGAGACATCTATCGACTCCTGACACCTTCATCTTTGACGAATCAAATTAAACCTAAGAGGATGACTTTTGATCTGTCTGATGACGGTACGTTTTATCATACTCGTATTTATACCGACGTTCTTGATAGAAACAACAACAAAACATATGAAGCGTGTATTGAGTGTAAGTCTGACATTCCAAGCCTCGTAAATAATTTTACTGTTCGTTATGATTTTGAAAACAAGGATGCTGCAATTTTTACGATAACTATTCCGGAGGAATAAATATGAGTCTTATTAGAATTGCTGAGGACGATGTATTTACTGTTGACTACGACCCAGACAGGGGCATGTACAAGGTAAGCGCATTTGAAGATTGTTACTTCCCAGAGGTATATTGGTTCGACGCTTATATTCCAACGGGACATTGGATTGACCACGGCCCTCATATTGAATGCTCTGCATGTGGTTTTACCTGCAATGACGAATGGTATCTTGGTGAAGCCGTAGCTTGTCCTAATTGTGGCGTGCAGATGAATGGCAGAGAGGATGTGACGAATATCCGGTATGAATAAGGATGAAATTCGGTGTGAATTTACTATTGATGCAGACGCGTTTGAGGAATCACCTACTAAGAAGATCACGGGCATGAGGTTTGTTGTTGAATACGAAGACCCACAGGCTCATGGTTATCCAGAAGTTTGCAGGTGGGAACGAGAATTTAAATTTCATCTTGACCAAATGAGGAGAAAGTAAACATGACATATAAAGAAGAGATTAGAGATCTCTTTTCGGTACCTGACGATTATTATCTCGCCCATTGTATCAGCGCAGACTTCGGTATGGGAAAAGGCATTGTGGTTGAGTTCAACAAACGCTTTGACATGAAGCGTAAGCTACAGACTAAGTATCCAGACTATATTAACGAATGGCATCATATGCGCCGATATGCTGATTGTATTTTAGAAGGTAGAGTGCTGAATTTAATTACAAAAGAAAGATATTTTCATAAGCCCACTTATAAGAGTATGCATGGTGCTTTGGAACTCATGAAAGTGGTTTGTCGTTGGAACAATATTACAAAGGTGGCCATGCCTATTATCGGTTGTGGACTTGACAAATTACAGTGGGACAAGGTATCTGAGCTTATCCAGGAAGTTTTTGCAGATACAGATATAGAGATTCTAGTATGTAAGCAATGAGGTAATATTATGTGCGCAACGTGTAACTATCAGAATTACGAAAAGGCTGGCCCGTTTGTACTAGAACGCAGTCTTGGATTTGGAAGTTTAGTTATTCGCTACTATACTGAGTCTAAGGAGTACAAGCTAGCCGTTAAGGACGAGCAGAAGAGTGAGTTTCATGTGTATCGATGCCCTACTTGTGGCAAGAAGTTGTATTAAGAGGTGACATGTATGAGATATAGTAAAGAAGAAATTATTCAAAACATCAAAGATTGCGGCCAGTCACTAATTGACAACGCTGAAAAGATTGCAAATGATTACAAATACAGTGGCGAAATCGTTATTACTTGTTACCCTAATCCTTATGATGAAGCGCCATCTATTCATGTTGAAAATACTTTGTATCCCGAAAAATTTGTTGAGAGGTTTTAAAAAATGAAGATTTCAGAAATGATTAAGAATCTACAAGAATTTATGGAAGAGTATGGAGACCTAGAATGTTGGTATGCGTCAGATGATGAAGGCAATGAATATCACAAAGTATATTATGAGCCAAGCCTACTGTGCGTTGATAAATACGATGGAGAGATTCATACGCTAGAAGATGTAGGTTGGATTGGAGCACCTATTGAAGACTACGACAAAATTTGTGTGGTGAACTAAATGAGCAAAATTCAACGGATTAGAGAACTTGTAGAACTGTTAAATCATTATCGAAACGAATATTATAATAATTCTAACAGCGAAATCTCAGACTTTGAATACGATAAATTGTTTGACGAGCTGAGCATGTTGGAGTCTGAGACGGGGTTTATTATGGTGACGTCTCCAACTCAGACAGTTGGTTACGAAGTTAAATCCGAACTAACCAAAGTGAAACACAATCATCCAATGCTGTCACTGGATAAAACAAAGAGTATTGACGATATTGTCAAATTCCTGGGAAATCAAGATGGGATTTGCATGGCCAAAATGGATGGACTAACGTGTAGCCTGCGGTACGTAAATGGTGAACTAGTTTCTGCGGAGACTCGTGGTGATGGGGAAATTGGCGAAGATATTTTGCACTGCGCGAAGACTATCAAAAACATTCCTCTAAAAATTGAATGCCTGGATGAAATTATTGTTGATGGTGAAGTTATTATTTCATATGATGACTTTGAAAAAATTAACGAAACATTACCAGAAGACAAGCGGTATAAGCATCCCCGCAATCTTGCGTCTGGTTCTATTAGGCAGCTTGACAGTAGTGTTGCTGCTCAGCGCAATATGCAATTTGTTGCGTGGAAGCTTGTTAAGGGTTCCGATAATAACTCTTTTAGTGAGAGACTAAAGTTTGTGGCAAAATTGGGATTTACTATTGTAGCCCATGGTCACATCCGTAAAAACGATGGCAAGTGTGTAATCGAAGCAATTGTTGACCAACTGAAAAATATGGCCAAAGACGTAGGATATCCAATTGATGGGTGTGTGTTTGGCTATGACGATATTGCTTATGGAGAATCTCTTGGCGCAACAGGTCACCACCTGCGGTCACAAATGGCTTTTAAGTTCTATGACGAGCTATATCCAACTAGGTTGCAGTACATTGACTGGACCATCGGTAAGTCTTCTCAATTGACTCCAACTGCCGTATTTGAAAGTGTAGAAATTGACGGCACAGATGTAACACGCGCCTCGCTTCATAATATCAGTATCATTAAAAATCTTGGCCTAACAAAGGGTTGTACGATTAATGTCTTTAAAGCAAATCAAATCATTCCACAGATTGATTCTTGTGAGAATGATGGTAATGGAGAAATTGAGATCCCGTCCAGGTGCCCTATTTGCGCTAGTGATACTGTAATCAAAAAGGACAATGGCTCAGAAGTGCTAATGTGTATTAACCCAAATTGTGCTGGCAAGAAGCTAGCTGAGTTTGTGCATTTTGTAAGTCGCAAGTGTATGAACATTGACGGACTATCAGAGGCCACACTAGAGAAGCTAATTTCTCTTGGTTATATCAATGATTTTCGTAGCGTTTACAGGCTTTCAAAATTCCATGACCAACTTATTAAAGTAGGCGGCATGGGCCCAAAGTCAGTCGAAAAACTATTGCTGGCTATTGAAAAATCAAGAAACGTGAGGCTCGAAAACTTTATTGCGGCACTTGGCATTCCTAACATTGGATTGTCTGCAGCGAAGACTATTGCAACAAAGTTTAATAATAGTTTTAACGACTGGATAGACGCGTACACTCACGGCTTCCACTGGGACACGCTTGATGACTTCGGTGAAACTATGGCCAATAATATTGATGAATATCTGGAGTATAACATCATGGCGGTTATCAAACTTGCCGATGAAATGAATTTTATACTTCCTGAGAAGCATAGCGTGAACGATAACACGTTTGATGGCAAAGTATTATGCGTTACAGGTAAGCTCAATCATTTCACCAGAGATTCTATTAACGAGAAGATTGCCGCTCTTGGCGCAAAAGCAGTTGGTTCTGTGTCCAAAAAGACTGATTACTTAATCACAAATGAAGCTAGCGGATCGTCAAAGTATAAAAAGGCTGTTGAACTTGGTGTGCCGATTATCACGGAAGAAGAGTTTTTGAGCATGTGTTACAATAAAATTGACTAAACTTTGTTGATTTTGTCAACTTGAACTTTTATCGATTTGGTGCTATTATAAGCACGAAAACAACACAAAATTAATGGAGGAGTAATATGGATAAAACTAATTGTCGCAAATGCCCATATGGAGAAGATGGATACGATCCCTACTCTGAAATTTGCGATTATTGTATGAACGACCCCGATACAGGATGGGGAGGCTTTACGGATCATCGTGTCGGTCAGCATTTCTATTCTATTGCAGAACAAAAGAGATATTACGACTTCATTGACGACGATGAATACGATTACGAAAATTAATGGAGGTAACAATATGGCTGCAATTTCGCCTTGTCCTGTATGTGGTCGATTACCGAAAGTAAAACATCGAGACCGTCTCGGAGAACATCTTGTAATAATTGAATGCAAGCCTTTGTTTAGTAAATTTCACGAACAGGCACTTGCCTATGGTAGCTATTCCGCAGAAGCATATCGTGATGCTATTCACATATGGAATGGGCGCGTAAAATATTATAAGGAGGCGCGGAAAGATGTCAGCACTTGAACAGATTATGTGGGAACGCGATGTGGCAATTAAACAGCTTGAGGAACATGGTATCCCGTTTGGCGGCCTTCAGCAACCTATGACATTTGAAGAATTTAGCAATCCCGATTTATACACGGCAGTATGGATGGAACGCGTTAGTTTTCACTCTAGATGCACGTCACCGGTGCTTCGTTTCCATATTTTTGATACGCCATATATGGGATTGTGCGGAACTGTCGAACCGATGACTCTTGATCGATATCATCTTGAAAATTATGGCAAGACGTGGCGTTGCTGGGCATTCAAACCAACCGTTGAAGAGATGGAAAAAGCAAGGTGGGCGGAATGTCAATGAAAACACCCAAGCATATTGCAAAATGTATACGCATTTTATTTCCTGAAAATACGCCAGATAGAACCCAACGTGTACTTAAACTATTACGAGACGACAATGCAAAGGATCATCACGTACCTGGAAGTCTTACATGGCATGGTCGTTGCGCAGTTGATCATGCGGCCGCAGATATTATTGAACAACAGCAGGAACAGTTGCGTATATATGCTTCAAGAGGCAATGGCAAACCTTATATGACAATAAATACATTCTTTGAAGGAGATAGTGTAAAATGAACGGTATTAAGGCAAAGATTATTGACAAGGCTATTAAGCTGCTGGACTTGCTTGAGATGTGCGAAGACGATACTTTTGTGGACGAAATCGTAAATGCGGTATTCTATGACGACGTAAAGGCTCTTGAATACATGGAAGAAAAGCTGCGGGATTAATATCTATAAGGAGTGCGTGGGTTACCTGTGCGCTCTTTTTGCACTTGACATATGACAAGTATGTGCTATAATAACAATACAAAATTAATGGAGGTGTTATTATGAACTCACTTGGCATATTATCTGTTGGACTTATCACTGGATTTGTCGCGGCAATTTTATTGATCGTAAACGAAGCATGATGAAAGGAACAAACAAATGGCAAACAATATTGTCAACAACTACAGCAGCAGCATCGTGACTATGTTCAAGGAAGTTGTAAAGACTTACGAAATGAACCTTGACATTATCAAACAAACCGAAGAAGAACTTAATGATCTATACCACGAATGCGAGCTAGCAGGACCAAAGGATATGTATAAGGGTTATCTACTCTATGTTGCAATCCGAGAAGCACGTATTCGTAGACGTACCGCTAAAGAAGAGAACGAAATGCTTAAGGATATGTATGACTTTTTCCAGAGTCAACAGGGACAGGCATTCAAGAGCAGGATTCAGTCTATTCAGGGTGCCTCTGTAAAGATTCGCGCTACGCAGGAGGCAAGAACTTATACTCCTCGACAGCGCAACGATTTGACATGTACCGATAAACATTCTACTGCCAATCGGCCATTTGAAGATCTTTTGGCTGATTTCAATAAAACCAAGGTAACGGTTAAAGGCGGTAAACTAAGAAAGTGAGGTGACGTTATGTACGAACTAATGAATGGCAAGGAAGTTGCCGAAAAGATTAAACTCCAGGTAAAGGACGAAATCGCAGCGCTTGGCCTAGATCCAACACTCGCAGTTATTGTTGTAGGCAACGATCCTGCATCAAAAATCTATGTTAATAATAAGAAAAAAGCATGCGAACAGGTGGGTATAGAATCACTTGAGTGTTACTTCAAGGAGGACGCTACAGAGGCTGAGCTGATCAATTTTATTGATGAATTAAATGAATCTCCATGCGTCTCTGGTATCCTGGTGCAGTTACCGCTGCCAGAACATCTTAACGCTAAGAAAATCCTTGAGCACATTGACCCAGCCAAGGATGTTGATTGCTTTACGTCCATCAATACCGGTAAGCTGTGGCTGGGTGAATATGAACTCGCACCGTGCACTGCAATGGGTATTATTGAATTACTAGATTATTATAATATTGACATTGCTGGCAAGCATTGTGTTGTAGTTGGTCGCAGCAATATTGTTGGAAAGCCTGTAGCAGCGCTTATGCTAGAAAGAAATGCTACGGTTACTATTTGTCATTCTAAGACACAAAATCTGTCTGATGTTACGCGCAAGGCTGATATTCTTATTTCTGCAGTTGGTAAGCCCAAGTTTATTACATGGGGCATGGTTAAGGATGGAGCAGTAGTTGTTGATGTTGGTATCAATCGAGACGAAGATGGCAAGCTGTGCGGCGACATTGATTTCAAGGGAGTATCAGATAGAGCCTCATATTTGACCCCAGTTCCAGGTGGAGTTGGTCCGATGACGGTGGCGATGCTAATGAAAAATACGTTAATTGCTGCAAAAAATTTGCAATAAGTACTTGACAATATAAAATTAATGTGGTATAATGTACGTGCCAAAAAACTAAGAAGGGGTGATCCTAATGGATGAAAACAAGAGCTTAAACGAAGTAGACGAGGCCGTAGAAGCGGTTGATACGTCTGAGATGAGCAACGAGGAACTCAAGAAGGCCATTGGCGATTATCTGACCAAGGAACGAGGTAAGTCCATGATTCTTGGCTATCGCGTTGCATGCCAGACTATTCTACAGATGATTGCGCGGTGGCGTCAGCCTAATTGCTCTCACAGAGAGTACGAACGTATCTTTAAACAGCTTGAGGAATTCTGCGGCAAGGCGCTAAAGCAGGAAGAGGAAACTTCCGCAGAAACAGTACAAAATTAATGCAAGGAGGATGCTGATGGATTTTAAAGTAGAAATTCTAAAGTATCCATCCGAAGAAGATTGGATGCTATGTAAAACGTGCACTCTTAATACAGTTGGCAAGAAAAGCACAAAGTTACCAACTGATGAGTGGAAGCATAAATTGCTTATGTCCGAGCACAGTCCTATTCGTACATTGAATTTTTGTATTCGTCTCACTATTCCATATTATGTTTCCGTTCATTTTTGCAGACATTTCACTGGCATAACGCACTTTGTGCAAAGTCAACGTAATGACCGTCAAGACAAGTATGACCGCACGAAAGCACCACAAGATGCAATAGTGTCACACATTATGTTTGTAAATGCGCAAGAGTTAATGTTTATGTCTCGTCGTCGTTTGTGTACACAAGCTGATGTCTTTACTCGCGCTGTAATGGCCGAAATTTGTAGACAGGTAATTGCTTTATGCCCAGAATATATTGGTACATTTGAACCAATGTGTTATTATCGTGGCGGCAGATGTACAGAATTTGAATGCTGTGGATTTAATAAGACATATAGGGGAGGCGATGGTGATGGGCAATACATTATACCTCTTCGTGGGTAAGTCAGCAAGCGGCAAGACAACAATTGCCAATCTACTAGAAGAACGACATGGTCTAAAGCAAGTGTCATCATACACAACGCGTCCGCAGAGATATGAGGGTGAAATTGGACACGTATTTATCAACGATGAAGAGTTTGATAAACTTGGCAAACTTGCTGCTTATACCGAATACAATGGGTTTCGCTATGGCACAACGTTTGAAGTTTTAGATCAATGTAATATTTACGTGATTGACCCTCCAGGCGTTGAAGCTTTACTCAAGAACATGGATGAATATGACAGACAGGTTTGCATGATTTACTTTGATGCCGCAGTGTCTACGCGCATTGAGCGAATGGTTGATAGAGGCGCGTCAGATATGGAAATTGTATCTCGCCTGCACCATGATGATACAACAGAGGATTGGTATCGAAAGCTAGATAAACTTGAGTGGCATTATAACAACATTGAAAACAAACAGATTCAACTTCATAGAATTAATGCTAATGAGGATATAGAGAATGTGCTATTGCAGGTTCTATATTACATAAATGAAAATAATGAAATGGAGTGATCGTATTGAATGTGATTTTATTCTCGACCCATTGTCCCAAGTGCAATGTACTCGAATCCAAACTTAAACAAAAGAACATTGATTACGAGGAAGTTAACGACGTCGACGCAATGGTACAGAAGGGGTTTACAACTGTTCCAATGCTCGAAGTTGACGGAGTAGTTTATGATTTTAAACAAGCAGTTGAATGGATTGGAGCGCAGTAAATATGGACATTAAATTGAAATTTAACAAGGACTTTGAAAGAGCCATTGGTACACTCAAAGATAAGTATGGAGAAGATCTTGAAATCCTCAATGGAATTCATGAATCACAAATGAACTTCTCAGATTTTATCGATGCTTTTGTTGACAAGAATGTAGCAGATGTTACAATTGACGCAAACGCTAATGCATCAAACAAAGACATTGCATCTTTTAGAACTGAAAAGGGCAAGGCCATTGACAAGATGATTGCCGCAAACAAGATTTTCTATGAGCTCAAAAAGAAGTATGGGCTAAAGGTTGCCAAGGACTGGCTAGAGACAGAATACACCGGTGGTTTTTACCTACATGACTTCCCGTCTACTACGTATGTGCCATATTGTTATGCGTATGATCTCAGTAGACTTGCTCGTGAAGGTTTGTTCTTCCTAGGCAATTATAACTCTCAACCACCTAAGCATCTCACTACATTTATTGACGATGTAATTGAATTCATTAGTTTCATGAGTAATCGATCTTCTGGCGCAGTTGGTATTCCAAACATTCTTGTATGGACGTATTACTTCTGGAAGAAGGATTGTGAAACTGGATATGTAATCAATAATCCTGATTATTACATTCGACAGTCATTTCAGAAACTAATCTATAGACTAAATCAGCCGTTCATGAGAATTGACCAGTCAGCTTTCGTTAACGTTTCTATTTTTGACAGAGAATATTATGAGGCGCTATTTGGTGGCCTTGAGTTCCCCGATGGAACTTTTGCAATTGACTATGTAGAAGAGTTCATTGAACATCAAAAGATCTTCATGGAAGTTGTGTCTGCAATTAGGCAGGAGAACATGTTTACGTTCCCAGTTCTAACATATTCGCTACTATACAAGGATGGAAAGTTTGTAGACGAAGAGTTTGCAAGATGGTGCTCTGACCATAACTGCAAGTGGAATGATTCTAATTTCTTCGTTAGCGGTGATGTAACTACTCTAAGTAATTGTTGTAGACTGCTATCTGATACTTCTAAGTTAAGTGGTTTCATCAATTCTATTGGTGGAACAGCACTAAGTATTGGTTCAGTTAAAGTCAATACAATTAACCTGGTTCACATTTTCTACGAACTTGGTGAAGACGTAACTGAGAAAAAGTATCTCAATCTACTAAAGAAGAGAACTACGCTATGCTGCCAGGTGCTTGATAGAGTAAGACACATTATTCAGCGAAACGTTGAAAAGAAGCTGCTGCCAAATTATTGTGACGGCGGAGTTGAGATGGATAAGCAATATTGCACTGTCGGCATCTTAGGTCTTTATGAGACTATTGAAAAGTTTGGGTACATTCATACCGATGAATTTGGTAATAAATTTTATACTGATGAAGGCATTGAGTTTGCCGCAAAGATCTTCAATGTTCTCAACGAAATCAAGGATGGGTTTACTAATGAGTATTCTTTCAATATTGAATCCGTCCCAGCAGAACAGGCAGCAGTAAAGCTTTGTGCTAAGGATAATATTCTCTATGATGTACATGATAATTTCATTTATAGTAACCAGTGGATTCCGCTGACTGAAAAATGTACTATCAATGAAAAAATCAGAACAAGCGCAATCCTTGACAACAAGTGTTCTGGCGGCGCTATCGCACATATCAACATTGACAACAACTTCCCAAGTGCAGACATGGCATGGGAAATGTTAAACTACATTGCTAGCCAGGGTGTAATTTACTTCTGCTACAATACAAAGATCAATGTGTGCGAAAACCACCATGGATTTGTTGATAGTGACATTTGTCCTGAATGTGGCAAGAACGCATGCGACACATATCAAAGAGTTGTCGGTTTCTTAACACCGTCTAGATCTTATAGTAAGGAAAGGTTTAAGGAGTTCTCTGCTAGACAATGGTATGATACAGCAGCAATGTACGGCGAAACTTCCGTAATTGGTGACTAATATGATTATCAAACAACTGGTAGACGAAGACTTTATAAACTATAAGAAACCATCTATGTTTATTGGGTTTCCATCATGTACTTGGAAATGCGAAATTGCGTGCGGAGAGCATTGTTGCCAAAACAGTGCTCTCGCACAAGCTCCTAATATTAATGTTTCTATTGAGGCGTTGATTGAAAGATACATGAAGAACCCAATCACACACGCTGTGGTCTGTGGGGGTCTTGAACCGCTGGATAGTTGGGACGATCTGCAATGCTTTATTATGAATTTCAGATATTGGAGCGGCGATGATATTGTTATCTATACTGGATACAACGAAGATGAAATTCAGGATAAGCTAAAATGGCTAAGTCTATATGAACCAATTATAGTGAAGTTTGGGCGCTATATCCCTGGTCAACAACCGCATTACGATCCAGTGCTCTGTGTGCAACTGGCTAGCGACAACCAATATGCAAAGGTGGTGGAATAAAATATGCGAGTAACTACAAATTCTAACAAAGAGCTTGTGGCGGAAATTCGCGCCAAGCTCAAAGAAAACAAGGAAAAGTACGGCAAGCAGTATTGCCCTTGTGTACTACCAAACAACCATAACGACGATACGGTTTGCATGTGTAAAGAGTTCCGTGAACAAATGGAGCGCGGTGAAGAAGGATATTGCCATTGCCAGCTTTACTATATTACCAACGAATAACAATACAAAATTAATATTTAAAGGAGAAATGAATTATGGAAAATAAGATGTATGCCCGTCAGGCTTTTAAGTGCAGCGTTTGCGGTCAGGAATATGATAACGCAATGAACCGCGCTCATTGTGAGCTAAACTGTATTCGTAAGCAGGAAGAAGAAGCAAAGAAAGCCGCATATCTCAAGAAGAAGGAAGAGCAGGACGCTCGCCACAAGGAAGTAGTCGAGGCGTATGATCGTTTCCACGAACTACTTGAGAAGTATACTGCGGATTATGGCACGTTTGTTCTGAATAGCAATGTTGATGTTCCTACTTTTAGTAAGCTAATTGATCATTTTTGGTTTTAATAGGAGGGCCATATGACAGCGAATGTTAAGTTTGCAAAGGTGAGACCTGATGCAAAAATCCCAAGTAAACGTGTTGAAGACATGGGCTTTGATATCTATGCTTGTTTTGACGAGGATTATATAAAAATTGGTCCAAATGAAACTAAGCTAATCCCAACCGGCATTGCAAGCTCGTGTGACGCCGGATATGGTTTCGTGCTGCGCGAAAGAGGGTCTACTGGATCGAAGGGTATTGCACTAAGGGCTGGTGTGATTGACAGCGGGTACCGTAACGAATGGTTTGTTGGTTTAACAAACACGACGAACTGTACATTATACATTTCCAAGCTATCAAAGAAAGAAATTGTTGATATGGAATATAATGCAGGCGGAGAGCTTGCAAAAGGATTCGACACGCTCTTTGGTTCTCTTTGCTCAATTAAAGATAACCTAGAAAAGACAACTATGGTATATCCATACTCAAAAGCAATTGTTCAGGCTTTAGTAATTCCTGTTCCAGAAGTTGAAGTCGAAGAGTTGTCCTATGAAGACCTACAGGCAATTCCATCTGAACGCGGACTTGGTGCGCTTGGTAGCTCAGGCAAGTAATAAGGAGGCAAACATATGATTAAACGCGATATTACCGAAACAGTGTACGAATACGACAAGGAAGGCAAGCTTGTCAAGAAGACTGTTACCGAAACTCATGAAGAAGATGGCAATACTACTGTGACTTGGCCGTACATCACTACCAACCCATGTCGTGTGCCAGACATCTACTGCAATACGACAGACGCGACGAAGATTAAGGACTTGCAGACGTATCTCAGTGACCATGCAAATACTATTTCTACGACAGATGCGACTTGGACCGGTGGCAAAGCTACTACAACAACCACAGCGTACAATTGCGCACAAGAATAAATAATCCAATAGCGACGGTAAAATACCGCCGCTATTTTTATATAGGTGATAATATGGAAAAACGAACATTTTATATACATAAATCAAAAGACGATCCTAAGAGCTACACGCTCAATGGTGAACATCGAACCGTAAACTTTATTGGAGGAAATCAAGACATACTCGAAATTATTAAAAAATTAATCAAAAATAAATACAATTCTTGATTTTTTATTTACAAATTTTCATACCCTATGTTATAATACATTTAAGGTACATATAAATAACATAGGAGGTACGTCAATGTCAAATCAAAGAATTGCTTATGTAAGGTTAAGTGATGATGATGGCTTTAATTTAGAGTCTATGTCAATAGCCAATCAAAGAAAAATAATTTTACAATATGCAAATGAACACGGATATGAAATAACTGAATTCTACGTTGATGATGGTGTAAGCGGATACCTTTGGAACAGACCAGCATTTGATAGACTAAAACGCGATATTGACGAAGGTTTAGTTGAAGGTATCATAGTAAAAGATTTGTCAAGACTAGGCAGGCATAACGCTAGGGTTCAATTATTCAATGAAGACTTAATTCAAAGACAAGTAGAATTAATTAGTATAGGAGATAATTACAACAACCTAAAAGATGATGATTCTATGCTTGGGATTACAACATGGGCCAATGAAAAGCTTGTTAAAGACACAAGTAAAAAGGTTCGCGCAGTAATTCATTCAAAACAAAAAGAAGGTCAATGGGTTAGCAGCAATGTGCCTTATGGATACAGAAGAATATATGGTAAAAAACATACCTTTGAAATTGATCCTATAACAAGTGTATATGTTAAAAAAATATTCGATCTATATGTTAATGGATACGGAAGTATGAACATTGCAAGAATGTTAAATGATGAAAAGGTTCCAACTCCAACTCAAGCCTTAGAAAGAATCAGAGAAGAAAATGGTTTAGAACCAAGCAAAAGAACTCCAGCTACATTATGGTCAGCCACGCATATCAAACGAATTATCGCAAATGAATTTTATATTGGCACATTGGTACAAAGAAAAATGCAAGTACTTGGAATTCATGGAAGAAACGTTAAAAGAGACAAGAGTGAGAACCTTATATTCCCAGATCATCATGAGGCAATTATAGACAAAGAAACTTTCTATCTTGCGCAACAGATCAAGGGCGAACGAGCAACTAAACATCACAAAGGAGTCAGAAAACATGTTAATATTTTTACTGGCCTAATATTTTGCGGAGACTGTGGAAGACCATTAACACCAAGAAGCGGCGTAAATAAACGAAGGTATTATGTATGCTCAACGTATAATTCTTATGGGGCTAATTACTGTAATCATAATAGAGTTTATGAAGATGAATTAGTGGAATTTGTGAAAGTATACCTCAGGCAATGTAGACACAGTCTTAAAGGAGCAATTGAAAATTTAGACAACATTATTCAAAAAGAATTAAAGCAAGTATGTGATGTTAATGCTATTAACTCATTAGAAGCACTGCAAAAAGAGTTGGACAAAACAACAAATGAATTAAAAGTATTAATGGAACAAAAAGTAAAAGACATTATAAAAAATCCCGCAATGAAGGATATACTTGAAGAAACATACCAACAAGCAATAAATGACAAATCAAACTATATTCAATCATTGAAAACTCAAATCGATGAACAACAGAGCGTTTCTCAATCAAGTAAAGAAGTTAGAACTGGATTAAATAAAGCTCTGCTATTATTTGATGAAATTATTACTGGCGACAAACTGACAGTAAAACAATTAAAATTACTTGTGGAAAAAATTGTTGTTAATTATAATGGCGGCATAGATATTTATATGAACGGTAATCTCAATGAAGTTATGAGCGGCCATATAGATATTAGCCTAGGTTCAATAGACATATACAAAAAAGCAATTATAGACACAATGTTTGAAATGCAAGAATTCCATTTCGGGGATTTACACAAGAGAGTTGCAAACCAAGGTTATAAAGAAGGATATTACAGTGTATTTATGCCAATCATAAATAAGCTGGAAAGCGCCGGTATTATAGTGAGAACTCCAAGAGCGCGAGACAAGAACTATGTAAGCGGCACAAAAGAAGATGCATATATGTTGTTTAATTTATACACTGAAGGGTACATCCAGGGATATAGATGTACGTTCAATGTAACATTTATGGGGTTATTAAAAATTTGCAAATGGGTGAATCATATTAAATAATATAAGGAGGTATATGATGAAAGAAAAATCAATATATGATCAAATATGTGTCACAAGAAAAAAAATTGCTCGTACGGAAGCAAAACTCAAACAATTGCAAAATGAAATGAATAATTTATATTCAATGTTATTTAATGGGTACGAACAATACATAGAATTAGAAATGCAAGAATTATTTAAGCGAGTAGGTATGAAACGTTTGCCATTACAGGAAGTATTAAAATTATTAGAAGAAGAACAACAATCAAAATAAGGAGTCACCGTAATGGTGGCCCCTTATTTTATTGGAAGTGACATGATAAAATGAAAATGGTATTTATATTATAGTCAATTACATCAAATTTATTCAATACTTTCCCCTATTAAATTATCGCAATCATTTGTGTTCATGATATAATGAAAGGGGAGGGGATAAAATGAAAAAAGAAGAGACAGATACTTTAACTTTACGTGTGCCAATTAGCATGAAGGTGCAAATTGAACTAGCAGCAAAGAAAGACGGCAGAACGATGAACTCGTGGGTAAATAAAGTGTTACGCGACAAATTAGATGAAGGACGAAAAAAATAAGGGAGCTACACATTACGTGTAACTCCCCAAATATTATACCTCTGGAATTTTTAATACCATACCAGGATAAATTATAGAACTCTTCATGTTGTTTTCTTTCATAATTTGCTTGTACTTATAACCAGCGCCAAGATATTTGCGAGATAGTCCCCACAAAGTTTCGCCCTTGACAACGGTATGTGTAAGTTGTTCAGTTTCAACTTCTGGTGCATCGTCTACTTCTACTTCGGTTTCTGGTTCTACTGTTTCCTGCTTGGCCTCTTCTTCCTCAGTGGCAGGATTATCATAGGTCAGGAACTCCATCATTACATAGCCTTTATAACCCTTATATTCCACAGCAGCCCAAGTGCCGTCTGTAGTTTTAATACCAACCTGTTCCCCTTCTTTGATCTCCTTCATTCCAGACACTCTATTCGCCTTTTTACTAGGAGTTTTACGGAAATTCACAGCGCCGCTTTTCGTTCCTTGCACCCAGGCAGGTGTTAAGTTTTCATCAACTACAGTAGTTTCTTCTGCAGCGCTCTCAACATCCTGAGTATCATCGGCAACTCCATAATCAGGACGACCATATCCTGCGATTCTGTCTGCCGTCAGCTTATACTTTTGCTTATTGACAGCGCCACCATTAGAAGGAACTCCAATACCCTTTTTAGTAGTATTGCCCTCAACAGTATAAACATATTTCTTGTCCACCTTATACACCAGTCCAATATGAGAAATTTCTGTTCCATCACTAGAATAGAAGAAAATAACATCGCCTATCTCTGGATTCTCCGTAACGAACTGATTCTTTTTCTTGAAATAGTTTGCAGCAGAAGTACAACCAGCACCAGCATTGCTGCTACGTGGTTGACACAATAGTTTTAACGCCGCAGTCTTACCAAACGCCTGTACAAAGCACCACGCAAGGAATACTGCACACCAGGCAACACCCTTTTTAGAACTGTTAAAATAATTTATTTCAGCCAAGTCACGTTGATACATGGTATAGTTTGCGTCACCAGCATTAGCCGTCTTGTCATCGAGTTGGTCATATGTTTCTTTTTCAAGATACCCAATTTCATTAATTGCAATATCAATTACATGTTGAACATTATAAGCCATTATCAACTGCCTCCTTATGTTTTAATACCCACGTACATCCTCAATAAATGTACGATTTCTTAAATGACTTTCATACGATTCCTTAATAATACGATGCGCAACATCAATTTCGCCATTGGTCATATTATGTTCTTTGATAATTTCTTCGTACTCATCGTATAGCTTGAATGCCCGGTTGAATTGCTCATGGGTTACGGGCACATTTTCGTCAACAACTCTTGCTGCAAAATCAATAATTGCTGTTCTCTTGTTGTCAATCTGAATTCCTCTCGTTATCTCAGTATTTGCATCTAATTTTTTATCAAAATCTATACGCCAATTGTCATGCTCTTCGAGTTTTTTATTTACATCTTTCATCCACTGATCACGCAAAGCAATATTATCGTCGCTATAATGCTGGTTAACATTGTTTAATAACGTCTGAACATTTTGCAGCGTTTCTGGTAGCATACGAAGTGTTTCTCTTTCTGTTTTCTTACGTTGAAAATACTTGCGAATTTTCACAAACTCAGGGACAGCCTTTCCTTTGAACTCTAAGATTTCACCGACAATTTGAATACCTAAAAAGATCACCACCAAAGCGATAGTTACCTTTGATGGTACATTTAAGTATTCTAAGTAATTTAACATATCCAATCACCCATTTCAAATATTTTTACCTTTTATTCATTCTTATTTGAACTGGCTTCGGTTTGTTTATTTAACTGCTGTTTGTATTGCTTCATTTCCAATTCGTTTTGTTCCTGCGCAGCAGCTTTTACTGTTTTTAGAACATCCTGTAGGACGTATTCAATTACGAACAGCGGTAGTTGACAATTGTTAATGTCATCAACTAGTTGCTCAATTAGTTCTTGTCTTACTACAGACATTGGCTTTATTAGTTTCTCATTCATTTTGTATCGTTCCTTTCTTATGCTTCTAATGTTGCAAGTCTATTTTCTAATTCTTCTACTCTTGCTTTGAGCTTTTGAATTTGCCATGTATTAAGCGCTATAAAATCTGTTCGGTCCAGCTCTTTGCCGCCTGGTACAGATTCTGTTTCTGACACTGCGCCCATATCATTGTCGGTTAGTCCCGCATTCAGATATGCTTCTTTTGTTTCTTCCCAAATGTAACCCATTGAATAGCCATTAACAGTAGCAAAATTGTATTTATACAGTTGTGGATTTAGATTGTCAAAAAATTCATCATATCTTTCATCAAAATCGTGAATTTCTGTTTTGATATCTCTACTTGACGCAGATTGTTGCACGGCTTGTTTTATTAAAGCATACCAAGATATACCATAATTAATATCTGGGCCATATGCTCTTACATTTGTATAATCGCCAGATGTGTATAACAATGCGTTATATTCACTTGCAACACCCAACCTACAACCGCTAGCGACAGTTAAACTACCAGTGGTTAATGTTTTACTGGAAAAGTTTTCAGTAGTAATGATATCCGATGCATCCAATACTGCAGTGTTAATAGTTCCGCTAGTAATCTTATCAGCAGATATATTTGGTATTCTATCAACATCAAGTGTTCCTGCTGTTATTTTGGTAGCGTTTAGATTTGGAATACAAGCAGATGCAATTGTACTACTTCCAGTAATAGTTACATTAGTAAATCTTGCGGAACCATCGCCATTAATTCTAACTGGATATTCAGCAGACCCAGAGCTATTATCGGTGATGTAGAAAACACCTTTACCAGTATCCGACTGAACGCCTCTTAATGTAACTGTATAATCACCTCTAGTGTGAGTTAGCGAACCGTCTATTGATAGGTTGCCAGAAATGTCGCCATCTGACGCATGGATCGTACCTGTTACATTAGCGTTATCCATTTTGACATAACCATCTTTCCTCACATAGAATGGATTATCTGCATCATTCCAAGAAGTTGAAGACGATGTTCTAGACTTCACTCCAAACGCAAGCGTAGTTTCAGCGCCTTTACCTCTCATAAACACTGCATATTCAGGATTACTACTTGAAGGTGTCGAGGCGGCACAATAAGTAGTGTAAATACTATCTGTATAATTGCCCATGTCGCCAATAGTCCAGCTACCTATTTTGCCACTGGATGCAGTTATTTTTCCAGTAATATCTGCTTTTTTAGCATATAAATGACCGTTATTACGAATAAAAAATGTTTCGTCGTTACTATCCCAACTGTCAGCCGACTCCTTAACATAGAAAGCCAAGTCTGTATCTCCACTTGTTGCCTTTAAGCCAACCTCATAATCAGCACCATCGCCTTGCACTCTTTTATACAACGCATTACCATAACATCCACCTGGGCCAATATTAAACCCAGCTATCGAACCATCTTGTGCGGTAATTGTGCCTGAGATATTTGCGTTTTTTGCAGTGAGTTTACCCTCATAGTTAACCTTAAACTGATAATCCCAATCTGATTCGCCAGAATTTCTTTTTCTAACAACAAAAGCATTTGAGGTACTAGTTCCATCAGTTGATTGCATGTAAATTTGATAATCAACGCCATCTACTGTTGTGTCTTTTCTCAATAATCCTGGATAGATTGTCCATCCGGCAATTTCTCCACTTGTAGCTGTAATTTTGCCATCTTTGGTAACGCTAAAGTTTGTAGAGTCAATAGTAATATTATCACTTGTGAGATCAATATTCTTACCGGCCAATGAAATTTTATTAGCGTCAATTGCAATACTTTCAGGGCTTTGGTTTATAGAAGATATAACAGCATCTTTAGATACTTTGCCTGATAAATCCTGTGATGTTGCGTAGCCTTTAATTGAAGCAGCGTTCATCGTAACATTGCCCTTTTCATCAACAACAAATGTTCCGTCTCCGATATTAATGGTACCACCAACTATTTTACTGCCTTCAATATAACCAGAGAACATTGCCTCAGCTAAAATACCATAAAACGTTTGCCCGTCAATTGTAAATTCTCCAAGACCAGTTCTAGAAGTTTTAAAACTATCATCGCTTAGAAGAATGGTATTATTTTTTAACCATGCTTGATATGGAGAAAACTCACCATTTTCATTTACTTTCCTCAGTAATATACCATTATTATCTATTAGTACGCTTTGATCTGACGTATATAGGCCACCAATTGCACTCAATAATCCCTGTTGGATTTTTAAGTCCGTAGAGGTTGCTACATCCGCGCCCTTATTCCAATACGAAAGATTTGAACTAACTGTTTTACCAGCAGACAAAGCATTTGCTAGTAAGTCAGCATGAATGCTAGATGGTGTTCTTAAATTTGTTAACTCACCAAATTCACATGTGAAATCAGAGAAATCATCAAAGTTAATATCCACTGCAAGTAATCTAGCTCTCTTTATATAGTCATCTCTAATGGCTACATTGATTAATTTACCGAGTTGAAACTGATCAACAATTGGTTCAAACTCAGGAAGGGCATATATATTGGCCATATCCATAGAAAACGCCAATTTCGGTTCGCACAATTTTGATAGTTCAATGCGTCCGCATTCTAGAAGTTCTTGTTTGGTTTGCATTAAAGTTTCAATTGTATCCGCGCTAGTTTCAACGAAATTATCATCCGTATATTCATCTTCACGCAAAAAAGAGCTCAGTCGAATTAACTGATCTGGCGTAAAATTATTATATATAGATATCTTTTCGGTAATTTCAGCGTTTGCATCTTGCTTTTCCGTAAGTTGTTTATTCAACCCATTAATTTCATCCTGGCGCTCTTTAATTGCTGCTTTCAAAGAAGCAAGCATTATAGTTACAGGATAATAAAACCAATAATACTCACTGTCTTTGTCGGCATATCCTGCTTCCTTATTAGTAGATTCAATGGTTTCATATGGGGTCAAGAATAATTTCTTTAACGGGGCAGATCCCATTTCGGTCCAAATTAGATCTAAAAATGTTCGCACAGCAGCAGTGGCCGCGTCAACAGACGCAGTTGGAGCAAGTGCTGCCTTAAGGATAGCAAATTCTTTTGAGACGAAATCAAATGACTCTGTTAATTCTTCTAACAGTTCTTCCCATGTTTCTTCTCTTGTTGCTATGTCTTGGATTTCTGGTTCAAATTGATGATGCGTTGCAATAAAATACTTTCGCACAGCAGAGTACAAGGTATGCACCTTTTCTTCTGTGACATTAACGCCGTTTATTTTATAATACGTAGTATTGGCATTATATTCTGACGGCAGAGACACTTCTTTATATGTATAATTTGGATAACTACCACCATTGATTACATAATATGTACCAACCGTTTCCGAATTGACGCTGCTATCCATGCCATATCCAAGCGACGTTCGATTCTCCGCAAAGCTAATATCATTTTGAAGCTTTAAAATTTCTTCCGCATTACTTGTATAGGTATCTTGATACGCATTAGTATTTTTTAAATACTCAGTATACGCATCAAATAACTCTTGGCCCATCCATTCAATGTTATAATAATATGAAATATCCACTATATATGGTAGACCCATATTTACTTCACGAATATCAAGGTCATCAGCGCCTTTAACAGTTAACACCGTTTTAATGTCATCAGCACTATAACTCACGTTAACTTCTTGTGCTAAGTTCTGGAAGGTTATATAAACGTCCGTTGTCCAGTCTGTCTGATCTCCGTCTGTGATTTCAATTTTTGCACCATTTGCAGGAGGTTCGTCAAAAGTTAAGTGTCCAATGTTTGTATTTGTGTCTACATAATACGTATATTTTGTTGTTTTATAACTATCGATTGACACAGAACTAAGTCGTCCATATGCAGGAGAAACCTTAAAAGTCGTAGTTACACCATCGCCTATATGCTTTGTAATTAATGCTTCCGAATAAAGACTAATTGTGTTATTGATTGTGTCAAATACCGCAAAACAATTAAATTCTTTGCATATATCTTGAACAATAAAATCATAAACAGATGCTCTAGAAATTTCAAATGTACGACTCATTGTTCGCAAAGCAGGGTCTACATGACCAATTTTCCATCCATAAATCTTTTCTAAGGCCAAGTCCAAAAGGCTTAAGCCTGGCGTACCGACATTGTATAATGATACTGGAATCAATGGTGTGCCGTGTTCATTTGAATAAATAACTTCGACAGAGGTATTCTCACCTGTATTAATATTGAAATCTTCAAGATACTTTTGCGACAAAGTATATTCCAAACTGTATGCGGTAATATTTTTAACCTCACGAATGCCATTGCTAACAATTTCCGGGTCTTGAATTTCAAAATAACCAAAGCCCTGTAGATACACTAAGCGCAGGGCTTCGAGACGGTCATAGAAAGGGTTGATTTGTGTTTCACCAGTAATCATGTTAGTATATGTACGGCCAATTGTAAAAGTTAATTCTGAATAAGCATTAAATTTGAAAGATCCGCTCATGGATATTGGGTCAAGTTCGCAGATGATGTCTTTATTTACCTCACAAAGATACAGGCGCGGACGGACGTAATTTTGTGAAAGCAAGTCAAAGGGTAACCTCATGTTTCGTCACCCCCATTAACTAATAAATTTATATATATCATATATGAGCTCCTTTTCATCAAAATAATAAGTACGCCGCATTGACGTACTTATTATCCCAAAATATCCTCGAGCATACTATTAAGTTCATCTTCGTCAATATTGACGCTTCCACCAACAGTGCCACCGCCTGAAATTTCAATATCGTCAATCTTGTCGTCAACTTCATCCATAGTATACACATCAGTAATACCATATCCACTAATAGTTGTTGGTGTATTTGTGACATCATTCCATTCAACATCAATGTCTTCAACTTTAGCGTCAACCTCACCGGTGGTATATGCATCAGTAATACCATAACCACCAAGAGTTGTAGGAGCGCCAACAATGTCCTCCCATCTAACAGTGCCATAAGAGGGGATTTCTCCGCAATCACCACATCCGGTACCGCCACCATACACACTAATATCCATTGCACAATCACCAACCTTCATTGGATATCTATAAACAAACTTGGCAACGCCACGGCCACCACCCTCGACTAAAAATTCATTGATCCCCGGCTGTAACCTTGGCCATACAAAGTTAAAACTATCGCCAAAAATTTTATTTGGTATACTAGAAGTAATAAACTGCTTAGCGCTAATTGAAACTGTCTCGCCAACGCTCATACCAGTAACACTAGAAGTTTCACCTAAAGTTTCATTGGTAATATAGAGGGAGTTACCGCTTTCATTTGTATAATCAATATCTAAATAAATATATGTATATAAGTCATCAGATTTATTATTAATTGTTGTTCTGTATGCTGCGTCTAAATAAACTATTCCAGTATCAGTTACGTTAAAATAGCTTCCCTCGTCTATACTTGCACACAAAACACCGTCAAAAACGTCCATGGACTCTTCGCCTTTATTAAACACACCATCACCATCAACATACAATGTCTGGGAAATAGCGCATTCAAAATTTTGTGGTGCAGAATATGCCCACGGCGATACGCTGGAGAATGTTAGCTTACAGCCAATAATTCTACCATCCAACTTATAGTGTTCCATGTTAAGGAACTTGCCTAAAAATGAATATATAATAGTGTCTCCGACATACATGTCCAACCATGAGTCAAATCTTGCGCCAGTTAACCATTTGGCGTAAGTCCTAAATTCATTCAATGTCATGTCTGAGCCGTCACTTTTGATGAAGGTGATTTTGATTTCGGCAGACGAAGAATATTTGCTACCGTAGTTATATTTTTTTGTCCTGTCATAATATTCATCACTTACATTTTCCATTGCCAAAAACGCGTCGGTAAATCCACTATCTGGCTCAAAGGTTGTAATTATTAAACCATAGTCTTTGGCACTGTTTTGTTCGTGATATGAGAAACTCGTGTGATATGAAGCCATGTTTTCTCACTCCCTTTCTATATTAATTTTGTACATAAAAATAGATAAAGAGAGAGCCAACGCGCTCTCCCTTTATCTAAAATATTATCATCTTGCATATTTTCTAATCTGGCCATTCAAGTTTTTCATGTACTTATCTAATTGCTTTTCAATAGCCTTGGTTAGATCAGGAATAGTATCATTAGACACGCTATCAATATGCACAACCTCAGCAATATCCATATTAATCTCCATATTATTATTCGTAATATGGGGTGCATTAATAACTGGTTTATTGCGCTCTAACATGATAGACGGGTCAAGCTCGCCCCACTCCATGAGGTTGGAAGTTAGGTCTGCTGGGATGACACCGGTTCCCTTTTCCATGAATGTCATGCGGCCATTTGAAGGTCTAATGACAAGTTCTTCACCCAGCTCATCTATCCAAGCAAACTGGTCGTTCTTTACGCCAGTCGTACCTTTAGCATATCCTTCAAGGTCTTTTATGTTAATCCAGCCCATATAGACTGTTTTACCATAATTAGCAGACTTCTTATTTGTTTCTTTTTTGCTTAATAAGACCTGTGCACTTGAACCGCTTCCATAAGTGTTAGATACAGTATAAGTCCGACCAGGAACGAACGAGGCCATTTTCTTATTGCTGCTCTTTGCGCCCCAATGCGTTGTGCCTGCTTTGACTTTTACCTTGCTACCCTTTTTCGGCAATGTTATATTTTGTTCTTGCTGTGCTGGTGGCGTCGGAGTCGCAGGTGTTTCTTCCTTCTTCGGAGGTTCCTTATATGTCGCACTTTGATAACCGCTGACGTTTTGTGTAATGGTACTTACAGCTTGCTTACCGGCCTGTTCAATTTCGGCCATTGTCTTTTTGTATTCTTCTGCAATTTTTTTGAGCTCGTCAACAGTTGCGCTCATGGACAAACCAAACTTTTCAGAATAGCTTTGAATTGCGCTCTTGCCTTCTTCCCAAGGAGACACAAGAGCATCTGCAATAGATAAACTATATTCTTGACCCATAGCTTGCAGGGTATCGTAGACAACTTCCGTGTTGGCCTGAATTGTTGCCAATCCATCTGCTACAACTCGTTCGGTGTCTTCGATATATTCATCCCAAGCTTCCATTTCTGTGTTCTTTTCATCCTGGAATGCTTCAAGTTCTTTGTCTAATGCTTCTTGTTGATTGCTTACAGAACGGTCATAATATGTATCTTCTAATGCAGCCTGTGCCTCAAGAAGTTCTGCTTGTAGTTGAGCACGTTTTGCGCGAGCAGATGCTGAATTATCAGAAGATAGTGCTGCTAGTTTGCGCTCTATATCAGCAATTTCTTTTTGTTGATTTGAGACGCCCTTTTGGAAATCATATAGATCTTTTTCAGCATCCAACTCTTCTTTCTTTTTACTGATAAGTTCCTCATAAGCCTCAATCTCTTTTTCAATACCTTCTTTAATTGCATCGACTCTTTCCTTGGTTAAATCAACAATTGCTTTCTTAGTGTCATTGTAAGCCTTAATAGAATCGTATTGGCCTTCTTTTAGTTCTTCTAGCTTTTCAACATACTCTTGCTCTGTATAACCAAGTTTCTTCCAATTCTTGTTGAGATATTGAATTTCTTCTTTATACTTTTTAGCTTGCATTTCCGCAACTTCCATCTGCTGTGCATATAGACCAAGGGATGCGATACCTTCGTCGGTCCATTCAGCAGTATCTTTGTCAACAAGATCTTCATTACCAAGAATATCAATGAGATTTTCAGCTTCATCAGAAATTGCCTCAAAACGGCTCAGTAAATTATCAAAATGGTCCCAATGAAGTTCATTTATTACATCCTGATAATCTTCTGTATCGGCAGTTAAGTTAATAATTTCCGTGTCAACTGCAGCAATTTCACCAACTGCATCATACCAGGCCTGGGAATATTTTTTGATATTTCCTGCTTCGACCTGCGCGTTAAGCTCAGCTTGCATTTTATTGCGCTGAGATTGAAGTATTTCAATACTCTTATTGTTTGCGGAAATCATTGCCTTGTAGATATTTTCTGATTCAGCGCCGAGGTCAGTTTCCAGAAGTGCATTATATGCTTCGAGTTGTTCTAGCTTGATACCTGGTATGGATGCTTTGTTTTCATATTCTTGCGCTATATTGTCAATTGCTTGTTTTGCAAGATTCTGAATTTCTGTCAAAACCTCTTCCGCTTGTTGCGTCGCATCGGCTCCCTTTTGTACCCATTCACGATATTTCTGGATAGCTTCAAGTGTCTTTTCATCTGCCTCACCGACAAATTCTTCAATCGCAATAGAACCGTCTTGTGCTGCCTTACGATATTCTTCTGGTACGTCTGCAAGTAATTTCTTAGCGAAAGCGTAGTATTCAGATGCACCAGCTGTTAGATTGTCATATAGTTTTTGATTGAGCTCAAGCATATCGTCGATAATGGCATTCTGTTTTGTTGAACCTACCACATTTTCAAGTTTTGCGCCTTTTAGACTGAGATCCTCGTTTATTTCTTCAAGACGAACTTCAATCCAATCGAAGATTTCATTGAATTCATCTTCAGCGTCTTTTTTCCCGCTACTACCGCTATTATTTTTTTTGTTAGAAAGATCTTTGCTTGGTTTGTCGTTACTGTTCCACTGGTCAACCACCGTTCCTTTATTTGATTGCACATTGGTATCGCCCTTAGATTCGATCTTAACAGTACTTGTTTGTATGGTTTGAGTTGACGACCCTATCTCAGCTTTTCCGCCAATAACTCCGGACTCCATTGCTAATGAGTACGCGGTACCACCAACCGTACCTTCTGCAAAGGCTTTGCCACGACCAGTGATATAGCCGTTAGTGAGAAGTTCTTCTGTTTGTTTATGGTTAAAGATAATGTCGCCTTTGCGGACTTCGTTAAACTCTGCGCCATTTTCGCCAAGCAATTCCCATCTATTTCCGCGAACACGTAACTCTGGACCTAATTCTCCAGTCAGTGCAGTTTCAGTCTTTGGTGCACCCCAAGAACCGCCCTTATGCGCGGTTCCTTGTGCGTGAGCAGTGCCATTGACGTCATTTTTTCCACTTAGCCAACCAAAAATATTAGACCAAATACCACCGCTGCCACCAGAATTCTGTGTACTCGTTGACGTTCCGCTAGTTTTTTGCTGTGTAACAACAGTCACAGTTTTAGTTGCATCTTTGGCAGCCAGGCTATCAATAGCTTTCAAACCTTTCTTGGTAGCATCTACACCAGATGCAGAAACCGGCACTACTTTTGAATTCATCGGCCACTGGTTAAATTGCTCTAAGATTTGTGTCACTGTCAATTGATCTTCTTCATTCACAGTAAGATTAACAAAAAAAGACAATAAATCTTTATTCAATTGCAACGTCGCTAGCTTGGACTCGATAGCGGCCTTAATTTCCGTTTGATTTGCATCTACTTCAAGGCCTAGAGATATCGGGTCTATATTGGTAAAATTATTACTGCTTAAAGCCGTTTGCAATGTCTGTATTTGCTGATCGATTTGTTCTGTTGCAAAATTAGCTATTTGAACAGTAGGCATTTCACGTTTCTGAAGTTGCTCTTCAAGATATTGATATGCCTCTATCGCACTTATAAACGAATCCTCGTCAACCTCAATACCGAACTTCGCCGCTTCACCTGAAGTTAAATAATCGCTTGCTGTAAAGCCAGCATTCATAAATGCATTCAGTTGTTGTAAGGCTGCAACATATTTTTGTGCGGAATCGCTTATCACAGATGCAGCTTTCTCAGACGCCTTGGTTGTAGTTGTGGCCACAACTTCGTACTCTTTGGTAATTTCTTTAGGCTCTGAATCTGTTCCGGCAGCCGACGGCATCGTAGCTTCACTATCATCATATGCGGTTATTTTTGCAACGAAATTTTGCAACAGCTTACTCTTGTCGCAATTTAACGCTTCATCATATTCGGATACTTCGGCTTCAAGTGCTTTAATGGAGTCTAAGTCATCGTAATTTACGCCCTCTGAAGATTCTTCATACTTTACAACAACACCAGCAAGAGCTTGTAACGTAGAGTTTTCAATTGGCGCACCGCCCTTTGTTTCTTTATACGATACAAGAATACCAACCAGGTTTTTCAAAGTAGAACCAGTGATTTCTGCACCGCCAGTCATATCTTTATATGACGTAATAATGCCAACTAATTCTTTAATGGTAGATCCATCAATCTCTCCGCCGGTCATATCTTTATATGTTTTAATAACACCAACCAATGCATTTAGCGTCTTGCTATCAATTACAGCACCACCATTGGCATCTTGATAAGCAATAACCGTTCCAACCAATGCTTTAATAGCAGAATTTGTTATCTCAGCTCCGTTAGTCTGATCGGCATATGATGTTATAATACCGGTAAGATTTTTAAATGTAGCATTTGTAATTTCTGCCCCACCAGTAGCATCTTCATATGCTATTACAACACCAGTCAGTGCCTTTAATGTAGAGTTCTTTATCTCTGCACCGCCAGTCGCATCCATATAAGATGTAACCATACCGAGCAAATTATTGAGTGTTGAGTTAGTAATTTCTTTATTACCAGTAGCGTCTCTATATTCAGTTAGTGTACCTATCAAATTTGCAATAGTGGAATTTACAATTTGGTCGCCATTCGTCTCATCAATATATGATGAAAGATGTCCAACTAGTTTATCAATAGATAGACTATCCCTAGATGCACCGCCATCGACTTCTTTGTACTCAGAAATATATGCCTTTACTGTTGCTTTGGCTTCATCTTGTCCTTCGCCAGAGCCATCACCAGAGTTACTCTTGCCAATTTCAGATAATATACTTTGAACCGTCGAATCAATATTACTTAAATGGCCTTCTGCTGTTGTAATTCCAGTGCTCAAAAGATTAGTTACCTCAAGCTCTTGTGTCTTTAAAGAGGCTAATGTTTTTAGCGTTTCAGCATCAAGTTTTCCGGTATATTCGCTGTTCTGAACAACTTTATATTCACCAGACTCTTTATCAAGTTGTACCACTGCATCAACAGTAAAACCTTCAGCGGCTAATTGATCTTCAATGTTTTTAATTTCTGCACGTAGATTTTCACCAACAACAGTTAGCATAACTTCCGTAGGTTCTTCAAGGCCATTTAATAACGTTTGTGCTTTATATAGTTCCTGTACCGCTTCTTCTAAAGCTTCTTGCTTAACGTCAAAATCGGCCTCTGTACCATCCATCTTAGCTAATTCACCAGATAGCTTATCTACATTAGCCTGAGCCTTCTCAATCTCTTTTGTTGCAGACGTCCATTTTGCAATAGATTCTCTGGCAGCCTGTTCATTAGCAGAGGCTTCGTTTTCAAGTTCTGTGCGTTGCTTAACGTAATCGTCGTATCCACCCTTATAATTGAAATCGCCATTAGCAGCACGATATTCCAAATCAGCCAAATCTTTTGTATTTTGCATGATGGCGCGTTCAATATCGTTACTTGTCAACATATCAAGTAGAGATGCATAATCGCCAGCAAGCCAACTAATATCAAGTTTCTCTAATTCGGTCAAATATGCGAACGCAACTTCCTCGGTAGTTCCAAGTGCGTCGGCAAAATCTTCTAAAGAATCTATACCATCAGCAAATGTTACATTATCCCAGTGCTTAGTAGCTTTATCAAATTCTCCCTGGAATACATTGCCAGCCTTCAGCAATTCATCTGTGAACTTTTGTACCTTTTCACGTGTCATTTCAACGCCAGATACTTTGCCATCGTCGTCAAACTCAAACTTAAATAGCTTTTTAATTACACCCTTATCGTTTACAAAGTAATCATAGATGTCTTGCATTGCGCCATCTAAATCGGTTTTGGCTTTTTCCTTAGCGGAGTCAAGTACGTCCTCTGGAATAAGTCCTTCAATAGCCACCTGTGCGGCTTGTGTACCCAATTCACGGGTGGTAAACGCGTCAGTCAGAACGGTTACAAGTTCCTCTGCTTTGCTGCCATAATCGTTTGCTTCATCTTGTGTTTGTGCTTGCTCTAATTGTTCATAAGCATTTGCAGCACCAAGCAACTTAGCTTCTAACAGAGAATACTGCGAGATGGTCTTTTCTAGTGCGGACATTTGGGCATACAGAGATTCGACGTAACTTAAAGTTGCGCCGTCTGTAATTTTCATGCCACCAGTAAGATCTTTCATTTCCTTGTAAAGTTCATAGTATTGGAGGCGAGCCTGAGATTTAGCAAGTTTTGTGTTTGCGAGAATATTACCCTTTGCATTTTTAACAAGAGTATTAAGAAGCTTTGCGTTTGTTACAACGAGCTTATTCTCATCATCGAAACATTTCGCAAGATCTTGCGAACTAATACCAAGTTCAAGCAAAGAATCTTTATACTCTTGAGTAACCTCAAGATTATTGGCTGTTATTTCACTGGTTTGAACTAAGATGTCATTATAGCTAGACATTTTTCCCGATAAATCGGTATACGTCTGAATAACATTAATATCAGGATCCATTGCCTTAATGGCAGCTATTTTTTCTTTCAATTCTGTCCATGATAATAATGTACCTTCTGGAACTTTAAAATCACTGCTATTAATAATTTGTAAGTCAGAATAAGTTAATGTTAGTATCTTATCTTTACTTTCTTCATCGACAATTTTTTGAGCATAAGCTACCATAGAATCTAATTCTTTAGTAACTCCATCATCGTCAATACCAATTGATAGTTTAATGTACTTCGCATCAGTTTCACTCAAAATACCATCGGAAACAAGATTATCAAGTTTTGTTTTAAAAGTGTTAACCTCATCTTGATATTCTTTAACGGTAAGTTCATCATTATTAAATGATGTCTTAACGTTCAGCATTAAATTATATTCATCATCAAGCCCAGATGTTTTTAAATTCTGGATCATTGATTCAAGAGCCGTATATAATTTAGAAGCGTCACCATCAAATGCATTAAAGAATTCTTCGTCCAAAGACGCAACCATAGAATCAATGACTTGCTTTTGTTGATCATTTAATCCGGCATAACCAACACTCGTATCCAAATAGGCGCTTATTAGTGGTTTCACATTTGAAACGGCAGCATTTGCGGTAGATTCCCATGTATTAATGATGCTTTGCACAATTCCAGGGAACTCTGTCAGGGCACGCTTAACATAATCTTCACTGCTTTCAGTGAACGACTTTTCTTCGATACCTGCATCCTCCAACAGATTCACCATTGTGGTAATTATGCCGTCATTTTTGCTGTTATTAAAATATGCTCCAAATTTGTAAGTATCTTGATTATTAAGCATCTTTGATAATTCTCTAGATGCTTTAATCTTATTTGAATCGGTTGATGGACCATCTTCATACCATTTATTCTCAAAGGTATTTTTATAATTTTGCATAATATCATCGGCGCTAGCTAACAGTGTGTTGCTTGCAACCGACTGTAAAGATTCATATGCTGCAGTTAATGCTTCGACGTTACCCTTATTCTTTATAATAGCATTACCTTCAGCGGTATATCCCTTTACCATCTGTGGGAACATATCAGCAATTTGGTTAACAATTTCATTATAGCGCTCATATTGTGAAGTAGATAAACTTATATTATTACCAAATTCATCAACGCCAGATGCAAGTTTAGCATAATCATCCGATAATGCATCCATAGTAGATTTAGTCTTCTTTAATTCGGATTGGCTATTCGAATATTCAGTCAACGCATCTTCTGCTTTTTGTTTTACTTCTTCTGTTGAATCAATTAAAGCATCAAGAGCTGGAATGACAATTGCGGTAACAGCACTTGCAATACTGATTAACATGCCTATTGGATTGGACTTAAATGCGGCGCTAATAGCTGTGCCTAATGCTTTCCACGAAAATGCTTGTGCAGTATTAGCCGCAACAACACCCATCGACTTCATAATAAGCACTGCTTCTTGATGGGTTATTTGGCCAGCAACAACGGCTTTAGCCAACATTTTTTTTGTCACTTCTTCTGTGCTATGTGCAAGCAAGAAGTTTGTAGCCTTTTGGCTCAGTGCCACACCTTGTTGTTTCATCGCAGCCGCAATTTGCAGCCCTGTCGCAGCGGCAGTTTGTGTTTTTGCTTGAGCAACGCCTGCTTCCGACATCGCAAGCTTAATATTAGCCGAGCTTAAACCATTTGCCGCAAGCACTGAAGCAATTTGTTCCGAGTTCAACCCAGATGCAGCCAAAGTTGCGGCCTGTTGCTTTGCAGTTAAATTACTTACTGCTGCCGCATATGCATTAACTGGACCAGCATTGAATTGATCCCATGACATATTTTTCACTGGACCAATTATAGATCCAATTGATTGTATTTGTTTGACTATTTGATTGTAATTTTGCATAGCCGCAATAAGGTCTTTAAACATTGTTACGGGGTTGTGCTTTTTAATTGCTGTAAAATATGTAACGACTCCGGCAACTGCAACATTTAAGATTCCTACTTTATCGGCCGCCTTAATAAGCGACGTTCCCAAATCAACAAACCATTTGATGGCGTCGCTATTTAGCAAGTTCATCCACATGGTTTGCAGCGCGTTGTTAAAGAGGTCAATACGACCCTGGATAGAGTCTAGGTAAGCCGCATTTTCACGCATAGCTGAACCTTCAGCACCTAGAGCATCCCGATATGCACCCTTAAGGTCTTCCATGTTGTTGAGAATTGCAGCAAGAGTGTTAGCACGATTCTTACCCGCCATAAGTTCAAGCGCAGCGGCCTGATCCATGGGGTCTAGATCTTCCCATACTTCGCCGATTTCTCTTAGTATCGTGTATGTGTCTTTATATGTACCGGTGTCTGTTAAGATATCGACACCAGTTAATGCTTTTAGTTTTTCCTGGAGTTTACTTGTACTTTCTACTACTCCCTCAGTTTCCTCGCCCATTTCTTCGAGAATTTCAACTGAAGTACCACGAAGACGTAGTGAAATTGTACGTAGGGCGCTGCCTACGGAGGAAGGATCTTGTCACTTCTGTTACTTTCGGTGCAACCACCTACTGACCATTATATAATATAATGGCGGATAGTCATTTCTGGCTACCTCTCACGTTTCATATACTTTGGCTTATCGCGTGAGTGCGGACTGTATATTATATCCTCTTGTCTCTATATAATAGAAGAGTAGGATAGATAACTTCAGTACATATGTTACCATATATACCCTGCAGTCTCTGAGGATAAAAATAAAATAATTATGCAACTAATAAAAATTTATTCTCTAATATTTTCTCCAAATTTTGAAAATCATAATACCAAATTTCAAGCAATTCAATATTATGTTCTTTGGCATATTCCCTTTTTCTTAAATCATGCTCTTGCTGAACTTGAAACTGCTTGACACCGCCAAAAACATCAACTGGACGTTCGTGCTGCTCTCCTTGGTATTCTATTAACGAATTAAAGTCCGGCAAATAAAAATCATATGATAATTTGCCTCCGCCAATACCTCGAAGGTCGTCATATGTTTTATGAGAAACGAATTGTATATTATGATCAAGTAAATACTGTGAAATTTTATCTTCGCCTTTAATTGTATTACAATGAGGACAATGCTGTTTCCATGCATTTGACAAGGCCATATATTGCACACCAAACTCCACATGATGTTTGCAAATATATTTCATTGGAGTATTAGAGTTCTTATACTCTTGATCCAACAAAATCATATCATGCTTTGCAAAAATTTCTTTAACCTTATCAAACGGCAGCCTTCTGCTATTTGTCGTTCTTTCTATACCACAGTATTTACACCCAAAGCCTTGTTTTAAATTGTTATATGTAATATATTGAGGACCATACTCTTGATGTTCTGGGCAAATATATTCCAATTTACTTTTAGCATTAATATACTCATTAGCCAATAATATATAACCTCGCTGATCAAATAAAGTAACAATGTCATTCCATACCGGCTTTTGTGCATTATTAGCGCATGCTTTACTACAAAATAAATGTCTGTTCTCATTTAACGCCTTTTCATATTTACCCTTTTGGACCTTTATTTTCTTCCCACAATAATCACAGCAATAATCAAGCTGTGTATTTTTATTTTTGCGAAAACATTCATCGGAACAAAATTTACTTCGCTCAAATTGATTTTGTGGAATAAAATATTGTTTGCCACAATACAAACAAATCTTCTCTAATTTCATTTTATCACCATGTATTATTTTATATATGCATAATTATTTTATTAATCTTTCCTAAGTCTCTGGTGAGCCACACCTTTTGACTTATATAGTTATCTACTAGTCACTATATTACTATAATGACGTGGCACAAATTTACCACCTTATTTGCTGCTGCAACTAACGCAGTGGCCTGTTCCAACGAGTTCCCGGCCTCCATAAGTGCGCTAGCGGAATCTTGTAATGCTGTCGCAATTCCGTCTGAAGATACTGCGTAATTGTTACCTCAAAATTTGTTACATTTGTATTACAAAATACAAAAGGATTGGTCATTTCTGCCAATCTCTGCAATTTCATTTCTAGATTATATTTGCAGATCAGAGTATATCTTCACCCTTAAAAGTAGGGTGGTTGGCGTGGAAACGTACATTACTGTACATAACACTTACTCGTTACGGATTCTTGACATTAATTTTGTATTGTAAATTAGCATATATATTATACCATAAAAATTAAATTTGTCAAGTCTTATCCTCGGGATTGCCTGTCTCCAGGGTTTCCCCGATAGAAGCCAACTTTTTCACTGTATATTACTATACAAGGAGGCAAGTAACTTTTACCTCATTCAAAATGTCAACTACATGTTGACTCTCATCCGCAGCATATCCAAACGCTTGCATCGTTGAGATTAGCGCTTCGGACGCTGTTGTCGCGTCATCGAACTCAGATACGTTCAGCAAAATTGCCGTGCTCTCTGCGAGCATACCGGCCTCTTGAAGTGAATAGCCCAAACGTCCCCATTCTGCAGCCATCGTTGTCAAGTCTGCAACCGTACTACCAACAGTACCAGCAGTCTTAGACATCGTCTGCAAGAATTGAGCATACGTTGCATCTGTTTCATTTGTAACTTTCTTTAAATCTGTCAAAGCATTGTCAATTTCTCTGACATACTCAACACCTTTACGAACTGCTTGAATAAGTTCATCAACGCCAAGTCTAGCTGCAGCATATCTCCAGAGTTCCTTGAACTTTAATCCAAGCTCATCAAAGATAGTAGTCGCTTTCTTAGTCTCTCCATGTAAAGCACCAATTTGCGTTTTTGCGGAGTTGAAAGCCGCAGTCATATTTGTAATCGTACCATCGGTATTTTTAATGGTAAACTGCAATTCAGTCATATCGCCATTAAACTTACCAACTACCGCTTGTGCACCATATACTTCTTGTACATAAGACTTTAGTGCTTCAGCTCTACTATTACGATCATTAACATTGACATCACCCAGAATATCCTTGCGTGTATTACCCTCTGTAGCGGCATTAAACTTATCTGCCGTGTCAACGAGTTTTTTGAGCTCCTTATGGGCCGCACTACACGCATCTTTTAATTGAACAAATTGTGCCTTTTGTGCATCCGTTGGTTCTTTGCCATTCTGGAATTGATTTTGCAGATTAATTAAATTCTTTAGCGCTGTAGCATATTGTTGGTAAGCACTCGATATATCAGACCAACCACTATCAGCGTACGGTTTTGCACGAGACTCCAAAGTATTAAACTTGGCCTGAGCATTAACAACAGGAGTTGCACCATACGCTTTTTTATTGGCCTTCATGTTGATCGCAGGATTCTTAGTCTGTGCAACTAACTTTTGAACTTGCTTACCGAGCGCTATAACCGCTTCTATTTGCAAATTCCAATTGTTAATTTGATCATTAGATAATTGATCTGTTTGACGATAAGCTTGATTCATCATTTCAAGCGCATCAGAAGCTTGTTTGAAGCTCTTGTAAATTTCATTGTCTTCTTTGACAAAACCATTATCAAATCCAAACTTGGCAATTTGTTGTAATTCCTGCAGTTTCATCAAAGTCGCATTAGACATAGTTGCAGTTGTACGCTCAATCATTTGGTCATTTTCGTCAAATGTCTGGAACACCTGCTTAGTCAGACCACCAATTTTCTCTAATGTAGAAATGGTATATCTTCCACTATCCTTAAACTGAACGGTTGCAACCTTTCCTTCGGCAGTATACTTTGCTATCTTCTCCTGCGCAAGAGCCTTGGTTTCCTTTGGATTATACTTCTTTATGTTAAGATCATCTTCATCGTCGCCAGATTCCTTAAGCTTCTTTGCTTGCGCCGCAGCCTGTTTAGCGGCCTTAGAGTTTGTAGAGAAAGCAAGTTTTGAAGCTTCATTAGCTTCGTTTATTTGAACCGTGAAACCTTCCCAGGCATCTTCTGCAACCTTGAGCCAACCAGTAACCTTGACAACACCGTTGGCAAGTGCTTTCATTTCGGTAACTTCGCTTTCAAGCGCTTTGTCTCCGAGAGAATTCAACGCAACGTCTCTAATTTGTGCATAAGAATCTTTATCTGCAATTCTTGCATTGGCAACGCTAGTATCGCTCTTCGACGCTTTTTGCTGCTGCACAATACCATTTGCAACACTCTTAAGTTCAGTAGTTGCAACCAGCAAAGATGCAACAAGTTGGTCTAGATTCTTTTCTCCAGACTTCTCGTCTCCACTTGACTTTTTAGCAAGCTGGTCCACAGAACCCTTAATAGCAGACAAAGTTGTCTCAGTTGAAACGTCTTCTGGAATTTTACTAGCCAATAATTTATATGAATCAGAGTCTACAACATTATTATCAACAACAGGTTCCTTAACCTTCGCTGAATTTTTATTATCAGCTTCAACACCAGTAGATTTACTTAAAACTCCATAAATTTGTTCCAGTGTAGACTTAATGCCTTGTAGAATATTCGGTAGCGTATTGTTGCTCGTCTTGTCTTGTGTGGCATTAATATCGCCCAAGCTGTAATTATTAGACGCAAATACAACCTGCAATGCGTTTTGAATATTATCTAATAGCGTTTTAAGTTGAGTTAAAGCAGAGATCTCCTTATTAACAGTTTCCTCAACTGCAACACCCTCTGCTTCAAATGCAGCAGTCTTAGCTTTAACAGCTTGTTCGACAGCATTAATCTTTAACAGCAGTTCATTCAATGCAGTTGTTTCGGCCTGAACATCCTGTGTTTGAGCTACATCCATTGCAGTTTGTGTATCTTGTTTATCAGTTAGAGCCGCCTGCTTTTGATCCTCCGCCGTAACTGCCTTCTTAGCTTGTAGCTGACGTTCAGTAGCATCTGCGCTAGCATTAGCTTGTTGTGCTGCAGCCTGCGCTGCTTTTGCCTGTTGTGCATGCTGTGCCATAAATCTTTCAATCGCGTCACCGCTATCAGAATCCAGCATATCTTGCATTTCTTGCGGGATCAAACTCGTTTTGTACTCGCCAATACGAGTTAAGTCATTCATAACTGTATGCACACTTTCAGTCATGTCGACAAGCTTTTTAAATCTATCAGCGTCTTGGTCGTCAGTAAATCCATAAGTTAGCTTATATTCTGCTATATCTGCATCATCGCCAAGAGACGCGTTAAGCAATTTATTCTGTAAGCCAATAGCTTCAGCTTGTAGCTCTTGAATCTTCTCTTTGTTGCCCTCATAATCTATTAATTGTAATTGAAAAATTTCCCGCTGTTTGGCCTTAAACTCATCAAATACAGTAATAACTTCTTTAACTTCGTTCAAAGTCGGTTTGCCTGGGAACATAAATTCAATAGGTTGAGTATTGGTTAACGCATACAATTGCTCATAACGCTGCTGGAATACGGCCAAATCATCAATTGCTGCTTGCATATCTACTGGCGCCGCAGAATAAACATTTTCATAGTCCAAAGTTGTATACTTCGGCGCGGCAGGTCTACTAGCACCATCACCAGAAATATTTGCCAGTGCATTATCTATTGTCGCTTCACCATAAACTTGCTTTAGATAATCATACACATAATCAAAATTTTCATGGTATACAGTCTCAAGACGATTAACCATCTCTACTAAATGAGAAATGTTATAATATCTGCCCGAGTCATTAAACTCATATTCAGCGTTAGCAATATCTGCAGGTCTAGCAACGTCAATATCATCAAGATGATTCAACATACCAAGAATCTTAAAGTACTTTTTCTGATTGCCAGATTTATAAGCATTCTTAGCAGTTTCATATGCCTGTAGCTTAGTAGACTGGAAATCTGCATGCGTACCTGATGATGCTTGCTGAGGAATGACATTACTAAAATCAATGCCAGCATAAACCTGTTTCAGATAATCTTTAATGTTATCTAAGTTTTCATTGTATTTATGCTCAATGTCAACAACAAGTTGAAACAGGTCTGTTGCCTGAACAGAATCACCGGTAGACTTTTGAGTATATAGACCCTGATCGACTATACTTTGATCTGTGTGCTGTACGTCATGTAAAAAAGACCATACCTTAGATAGGTCAGATTTTTTTCTTCCGTCTGAGTCAAAAACTGAATCCCATAGATCGTACATTACCTGATCGTATGTATCTTGTGCTGCCTTTAAGGTTTGCGTAGCTTGAGCTTCTGCCCTAATAGCCTTAGCATTTCGCTCACGAGCGTCTGCCTCAGCGTTAATATCGGTGGGTGTTTGACCCATAAGATTAAACGCTTGTTCGCCAGTTAACTTAGCAATATGTTGACTGCGACCTTCTGGATCATTGAGAATTGCATTAAATAACTTTGCACCATCACCAACAGCTGCTTTGCCATACTTAAAGCCGTAAGCATCATTGGTTGTAATAGAAAACTGCTTTGGCAAAGACGCGCTTAACTCATCCATGCTCGCAAAGAACATGACGAATCTCTTCATTGTGTCAGACAACCCGTTATATGCATCTGCAAACTGAGCATAATCAGAACCATCCGTTGGTACAGTGATCTGACTGGGAACAATGCCCTTGTTCAGATCGTCTGCCACGTTATGCTTCCAATATGACGAATTAAGAGCTTTATGCGTTAATGTGGACAAATCGTCGCCAATAATATCCGAAACTCTCTTTTTCTCAAAGTTTACTAAACCGGCATCGATTTCTTTTTGCATTTCCTTTGTCTGTTGATTGTAGAAATCCTCGAACGCCTCTCGATTCTTTTGATACCAAGATGTCTCATAGCTGTCGATAAACGTTTCTACTTCGGAATAGAAACCAGAACCAGCATTACCAATCGTATCCTTAGGCTTAATTTTTGCCGTACCAACTTGAGAGTTAAATCCTTCCGCCGTACTCTTCTTAAAGCTAAAGCTCAGTTTTGATTGATCGTCGTAAATCAATGGAGCCTTATCTCCGCGATACACGGTAAATTCCGTGTTTAAGAACTTCTGGAAATCTGTAATAGCGGGGTCTTGTTGAGATACTGGCATCTTCTTGTATAGATGATACAAATAACTCAACGCAGCATTACGAATTTCATCATCTGCAAGAATTTCATTTTCTAGTTTGCTCTTGGCACTAAAATCTGCACTACCATACCAGCTAGATGCTAGTCCTTTGGATAGCTTGTCTTTGAAAATTTGTTTTGCTTCTGCCTCGGTTATTTCATGGAAGTTAATATTCTTTTCATAATTCGACTTCTTCCAGAACGCTTCTAACTGACCGAGTGTTTGGAAACCAGCAGATTGTTTTAGTGCAGACAACGAATCGTCTGTTGCGAATGCCTCCCATTTCATGGATTGGGCTTGCTTCTTCAACTCAATCTGAGCCTTTAGAGCATCATTTTCTGCATTGATAGATTCCGTATTCTGATCATGTGCATCAGATTCAGACTTAACTGCGGCAGTAACTTGTGCACTTGCAACTTGCGCAGCCTTTTGTTGCTTTGGTGCATATGGGTTGACAACACTAGAATCAATCTTGTTGGCACTAGCATATAATTTATCTGCAAAAGTAGACTTAATGACGTCTCTCATGTCTACTGAAGCAAACTTAAGCATCTCCGAGACCATTCTGTCAAGATTTTCTTGTATCGTGTTTTTACCACTAACGGTAAAATGTTTATCGCCCTTATCGCCCATGTCGATAATGGAGAATCCCTTTTGAGGATCATATAGAACGTTGTCTCCGCCCCAGTCAACAAATAGGCCATTTTTAGCTAAAATCTGTAAAGTGTTAACCAGACCATCAATATGCGCCGCAGAAGCATTAAGTACATCCATATTGGTCTTACCAGAATGGTGACCCAAAACAGACTTACCAGGAACAGTATTTTGAATTTCATAGATTATGCCCTTTGCTTTATCTTCGATGATATCAAAGATCGCACCAATTTGTGCTCCTTCCTGTTGCGCCTGTTGTAGCTTTGGTTGGATGCTCTGTATCTTACCAATATAATGACCTTTTCTCGCAATCATCGTATATTGGTCTGACACGAAACCACCAAGATTAGTAAAGCCAGATTTCAGAGAAGATAGATTAACCTTACCATCCTGGCCAATTAAATTTAACGACTTAAAGATTTGCTTTAATGCATCATTAGCCTTTAATGCGCTTCCTTCCATCGTGTCAAAGAAATAAGATGGCGAAGAACTAGATTTAGAAATATAATTAACTAACTCTTTGAACGCTGTTGTGGTATCCATCAGCGGAGGTTCTGCTGCGGCAGCAGAGAGCTCGTTAAACTTAGCTACACACTGACCAATAGTTTTATATGTACCATTGCGAATATCATTTAATATTTTCAAATATCCGTTAGTTAATTCGTCGCTCCACTGGAATTTACCGAGCTGTTCGAATTGATTTATTGTATTCTTAAATTCATCTGTTAGCTTAGTGCGAGCGGATAACGCCTGCATTTTTTCAAGCGTTTTAACCGCACCGTCATACTCGTCTTTATCACCATGTTGGAAATTCGGATCAACAGACTTTATTAGTTTGATCAAACGTTCTAATTCTTGTATATAAGCGTCTATATCACTTAATGGCATAGAACCAATGGCACTATCTACAGTGTCTAAATCTTTCCATTTAGTTCCTATATTGTGTAGAACATCGAAAACATCCTCATATGCTTTCTCGACTTGAGCGATTTGTTTCTTAATTTGTAATTGTTTTTCAATTTCTGCAGTAATAGCCCTTTGAGTCTCCAGCACATCGTTGTCGAAATATCCTTGCTCTTCTGCAAAATCAATTAATTTTTTTCGTTCTTCAACAATTGACGCCAACTCAGCCGCATCTTCAGTCAAAGTCGCCTTGTTGTTTAACGAAGAAAGTTCGTTTAGTAGATTTTGACTTCTATTTGCGTCGTCAATATATTCATGTGCCTCTTTATAATTAGATTCAACTTCTTCCATGACCTCGTCTGACACAACACCAAGCTCATGTAAAGCTTCAATTTGATCATATATTGCGTCCAACTTGCCATCATAATAATTTGCAGAATCTGAACTCTCTATACCATTGCCTGTAATTTCACCAACAACTTCATTAAAGTGTTTGACTACATCTGCTGCTTTTTTTGATTCGACTTCAATTTGCTGCTGTGTTTGTACTTGCTCTTCTAACTGTTGATTGGTCTGAGCAATTACTTCTTGCTCTTTCTGACGAACAAAGATAACATCCTGAATCTCTTGGCCGTTATATTCGCCTTCATAATATTCATTTGCAATCTTATCAAGCGCACGCAGACCCTTATCATCAGGAAGTATTTCTACCTTTTTGCCGTTTGCCAACTTAAGAATAATTTTGTCATAAGTTTCGCCTAGTTCTTCCATTGCAGAATCTGCTTCTTCAATTTTCTCACCAAGCGTAAACTGACGATCTTCTTCCTTCTCGGTTAAACCAACATCCATTTCTTTATCAACTAGTGCTTCATAACGATCTCTGTCTTTTTGAGTAATAGACATGCCGTATTGGTTTGAAATCTCTGTGAGTAATTCAAGTTTTTCTTCTAATAGTCCATTTTCTTTCTTAAGTTGCTCTGCACGTTCTTCCAAATCATCATATACATCATTGCTAACAGAATGGTCTAGCGCAGCCCTCAACCTAGCATTTTCTTTTTCAGCCGCAGCAAGTTCATATTCATAAGTATAACTAAACATACCACCGCTACGATGTGACTCATGATCCATAGAAGTTAAATGCACTTCAGCAATATCAAAAGCATCATTAATAGCCTGAAGATCTTTAGATGTTAACTCACCCTGCTCCGCCAACGCAACAAGCTCAGTTCTCATTTCTTGCAGTTTCTGAATACCTGAATTCACATCATTTTCAGAAACATATTCCATTCCAGTATATGTTTTAGCTAAGCTTAAGAATTCTTGCATTTTAGTCTTTGCCGCATCAATTTGTTCCGTCATACTTGCTTGAGCCGAGTCATTTGTTATTTGCTGAAGCGAAGAATTACCAGATAATATCTTTGCAATATTTATCCTAACATCTGACAGTTTATTTATTGTTTGATCCAGAGCAGCAATTTGACTTTTAGAAGTTAAACCTTCCTTTTTTGCTATTGCACTATTAACAATAGCATCTATATTTTTTGCTATTTGCTGTAACTGCTCGTTGCTGCCATCCCAGGAGCCATTGTTTAACCTATTTTGAAAGTCTGCAATTGCTTGCTCTGCTTTACTAAAGTATCCTACAATATCAGATTGGTTAAAATCAAATAAAACACTGCCTTGGCCGAATCCGTCAAATGATGTGCCGCCAACATTTACTCCTTGATAACCCAACATTTTTAAGAATCTTGTAGATATATTATCCGATTTTCCTAAATCACCAAGAGATGTAAAGTCAAGTTCATTAGTTGACGCATCAAACTTTAAACCAGCCTTATTAAGCAAGTTTATCATTTCTGAAATAAAGCCATTAAACTTCTCTTTAGTCAAATCTGATTCAGCAAAAACAACCTTAAATTGATCATATAAGGTATCAACATTAATGCCCTGTAATTGTTCGTCAAATCCTGTATAATTTGGTTCTGCACCTTTCAAAGCATACTTTTGTAGCTTGCTCAGGAAATCCATTAGGGACGCAGCTCGTTCCTCAGTATCAGCAAGATACATATTGTATTTACTCAAATCAATACTCTGTATAAACTTCGTGCCAACAACCTGATCTGGATTAATTGTAGAAGGATCGTTAACACCAAACAATCCTCCTCCAAGCACGCCATATCCATATTTCTCAAATTTGCCAGATCCCTGTGCGGCCTCTGTTAAATTATATGGCATATCTCCGAACGTATCTCTTGCAGAACCCTTACCATTTAATAAGTTACCAAGATGATACATTACTTTTTGTATTGACTTGCTAGCATTTTCTGCGCCCTTTGTTATGGTATTAAATCCAGCAGAAGCAGATTGTGCAGCGTCTGTAAAGCCGCCAGGTATATCAATTTGTAAAATTCCACAAAGTTTAGAAATAGCATCTGCAGAACTTACTGCGCCAGAGTTCATTCCTTCAAAAATGTCATAGACGTTCTCTTCTTGATCATTGTCTAGCTCTTTCATAGACACAATATGAGCCTGAATTTCACCGGCTCGCTTCAACGCATCTTTACGTGCTTGTGATCCCTTTTCAAGAGTTTGCAATTGTTTTTGTACACCAAGATACTCATTAACCTTAGCAGTAAGCTGATTATAAGATTCTGCAGACTTTTTATTTTGAGTGACTAAGTTATCGCCGTTAAGAGCAGCTTTAATACTATCACTCATTACTTCTGCTAATGCTTCTGCCCAGCTATTCAATGAACTCATGGAAGCCTTAATAGAACCGTCCAGCTGCATCCATACGTTAAGATGAGAAGCCGGATTAGTAGATGCACTTCCAAACATTTCTTTTAGAATACCTTTAGCTTTCTCTGCTTTATTAGAAAGTGCATCAACATCAATACCAAAGTCTTTACCCTCATTTTCAGATAGTTTATCAGCGTTAATAAGTCCTGCAGCGGTTTTCATTAATTGAATGTAATTTTTAATATACGCTTCACTGGTAAAATCGCCGGAGGATTCAAATTTCTTTTTAGCTTCTGCAAGCTGATCAAATACGGCATAAAGTTCTTGTACTTCTTTTTTTGTTCCTTTAAATCCTGTTATTTTATCTAAATTAAAAGCCTGCTCGCCAACTTTGCTTGCCTTCTTATATTCTGTCATCATGGCATTTAACGAATCCAAATGAGTTTTATCTGCCTGAATATCAGCATTAAACTCTGCCAATTTCTTATGCGCAAAATCAAAAATACTCTGGAAATCGTTTTTAACTGACGCGCTAATTTTATTAAACAACCCCTCAAATCCATCGCCATAGGTTGCCTTTAAATTAGCCATTTGAGCATCAATCTGAACAAGCATATCAGAAAGCTCATTAAAATGCTGCAAACTATTACTGCCATCAGAAAGTGATTTTAATGTTTGTTTGATATTTTCGGCAGTGCTTTTCAATTGTTTCTCTGCATCACCAGTGCCGATATCCAGAGTAATCGTAAATTTCTTCTTAATATCTTTCGCCATAATTTTTCACCACCATTACAATCTACTAGTTATAGCATCCCACAAGCTATCTTTAACATATTGTTCAATTCTATTAGGTAATTCATTCTCAAAAAACTCTAGCATCAAAGTACTTGTTGAGTTAAAGTCTTGCTGATAACCACCATGCTGACCGTTCAAAAAGTTCTCCAAAATCCATTCAGGCTCTGGAATACCGTTGTCTCCCGTAACATGTGAATGATCAGTAACGACTTTCCAAGTGTCTCCGGATTGATGAAAACGAGAATTACTTTTATAGTGTCCACTCAAACCGCCAGAGTCGTATTCAACACCCACTTCAATAGAAATATTGCTAGAATTTGTTCCATCTTCAAATATTGGCTTTATTGCATTCTTTAAATAATATGTACGCTTATACTGTTTTGGAGTATAATTATCGTAGTAATGTTGCAAATAAGTCTTTGCTTCTTGCATAATGTCATTATGTGCTTTTTTGGCTGCATTCTTGACCGCCTCCACTGCAATAGCTTGGCAGTCTTGAAGAATTGCAGCAAAAGCAGCATCAATACTTTGACCAGCCACAAAATTCACTCCTTAGTTATTACTTTTTCACGTTCATAAAACTCATTAACTTTTTCAGACTCTCTGCATCGATTGGTAAATTGCTCAGATCAAAATTTCCCATCTTATCAGCCAACGCATGTAAAACAACATCCAGCTTTTCCGAAAGGCCATCTAGGAATCTGCCGAGCTGCGCCTCAATAGTATTGCCGTTCAGAATGTAGTCACACTTCATCTGTAGTAATACATTCACATCGTCATATTCCTTCTTAAAGGTGTTAATAACACTCTCCAACAACTTAGCCTCGCACAGCAAATCATAGTCTTCCTCAATATCCTCAGACAATTCCAGATTTGTATACGCCGCAATAGTTCTCATGGTAAACACAATATACTTCTCAATATCATCAAACTTAAACACACCGTCGTCGTACAAAATACACTCGTTCACAATATCGTTAACAAGCGCCTTCTTGTACTTAATACCGAGATATTCCTTAACCTCTAGCTCTCTCTTCAAAAACGCCTGAATCTGTTCTGCCTTTAGTAGCTTTGCCTTGTTCTTACTCATTAGTTCAACTAAATTTTTCGTATTCATAATCTTTTCTCCTTTTTGTCTAAATTCTCTATATAAAACCTTGCGGTATCTTATTCAAATTCCAAAATCTTATGGGCCGCAATACCCTGACAAACAGCTTCCGCCTGATCTTCTGGTAAATCCAACCCAAGATTTTCTTTTACATAGTCTAAACTTTGCTTTTTCAATTCTCCTCGTTTTACCTTAGAGCCTTGAGCATACTTTAGAGCCGCACGCCATTTTGATGGTTGTAAAATATGAACCTTAACATGATGCGCTTCAGCATAACCAATAATCATACCAGCCAATCTTGCAAGCACAATCATGGTTTTTGCATTTGACTGTTGCTGTACATCCTCTATTACCAAATGTTCGGGTTGATATTTTTTAATAACCTTCCATAGCGTCTTGGCCATCTCGAATGAACGAGCATCAGTCTCCAGTTTACTTTTATTCATATCAACTAAACCGGAATCAATATATTCGCCATTTTCAAATAAACTCCAACCACTAACGCGAGTCGATTGGTCGAATGACAATACTCGCATAAATCTCACTCCCTTTTTACCAATAAAAAAGTAGGGGACAGCCCAAACTTGGACCATCCCCTACAACAAATAAAACTCCTCCAAAGTTGTAGGTTTACCCACTTACACAAATCGCACCTTAAACTGCAACGAGTCGTTGTTGCTGTTTACAGAGTCATCTTTTCTATACTTAATATAAATATAATGTTCACCAGCAGTAAGCACGCCATAATCTACGGTTTGTACATCTGCGCTTTGCATGCCAGAAAACGATTGTTTCACGTTCGTGCTATCTGCGGCGTTGCTCAATTCCAACGTGGTGTCAACATTGGACAATATGCCATAGTCGAAACTACTTTCACCGTAGTTAATGCAATCAACATACATATTACTTACTCCGTCTACAACGATATTAACCTTGCACAGCGAATAAGAACCATCAACGCCAGCATTTGTGCTCTCGTAATACCCGTCGCTATTCAGAGCAAATCCATATGTCGCGCCGCTAACCGCCTCAACAGTATAAGAACACTTTGGAAGTGGCGGAATCGGAAGCCAGGTGCTTCCGTCATAATACCACATCGTAGGACGCACCCATCCAGTACCATTGTAATACCACGGTGTAGGATATAACCATTGTGTGCCGTCGTAATAAGACACACCGTAATTAACTGTCTCTGCCCTGGTTGTTATAGAACGTGCAGATGAATAGTCACTACTCGCGCCAAGGATTGAGCTCAGCGTTGATACGCAAAAAGACCTGGTAGTTGAATAAGCGTCTGGCGCAGACACCGTCATAGATAGTGATGTTGTCTGCCCAAGATAATTATAATAAGTATCACCAGTGTCTTTATAATACACGGCATAACCACTTATAGACGCTCCAGTGCCTGCGGTCCATCGCAGAGTATGGGTAGACCCAGGAGTTGCATTAGTTATATCTGTAGCAATATCATCTAGATATAACGTGCTCGGTGCAGTACATACATTAGCCGGGTCAGCGGCGGTCCATAGAGATCTATAACTAGTAGATAATTCACTATCTAGACTACTATCTGAACCACGTGTTTTTACTTTAAAATACCTATAAGTTGAATAAGTATCTGGCGCATAAACAGTTGTCGAGGTGCCAGTCACGTCTTTCATCCATGTATAAGTACCGTTTTCAGAGGTACTATAATATACAGCATAACCGGTTATGGACGAACCAGTGCCTGCATCCCATGACAAAGTAAAACTCGCACCAGGCTCAACTTGACCATAATTATATGCACCACCATTAAGATATAACGCAGCCGGTGCAGTACACTGAGTAGATGTAGACGACAGCGACAATTTATATCCGCCCAAATTGCCATCCCATGTTACTTCAATATCTTGGGCAATACCAACAGTAGGACGCACACCGTATGAACTTGTAACTACGGCCTGCTTAAAAACACTCTCGTCAATATTGTAATAAAACGCACGAGTCAAACCGCTTGATGGCTGTCTTGTCCAATAACTGGTTGCTGCGGATGTATAGTAATAGTCAAGTTCTGCACCATAATGTCCATTGCTAGAGTTTGAACATCCAATTTCGTACGCAGATACAGTTGCCGCATAGCGTAAAATGGACGTTTGTGAACCAGAGCTACTATTCGCAGAGGCTACTGGATAACTAATTTCCGACAACGAATCCTTTGTGCTCGACGGCAAATTTTGATACCAAGTAGTTAAATATGTATCTAGATCACTGCCTTGGTAAAGTGAACTGGCAGCGGCAACACTTGTTGCTCGCCATTGCAATGTACCAATCGATTCATTTCTCCACAATAAAGCATATCCGTCATTGTAGTCAAATTGTACTAATTCGTACTCACCATAACTCCCGTCAGCCTCTTCGAGCAAAATTGTTGCACCAGTATATAGATCAGCAATTGTAGCCATTAGCTCTCACCGCCTGAAATCTGGAACCACAACGTTCCAGTCGTAGGAGATGTGGGTTCATCAGAGGAGACTACAATGAGCAGGTTTTCTCTTGCGGCCTCAGCGGTTGTTGCACCCGTACCGCCTTTAGACACAGACAGCGTGCCATACAGGTCTGCGGAAACCGGCTTTGTTAGGCCCTCAACGATCCAGGCAGTGCCGTCATACGTAAGCGTGAATGCACTACCAGCTGTAAGCCAGTTTGTAGTATACCCTGGTTGTTGCGCAGTAGCAAGATTACTCAATCTACGCCTAATATACTTAGCACCCAGTCCATTAACATCAAGTGTTGGTGTTGTACTGGCACTTACACAGCCAGGAATCATTATAAATCTGGCACCGGCAGTTAGGCTTGTAATTCCGGGAACATCAGCTGTATATACAAGGCCGTCACTACTATTTGCAGTTACGGCGTGCAGACCTGTAGCGGCTACAGCATCACTAATCTGCGTCGAAACCGCAGTATCACCTACAAGTTCACTAACGGCACTGATATCACCAGATAGTGTGGCAATTTCCGTGTCAACGTAGCTTTGAGACACTCCGTTTGCAAACGGCAGAGCGCCTATGTTTCTTACACCATCACCAATTTTAAATCTTTCATAATCGTGACTCGCATCAATATCATAAACGATTATTTCTCCCTGATTTGGGATAAAAGTTGCTCTATTCCAATTAGCCTCAATGTCATGTTTATGTACTGTGCGAGAGTTAAATGTCTTTTCAGCCATTGTACTGTCTCCTTCCAATTTGTCCTTTCAAAATTGTAGAGAAAAGAGAGGCCGTCATTTCAGGCCTCCCTTTTAAAATAATTTATTCAGCTACTTCACTCCAGCCATATGCATCTGGGGCCCAGACATTATTGTCCACAGTGGACACATAGGTCTTGCCGTTGTAAGTCACCTTATCACCAGTCATATAGGGGTTAGTGCTATCAGGCTGCTCCCACTCAGGAACAACATTGGGATCAACAATTAGAACCTTTGCGAATAGGCTTGCGGCCACATCAGGAGTCCACTCTGCCTGAGAAGTATGAGCGGTTAGTACCTTATACAGTACATCGTTATAAAGCACTCTATCGCCAGCCTCGTAGGCAACGCCATCTTTCCACTCAGGATATAGCACGGGTACTTCATATGCCTGTTCGTCAGTAGCCATACCTCTTAGTTTAACAAGAGCATCAACAATTGCGCGTGTCTTAGATACAGTCATCATATTACAGCACCTCCTCAAGCATTGCCAATAGTTCGGCGGCAGTAGGTTTACCCATCTTAACGGTAACATAGCCGTCACGATGGTCAACAATTGGACCAGCGATACAATAATCGCTGTTGTCATATACCTCTTGTTCCATGACCATTTCCGTGGAGATTACATTTCCTTCTTCGTCTTCGACGTCACGATAAGTTTCTACATCCTGGACAATATTCCAGTCGATATCGTTTACGAACATGGCTAGAACATCAGCATAAGCCATCTCAACTTTGATGGCCTTACTCTCGCGGTTGCCCCAGTCCTTGTCATTTAGTCTGCCAGTAATAACGGCAGGATACTGGTTGCCATTAATTTCAACATAAGTTGCCATTATTCTTCAACCTCCTTAGTTTCTGCTTTTAATTTATTTAGGAATTCAAAAATGCCCATGCAAGGGATGATACCATTCATCTTATCCCCCATATAGGCATTTCTCATAGTGTCATTATAGTGCTGCGCTAGGATTTCGTCAGAAATGTTATCTTCCAGTTCGCGATATACCTCACGATAATAACGCTTACACCATTCAAAATTGCCGGGCGCATGTTCAGGTGCTCGGACAACACATTCAATATAGTACTCATAAATATGTAGCATACAACTTACTGCCCACATGGTAATGAAGCCATTGTAGGGGTTGCGCTTCTTTGCTTCCTTTACCGCAAAAATCATATTCTCGACGTAACCGTAGAAGCTATCGCGTTCAGAGCTACCGTAGCTATACTGGCAGTCATTTGCGCGAGTAATACTATTGATGTTCTCATGCCAGTAGTAAACGTGCGCCGGAATGAAATTGATCTGCTCGCGGTCATTCATGCATAGACGAGCCATAGTGTTGAAACCGTTATCTTCATTGGCGCGGGAAGATTCGTGGAAGTGGATGTTGTATTTGTCGATAAAACTGCGGCGATAGAGCTTGCCAAACATCCAGACCATATCTTGCTGGTGGTCCATTAGGATTGGACCTACGGTTCCTTCGGGTAGCATAGTTTCATGCACCTCGTCGAATACGCCTACACACATCTGGAAGAGACCATTATTCATTTCAATACCGTTACGCAGGGCCTTCATGGCAAAAGCGCCATTAAAAGTATCGTCCGCATCAATAAAGGTCATATAACCATTATTGGTATGGTCAATGCCATACTGACGAGCCACACCTGGGCCGCCATTGGTTTCGTAGCGAAGAATATTGATTTTCATGATACTATTAAAATTCTTCGCTACGGCTGCGTAGTTCTGTTTCGTAGAAGCATCATCCACGATGGTTACTTCAAGTTCTTTCACGATATCTTGGCAAGCGATGCTGGCAAGACAACGGAAGAGGATTTCGTCCGGCACATTATAAGCCGGGATGATTACGTCGATTTTACGATTGTATTTTTTATTCATATTCCTTTTACTCCTTTATTCATTTAGATTAATCGCCGTTTGCTTCACGAGCTGCGGCTACGTTTGCAACGGGGTAAATGTAGATGTTATAGGCAGTATTGTATTGATATGTTCCTGCGTTAGTCCATGTAATTGCTACATTTACGAGAGAATTTGTATTAGCGTAATGAACCGTAGTATTTGTTGTTGTACCACTCTGAACATAAATATTTAAACGTTTTGCATTGTCCTTACTACCGAAGCAACATTTTGCATTACTAACAGAAGGCGAGTAAAAATAAGCGTTGCCAGATAAATTTTTGCAATTAAAATAGGCATAAGACATGTCTTTGACTTTACTTCCACAAGCTGGAGAGCCAGTTATATTATGACAATGTTGATATGTGGCTTTAAAGTTTGTAACATTATTGCCACATACTGGAGAGCCAGTAAGATTGCGGCAATAGTTATACGCAAAAGACATATCCGTAACATTATCACCACAAACAGGAGAACCAGTTAGGTTACGACAATTATAATAAGCGCCACCCATATTCGTAACATTATCACCACAAACTGGAGAACCAGTTAGATTTTGACAGTCGCGATACGCACGATACATATTTGTAACATTATCTCCACAAACAGAAGAGCCGGTTAGGTTTCGACAATTATAATAGGCATAGGTCATACTACTAACATTATTCCCGCAAACTGGAGTACCAGTTAGGTTATGACAATTATAATAGGCATAGGTCATACTACTAACATTATTCCCGCAAACTGGAGTACCAGTTAGATTAAAACAGTTAACATATGCACTTGACATATCCACAACATTCTCGCCACAAACTGGAGTACCTGTTAGATTAAAACAGTTATAATAAGTACCACTCATATCCGTAACATTATCACCACAAACAGGATAACCTGTAAGGTTATAACAATTATAATAAGCGCTACCCATATTCGTAACATTATTACCACAAACTGGAGAACCTTTTATATTGTAGCAATGTATATAAGTCCTATACATATCCACAACATTCTCGCCACAAACAGGTGAGCCAGTAAGATTATGACACCAATAATAAGCGCTACTCATATTTATAACATTATCTCCACAAATTGGAGAACCAGTTATATTGGTACAACTATAATATGCATTTTGTATGTTTGTAACATTATTTCCACAAACAGGAGAACCTGTAAGTTTTCTACAATTGTAATATGACATAGACATATCACTAACATTATTTCCGCAAACTGGAGTGCCTGTAAGGTTATAGCAATTATAATAAGCATTAACCATATTTATAACATTATCCCCACAAGCTGGAGAGCCAGTTAGATTGACACAACTATAATATGCATTTTGTATGTTTGTAACATTATTTCCACAAACAGGAGAGCCAGTAAGATTGCGGCAAGATTCATATGCACTACTCATATTCGTAACATTATTTCCGCAAACTGGAGTGCCTGTAAGGTTATAACAATTATAATATGTGTCGGCCATATTCGTAACATTATCTCCACAAACTGGAGAGCCAGCTAGATTATGACAAGATACATATGCACTACTCATATCCGTTACATTATTCCCACAAACTGGAGAACCAGTAAGCCTGTTACATCCAGAATAAGCACCGCTCATGTCTGTAACATTATCACCACAAACTGGAGAACCTGTTAGGTTTCTACAGTAATAATATACATGCCTCATATTAGTTACATTATTACCGCATACAGGAGAGTCTGTTAAGTTCGAACAATAGTTATATGCATGGCTCATATCAACCACATTGCTGCCGCATACAGGAGAACCAGTTAAGTTTTTACAATTAAAATATGCGCTACTCATATTCGTAACATTATCTCCACAAACGGGGGAACCTGTAAGCCTGTTACACCAATAATATGCATTGCTCATATCAATTACTTTATCTCCACAAACTGGAGAACCAGTAAGATTACGGCAATAAGCATATGCGTTACGCATATCAATCACGTTATTGCCACATACAGGAGAACCAGTTAGATTGTAACAATAACAATATGCGCCACGCATATTTGTCACATTGTCTCCACAAACTGGAGTACCAGTTAGGTTATGACAATTATAATAGGCATAGGTCATACTACTAACATTATTCCCGCAAACTGGAGAACCAGTTAGATTGCGGCAAGAATCATATGTGAAACTCATATCCGTTACATTATTGCCACATGCAGGATATCCAGTAATATTATTGCAATCAGCATATGCGCCACGCATATTAACTACATTATCTCCACAAACTGGAGAACCAGTTAGATTACGACAACTAGAATATGCACCATGCATATTTATAACATTGTTACCACAAACAGGAGAGCCTGTTAGATTTTGACAATTGTTATATGCGCTACTCATATCAATCACTTTGTCTCCACAAACTGGAGAACCGGTTAAGTTACGACAATAAGCATAGGTATAACCCATATCCACAACATTATTCCCACAAACTGGAGAACCAGTTAAATTATAGCACTGATAAAATGTATTGCGTATATTTATCAAACGATAATCTGACAAATTAGAATAGTTAATAGTTTGTAGATTACCACTACACATAAACCAAGCCCCCATACTGATTGGAGCAATTTCTTCGTTACAATAAACATTTTTAATATTACCTCGTTTAGCATTCCACGGCAACTCGTTATAATTAGAATAGCTAGAGCTTTCAGAGATAGTATAACTTTTTACCAGTGTCTTCCCTGTTTCAACATCATCGCTATATTGAAAAGCAAAATCTCCCGTATTATACAATAATGCTACCATACTCGGTTCAAAGTTTATATCATACCCTGTTCCACTAACCAACGTCTTACCCTTTTTTATATTATAAGTCGTTCCGCTTACTAAACATTTTCCGCCAGTAATATCATAGGCTGTTCCACCAATTAAAGTTTTATGAGCCATAGAACAACCTCCTTACTCGTAAGTCCAACAGATTTCGCCGTTATTGGTGGGAGTGGTATCTGCTGTGACAAGCTTGCTATTACGTAGTAGCGAAGTGGCGGGAGTTTGGTAAGAATCACCTGCAACGACTGCCCCAGCAAAGGTTCCAGCACCAACTTTTGTCGCCGCAACCGAGCCATATAGGTCTGCAGACACAGGTTTGGACAACCCTTCCACGACCCATGCAGTTCCATCATACACTAGTGTAAAAGGTTTATTGGCTGTTAACCAGTTCACAGTGTATCCGGTTTGCAACGCAGTGGCTAGGTTACTCAGTCTACGTTTAATACCCTTTGCGCCAAGTCCATTAACGTCAATCGTTGGTGATGTACTTGTGCTAACTACACCAGGTACCATAATAAAACTTACGCCTGCTTCAAGCGCAGTAATACCAGGAACAGTTGCAACGTATGCAACACCATCTGTACTGGTAGCAGTTACCGTGTATACACCCGCCGCAATGTCTGCTTTAGTAGATACTGCGTTATTAATTTGTGTAGCAACAGCTGTGTCGCCAACAAGCGTGTCTAGGTTATCCAGTGTTGTCTTGTCTGCAGCACTCATAAGACCAGCAGCAGATGTAGTTGCGGCAGAGTAAGTAGTATCCTGCGCAGGAATTCCCAAAGCTGTAATGTCAGATTTGGCAACGGCAGTAGTCCCACTCACATGACCAGTTCCATCTACGGTGATTTTATATAATCCAGAACTTATTGCGGTATAGGTTGGATGGGAATACGCAGCTGGCGCATATAGGTCTGTGCCAGTTCCGTTAATCGTAATAGTACCAACTTTTGTGCCGCTTGTAAGTGACCTTGTAACAGACACAGCATCGGCATTGTCAGTAATAGCGTCCAGCTTACTCTTATCAGCAGCCGACATTAATCCTGCAGCAGAAGCGGTAGCGGCATCATGAGTGTGATTAGATGCGGCCTTGGCATTAAGCTGAGTTTGGATATTAGAAGTTACGCCATCAACGTAATTTAGTTCAGCAGTCGTAGCGGTGACTCCATACATCTTATTGAGTTCGGCAGCGGTTGCTGTTACACCTAGACTTGCCAGGGTAACGCTATCGATTGCGTCACTGATCTGCGTAGCTACCGCAGTATCTCCGACTAGAGTATTTAAATTAGAAACACTAGTTTCTACAGCGTCAATGCTGTCTTTGACCGCGTCATCTATAAAAGGTAATGCAGAAACTAATGTTTCTCCGTCACCAATCTTTATGCGCTCATAGTCGTAATTCGTATCAATATCATAAACAATAATTTCACCTTGTTTTGGAATAAAATTCACGGCCTTGAGCCAATTTGCCTCGGTATCATGTTTATGCACAATACGCGTGTTTAATGTCTTATCGGCCATTTGATTACCTCCTTTAAATTATCAATTTCAAATTTTGGAGTATAGTAATTGCATCATTTCAGCAATCACTTATTTTTCAATTACATAACGTCTGCGGCGGTGCCGCAATCAATAACAAACTCATCGCTTTCAGCAATAAAACCATTATCGTTTTCTAATTGGCTTGTTTTTATTATTTCATATACGCCATTATTGCTCAAAAATTTAGAACCATCACCAGTAAGCGTAATGGCACTTAAACGTTTATCTTCGATATAATTAGTAGTAAGTAATTCTATATTAATATTTTTACTCGCGGCTAGCTCAAAATCGGAAGCATTTAATAAATTATATGTATACGAAGAAACTGATATTGTTATTTTATTTGTATTTGTGGCTTCAGAAATAATGAAATAAATAGAATCATAATTTAGTGGTGACCATGATACATTTAAATTAACTTTAAGATTCTTTATGTATAAGTTTTTTAAAGAGCTACAATGCCCAAAGGCGTCGCGCCAGCTTCCAGATTTTGCACCAAATGTGGTAGTATTAATAGCATCAAATGTACCTGCATTTTCAATAGCAGTCGCCGCAGCCATTAAACCTCTACAATCCGTTGGCAACGTAATATTGAAGTCAGAATGGTCATGTCCGAAAATACCAATCGTTCTAGCACCATAATAACTAAATACCTGAGTGGCCCAATTTGCTTTCGCAAAGCTCTCTCGATATACTGGATTTCCCCAGTTGGGATCACTATTTACACCAAAAGCCAAATAAAACGCTTTAAATGTATTATCTGGAATGGTTGAATAACATAATGGTAATTGCGATGAGTAATATAACGTATAGTTTGTTCTCTGAGAAAGTTCACTTATATATGGATTATCACTCCAGAAAATACAGTTTAAGTATTGTGCAAATTGCACTTTATACGCACCCTGGTTACCTTGATTCCACTTGGTATACATGTCTTCTGCATTCATATCAAACAAGATATTAGAAAACTGTTTAACACCTTCCAGCCAAGAATAATATGTTCCTAAAGCACCGGGGAATGCGGTCAATGTTAGAATAGAATTATCTGATGTTGGAACAATCTCAAATACGTCATCTTCTAAAAGCTTAATTTCAACATTTGAGTTTGCGGGATATGTTGTAGAAATATCATTAACAACAACTGTTACATCTTCAATACAATAAAATCCCAATACTGTATTTGAACTTAATCTTTTAAAAAAAGTTTCAGCATATTCCTCAGAGATAAAGTTAGAATCGTTTTCTAATTGACTAACTTTAATAGGTATGTCATCTATTTTTGCTACATCCGTCAGCGCGGTTGATATTTGTTCAGAAACTGGTACATCACCCACTAGAGCGTCAATTAAACTTCTAATCTCGTCATTCACAAACGGCAATGCGCCTACAACAGAATGCCCATCGCCTATTTTAAAGCGCTCATAATCATAAGTTGCATCAGTATCATAAATAATCAATTCGCCTTGCTTAGGGATGAAATCAGTTGAATCCCAATTGGACTCAACATCATGTTTGTGCACAATCCGAGTATTAAAAGTTTTCTCTAGCATGTTGCACCATCCTTATTCCAAAATAGCCTCCCCATTATTTCAGGGGAGGCTTCCGTTGTAATTAGGTCGGACTACCAACGGCAATCCATTGAATTGTAGTCACAGAAGTATTGGTTCTATAAACACAAATAGTAAATCCAGTTGTAGTAATATTTGACACAGTTACTTCTGCAACAACACCAGGGGCCGAAGATCCAGCAGTTAAAGTTACCACCGGAGCGCTTGCATATGCTTTTGCAAATGTTACAGCTGCAGTGCTAACAGTGTTTGCAGTACAATCTACTGTCTTTCTACCATATTGTACGCCCAAATCCGCTAGAAGATGCGAGTGATCTTGGTTTGCTTTGCTAGCAATAGCGGCGCTAATCTGAGTAGCAACAGATTCATCGCCAACTAATCCCTGCAACGCCGTCAAATCAGATGCGGATGCGTATTCAGAATGGCTATGACTTTCGGCAGCATAGCCAGTGTGACTATGGTCTTCAGAAGCATATTCAGTATGGGTGTGACCTTCAGCAGCGTAACCGGTGTGGGTATGATCTGTGTTTGCCTTGCCGCTTTCAAGTGCCGCAATATCGGATTCAATTACGTCAAGGTCGTCAGATAGGCATTGATCCATATTCTCATCACGCCAAATATTATCAGTTGAGTAAGTTGGGATAAAATTAGGATTATTTGACATACAAAATCCTCCTTATTAAGGCTTCATCGTTAGTTAAGTAGAGAAGGGGCAAACCATCGTTTCATATCTGCCCACAATATCGTTATTCAGTTAACCACTCAGGCGTCTCAGGTACAACTTTAGTCTCAGTAACATCAAGCCATGCCTGATACCATGTATTGAGCTCCGCCTTCTGCTCGTCAGACAGACGGCCATACCATAGTTCGCCACGATTTACATATGGGAAACACACCTTTTCGCGCTCCTTACGCAGAACAGCCAGTGCACGTTTCTCCTCGATCTCAGCCTGCTTGTCCTCGTTTTTAACAAGAACACCATCCGCCGAAAGACAATAGCTACGATAGTTCTCTTCAAAATCCACAAGATTTTCAGGCTCAGCCACTTCAACCGCGTCAGCGCCAAAGCTACCAACTAAAGCATAGGCCTTTACAAAGCCCTGTTCGTTTAAAACAATCTGCATCATATTATCTTCCTCCTTAGCTCATGCGGTAGACGTACTTGAGAGTTGTATATTCACTGTCAGTTTGGTCTACAACCTTTAGGTAAACGTCGTTGTCACTCTTGTAATAAATAAAGAAACTGATATAGGCTGTTTCGTCAGCAATCTGGAACTTATATAAATCCGTGTCATTTGTCAAGAAGTGACGAGGGATAACCACAGATGCCATTGCGCCAGTGTTTTGCAGACGAGCCACAACAATCCAGGACTGGCAACCATATCTGCTGCCAATGTTAATCTCAGAATTAAGCACAGTGCCGCCATTCCATACCTTTTCGGTGCCAGACAATAGCCACCACTGGCTCCAACCATTTGAGTCAAGACCAGCGGTCAAATCGGAACCAAGATGACGAGAATACCACTGCCAGCTATTTGTATCTACCGTACCAACTCTGAAGAACACCTGACGCACACGAGTACCATCAGACATAACCAGTATGTGACCATTGGAACCGGCAGGGCAGTGCAGCGCGGTAGTTTCATCTGAAACATAATATAGTCCAGATTCTGTTAAGGTATTCAAGTCCACTGCGGAATATTTTTTAACCTTATCAACTTTACCTTTAAATTTATCATCTACATTTATCCAATTAACATTATCAGCGTCATGAGCATAACTTCCATAATGAATGTTTGCAGAAGTAGTCGCAGTAGTTCCATACAGAATAAACATGCCGATGCGTGCAGTAGATACACCCTTAACGATAATCGCCACACCATTAGCATCGTTGCCCCAGTCAGAAATAGTCTCGGTGCCATAATCAGTTGCGGCTCCGTTAACCCTTCTGGTATCAATAACAATCATACTATTTTTTGGCATAGCCTCAGAAACAAGTTTCATAGTAGTTGGGAATGTAGTAATTCCAATATCTGTTAAACTACTGAAGAAATTGGACTCATTAGCATTTGCATTAATTGCAGTTAATTTCTTTTTGTCTGCTTCAGTATAGTCATATGTAGACAATCCTTTACCAGCAACTTTATCAACCTTATTTGCTAACTTGCTATCAACTTCACTCTCGGTATAATAAAGATCTCCATGAGAGTGGTTCGCATCTGCCTTATTAGCAACTGCGTTGGAAATCTGAGTAGACACCGCCGTATCACCAACAAGTGTTTGCAGTGCAGCTACATCAGACGCCGCAGCATATCCAGTATGAGTGTGGGTTGCGTTTGCGTAACCGGTGTGTTCATGCGTGGACACAGCATATCCAGAATGTTCGTGATTTGCTGCCGCATATTCGGCATGAGTGTGATTAACGTCCGCCTTGCCACCAATTTGAGCAGCAATAGTAGTAGCAAAGTTTGGATCATCGCCAAGCGCCGCCGCAAGTTCGTTCAGAGTATTAAGAGTCTCTGGCGCAGCATCCACTAAGCCACTAACCTGAGTGTTAACATATGTCTCGGTAGCATAGCCGGTCATATCAATGTTTGCCATTGCAGCTGCAATTTGCGCGGCAACTGCTGTATCGCCAACCAGTGCCTGTAACGCGGTCAAATCGTTAGCAAGAGCATATTCATCATGCCCGTGCATAGCATCGGCATATTCAAGGTGCTCATGATCTTGTGACGCATAGCCGTCATGCTCATGGTTTTCCAGCGCATACTCAGAGTGCTCGTGATTTGCCAAAGCATATTCTGAATGCGCGTGTGTAGTGTTAGCTTTACCTGTCTGGAGCGCCGCAATATTCGCCTCAATCGTGTCTAAATCATCCGATAGACATTGGTCCATATTTTCGTCGCGCCAAATGTTGTCTGTGGAATACGTAGGAACAAAATTACCCATAGTTGTATCCTCCTTAAATGTCAGTCGTTTAGCCTACACCGTCTTATATACAAAAACCAAATGCAACATAGAATTCATTGGTTTGTATATCACCATAAGAAGCACCAGTTGTTTGTACTCGCAAAAACATATTATCAGGATTTGAGGAATAATTTGAAGACCTTAGCCACCAACGTCCCTCATCAACACTATCAACAACATATTTTTTACGGCTAGCATTTCTTGTTGAGAATATTGCAGAATATGGTTCGCCTTGTCCAGTAAGATTTGCGCTGCTGGAGGCAAATCCCACCTCGTCAAAGGAAGCAAGCCAACAGCTGTCTTCGACTTCCACCAAAGACTTTGTGGTACCACCATCAGCAATCTTAATAACAGGTTTGATAATTGCCTTTAGTTCTTCCGGGAAAGATTCAAATAGCTCACCATTTGTAAATGTGCGCATTTCAGACGATCCCCAACCGTTATTGATAACACTTGCCGAGTTCATCTGTCTTTCAATTGCAGGTAGATCAATACAGAAGAAAGTTAACGGTGCTTTGCCAGATCCGTCAGCAAGATTGTCGTGATTGTGGCCAACGATTTCCATGTCGGCAACAGTAGATGTGCCGTCAGAAAGTTCGATAGGAATAATCATACGACCACCAATCATATATTTAGCCTCAAAGTCTTCCTGAGACATTGTACCAGCTTTGAACGCTGCAACATCACTGCCGATGGTTGTCCAGTAAGCAGCTATAAGCTCCCAGTTTGGTTCGTCAACGGTACCATATTCACTTTCGTCGCTCAATTTGCCGAATAGATATCCTGTAAACTTGAACAAAGCATAGCAATGGGTTTCGCCTTCGATGTAATCAGGCGCAGGCAGCCATCCTTTGAAGACATATTCGTCTGGATTATCCACGTTGGGCTTAACGGGTGTACTGCCAGTGTATGTTGCCTTGTCACCGTATTGGACGTTTTCTACAACTTGAAGTGGTTCCTCGTCACCGTTCTCAAGATAGAAATAAACATTGTAACGGCGAGTTGTGTTCGTGTAAACGGAATAGTAGTTGCGCGTCTCAGTAATTGCTTCAAAGTCGCCATCCCAGCTCGAGAATGTAAAATCGTATTGCGCCGTGCTTGTCTTGGTTGGAGTTTCACAATCTGGTTGCGGCACCGTTTCACCTTCGGGGATATACATGACATAGTGTACTTTCCACTTGTCTACTTCGTATTCGTTATTGAAAATTGCCGCCCAATGTGTGTTGTACTGCGCGTAAACCTGGCAGATTGCCGTGACAGATGTTGGGATGTTATCCCAGGCAGAGAAGACGAGAGTTTTAACGTTGGTAGTTATAATATCCTCTGGGGCGTCACATTCGCCTGCGGCAACTGGATCGTAAGCATCGTTTCCATCTTTTACCCACTGTACATAGTGTGGGGTTGTGGACGAGTCTGTTGCGTAGAAGCGAACAGGGTAGACATTTGCGAAAGTGGCGTTTAAAGTTCTCGGTAATACCACGTTCAATAGCGAGCCATCCCAGCTATCGAAGACATAGCGAAGATCGTCTGTGCCTTCCTTGGTGGGGGTTTCAATTGTGCCGTTTGCAACTGGGTCTTCTGCGTTGGAGCCGTATTGTACGTATTCGGAGTGAATGACGTTTCCATCTACGGCGAAATTGACGGCTACCATTGTTTTGTATTGGGCAATTACCTGATAGTGACGGGATACATTGGTTGGCAATGTACTCCATCCAACAAACTCGTAGCTATAATTCTCGTCAGAGTCTCTAAATGGAGCAGAGATAATTCCTGCATTAATTGGGTCAATAGCGTCTGCGCCTTCAGCCAATCTTGCAGTATATAGGATGGTTCCATCCCAATCCTTATAGTTTACGATATAGAGCTCGTCCGAGCCGTCGTCAACAACTAAATCCGGGAAGCTATTGTAAATGTCGCCTACAACTTCATCGGAAACTGTTTCGTTGACCTTAACGCGGCCAGTAACAACGGCGGTATCTGTGTTGTTGCCGTTCGCATCGAGTCCTAGGCAAGATTTAAACTTTGCGATAGTTTGGACCAACGCGGCCTCAGATTCCGCCTCCCACTGTACGTCGATTAGACGAATACGATTCAAGTTGGGAGCGTTAAGCATAATGTCTTCAACTGGGATATTAACAGTATCTTCAATACGCAGAGTTGTGAGGTTATCATAGCCCTCTAAGCTGAACTCTTCGATATACTGTTGGTTGGTTACTGTTAAGTTAGTTAAAGTGCCAGGTAGATAAACTTTCTTAAGGTAACCAGAAGAAGGTAGTTCTAGACCTGTAATGCCTGAGCCAGTTGCGTAGATTTCCTGGATATTGGGGCAGTTTGCGAGGCCAAGCGGATCAACAAGTTTTGGACAATTCCGCACATCTACCTTTTTCAAAAGCTTATTAGTACCAACTTCCAGCTCCCATAAATTTTCGTTCTTATAGCCTTCAATACCAGAACCAATGATGAGTTCCGTTAGCTTTTTAGCTTTTGCAACTTTAACTGAGCCGCAATAAAGCGCAGATAGGTCGCCAAGTGACGAAATTTGTGATGCCCCAAACACAGCGGTTTCAGTATTGTTGAATTTTTCAGCTTCACCAGTATCCGAGTTAACTGGAGGAACGAATGTCACTGGGACGTTAGCGGTTGCTCTTTCCTGTAATAGGGTACCATTTGCCTTATATTTTGCGCCCACATACATACTAGAGAAAGGCGTTACTGTAATATTGGCATTCGGGGTAACTACTAAGTCAGTTCTTGGATTGTCGTTTTCATCTACTGGAGTGTATATACGCAAACTAATATAATCCTCGGGATAGTTATAATCCGCAGAATTTCCTGCATACCACATTGAATCACAATACACAAAGCGGTTGTCTAGCATATAGTCCAAGTGCTCTACACCAGTACCTCTGACCTGTCCAAGGTTAGATGCATCGTCATCAGAACGCACCATTGAGATGTATTTATAATCAGAGTCTTCGTTGTAAATAGAAATGGACCATTTGTCGGCTTGATTTGTGACATATGCTTCGGTAAGCTTTGCCTTAGTTAATCTATTGTCGCTTCGAAGCTCTCTATACTTTTCTGCAATTTCGTCAGCGAAGGCTGCTTTAAAGTTCACCCATAGTGTGCTTGTTGCACCGTTGTACACATATGCATCACCAAGTTGGTCTCTATCTTCATAAAAATAGTCTAGGACCAGGTCACCCTGGTTATTAATACCGTAAATAGTATCGTTATCATAAAAATAGCACAACCAGTGTTTTTTATCCCATGAAGTTAAAAATAAGTTCTTGGCTCTCTGGTCAACCATCAGAGCAAAGAAAGTGTACACATAATACACGAGTGCATATTCTAAGTCGAAGTGGTCTTCAAATTCCTTTTTAAACTTAGCAAGACGATATTCGGCGGTATCATGGGCGTGTTGATCACCGTCTACACCGACATACGTTGTGTCCAAGGCTTCACCAGTTGCATCAACTTGGTAGGTGCTAACTACCCAGTCATGCATTTCTTTAAACGCGCTGATATCATCGTGCCCATCTGGATATCTAAACTCGAAGTCATCAGACCAATCGCTTGGGATTTGGCCGTGGAATAGACATGCGTCAGATGTGTTATTACAGAATTCTACGGATTGAACATCGGGATAATCTGATGTAAATCCAAAAGTTTCTTCTGAACCTTTATCGTGGTTCACGTTGTACTTCCCTACGAACACTGGTTCTGAACTACTATCCTTTTTGTGGAAAATGACGCCAGGATGTCCATAAATAGTAGTTCTGGCGCGTTCATCTACTTCCTGTGGGGGAATTTTTGTATTATACAAACCATGTACATAGTTTGCAGTACCAGTATTATGTGTACTAGTTGCTTCGGCGTAGTCAGCCTTAAAACATAGTACTCTAGTTGCAATTTGATCCAACGCAATTTGATGTGCATCAGATGTTTTGGTTTTAAAGTTTTTAACAACGTCTGTTATGTTAAGCTATATGTGTTTGATTTAAAATTTCTTCTTGCATTGCGTATCTCCAATGATATCCTCCTGCGGTTTTCTTAACACCTTTACAACATTTATTTATAGTGCTGCTATCACAATTCATTATCCTTCCGGCTTCACCTTGTGACGCAAAAACAGTATTTGTTTCTACACAAACAACAGGTTTTGACATTTTATTATTCGCGCCTAAATGAGCTTGTCTATTTAATTCGTTTGCTTCTTCTGTATGATGCTTACCATACATGCCATTTTTCTCGCCAGAATGATCTTGCCCGTACGCAGGATTTAATGATCCGTACCTTCCAAACATAGGGTTCTTATCTCCAGACATTCTTTCAGACAATTCTTTCCGCCTATCGTCTGCCGTAGCCCATACGTCCTTTAAAATTACAGACAGCTTTTCCTTAAACCCATCCGTTCTCTCAAAATTACGATTAGAAGAGCCGCCTTCATTTGCATTGAACCCATCTTTATATGTATTATAATATGCTATCCAATATATTTCTCGATCATCCAAATCATCTTCATCACAATATTCAAGAACAGTCCATGAAAAATTATATTCCTTATACTTGTTATACGCATTCTGCAAATGTTGATTAAAATGATGATTGCCTCGCAACTCTGACAAATGCTGACATTTTCTCAATTTTACATCGCTTGATTGTCCGATATAACTTCTGCCATTAATATTGCAAGTACACATATATATACCACTTTTATGTTCAAATTCCATGCGCGCACCTCCTTTTTTTTCGAAATATCAAACACATAAATTGGGACGCTACTCCCATGCTAAGAATTACTTCTTCTTGATGTTTTCCACCAAGCACAGACTATATCTTGGCCCTTTCGAGCCCTCGCCATTTCCACAACCAAAAACTTGTTGTGTACTTCCAAATGGAATAGTCGTTGAACGTTCCGCTGTTCGCGGCTTCGCTGCTGATTGCCCATTAAAAAAAGAGCAGGGGATTTAACCTCGCTCTAATACAATTAATTTTTTCTATTTTCATAACATTCACGCCTAAGCATATTTCATCTTTACGTTGTAGTTTAATTGTCTTTAGGGTGTCCCAGCAATTAGACGAGTATTTTTTCATACTGATTTCTCAATACGGTAGCCAAAATTGACCACTGTGAACTTGTACCCTGTACATCAATTGTTGCTTCTGCCTCGAAGCACAAAGACGGATTCTGAGGGTCATAATAAACAATAGTAACTTTCTTTTTGTCTCCCTTGAATGTTGGCAAATCACCAATAATAATCAAGCTAGGAATTTTAGGTTGTAATTTAGAAAAACTTAAGGCACCAAAGTCATCGTAAATATTATTATCTTCAAAAACGGCTAGCTGTTCACCAATATCCGCAATACTAGCAATGTAATTATCACGTATCTCTTCCTTGGTTAGTGCAATGTCATAAGACCTAATTGAATATAAGTCAACACAACAATAAGGTGAGCCTACAGAAATATTCACAGGAACTGTTTGCTGCAAGTTGTCATTTTCGACGTACTGCTTTACGCTAGACAACACACCATTGAGATACACAGACATCAAACGATACTCAGATCTGGGTTCAATAACAAATGAGACCATAATCTTTTTCTCATCAGTATATTTACAACTAATCTCTGATTGCTCGGACATCATCTTGGCCGTATCCGCTGTAACAGCGAAACCTATACCGCCACTAAGGCATGAAATAGCAACAGCTTCTCGATTATTAACATCTCGAATAGCAAATTCCATTTCAATGGTTCTACCAGTCTGTCTAGCGTCCGTTTTAAATGGAGTAAAGTTAATTGTCGCCTTGGCATCACCAGACAATCTTAATGCCGTGTCGCCATTATCATCGCTTACCCAACCAGTTGATTCCCAGTTAATATACTCAAATGTCGTAGTAATATCACCACTAGTCCAAATATCACGATCATTATCGCTATTTGATCTACCCGCAGCACGAAGATGGAACTCTAAGTCAGTTTCCTTTAGAGAAACATTAATATTATTTTCAAGTACCTTTATCGTGTGAATCTTACTTACAACACCATATGTAATGACAAATGACACATCTCCAACCGGTACATCTCTAGTAGACCATGTTTCCTTCGTGCGACCAACTACGCGATCAACAGACGAATACACAGTGTCTCCCTGTTTTATTTCCAATGTAATCTCAGTTTCTAAATTAGAAGGGTCATACACGAAAAACGGGATATTGACTAATTCACCCTGCGTAATAGTAGTAATACTATATGCAGAGGCGATCATCGGTGTTGTTACGCCTTCCTCAATATAAATAAGATCAAACAACAATTCGTTACTAGTAATTTCCACGCCATTGACATTGGCCGTAGCATAAATTTTCAATACATGCGTCCCATGATACAATCCTGTTAATAGCTGTGTCTGTTGTTTGCCGGTTTCGCTAACAACAACAGTAGTGTCAACATCATCTACTACAAAGTGCATAGTTTTTTCAATTGCACCATATGGGATGTATCGAACACTAATATCACTAAAATATATTTGGCTATCATCAAATGTCGAAGTGACGCGTAAGCTAATAGCGTTTACAGTATATGAAAGAGACTTACTGTTACTATAAATATCCGTGCATGTAAGCTTAACTTCATTTGTTCCTTCTCCAATATATTGACCAACATCAATAGAATTTTCTCCGGAAATTATAGACGAAGTTCCCTTAAGATTACCACCGACGTAAATATACGCAGTACCGCCAGAATCATCTTCAGAAGATTCAAAGCTAAATCTTAAAACCGCTTCTCCTCCAACGGCAGTTGTAAGAATTGTAGATTCTAATAAATTATTCAACGTTATAGTGGCACTAGATCCACCACCAGAACCGCTGCCTGCTGGTAGAGTTGTTGCTGTATCTTCAATTATTCCGGAATCATTTGTAAGATACAATTTACCATCTAGAACTTGTAATCCAGTAGCCATTTGACTAACCTTTTCTTTATCAGCGAAAGAATAATTCTCATCGGTTAGCTTTTTGTTGCCGTCTTTGTTCACTTTGTCTTCTAGCTTGCCACTAGTCCACTCCATAATACGCTGAGTAGTATAGCCCAAGGCTTCCTTAATGCTAAGCTTCCCCATTTGAATAGCACCTCCTTACATTAATTTTGTATATAAAACCAAAGCTTGTTTGGCATAATTTTCTGTAATATTAAAGCGGGGCCATCGGCCCCACCTTTTATTCCTTTACTTCTTCTTCAACCTTTTCAGCTGGTGCATTGACTACATTAGTCAAATCGCACAGGTCGTCAATTAATTTAGAGACGCTCTCAAGATCAATATCATAATTAATAGTATCAGCGCTTGCCTTTACCATCATGAGAACCCATTCTTTACGATCTGCGCCTGTCTCAAATTTGATTTCAGCCTCTTTCATCAAATTAGTAACAAGTGCTAATAGGTCTGCCCAATTCTTTTCCTTTGCTGCCTTTTCAACATACTTTACAAGCTGCACAACAAGCGGAATGACTGTAGCCAGTCCAGTAAGTACACTAATCAAAATTTCATACCATTGCATAACTTACCCCTCGCCTTCACTCTCAGGTAAATCTTCTTCTTCCTTTTTTTCTTTTTGAACTTTGCTTACGCGGATACCCGCAAGTGCGATGATCTCTGCTGACCAGAATGCAAAAAAACATGTTGTCAAAGTACTCGAGATCTCAACTGATGTGCAGAACTGAAGCGCAAAACTCGCCATAGTATACAGAGTCACCATGATTACAATAATAACCAACATAATATTGGAAACCTTTGTACCCTTTCTATGTGGATAATACTCGGCATACTCTGCCTCTAGCTCTGCCTTTTGTTTCTGGCGTTCGCCCTTTTTTCTAATCTTTTCTAGCTTCTTTTGAAATTTTTTATCATTCATCGGCATCACCTTATGCCCAATATTTTCTTCCATGTTTTAAGCCCAACCTCACCATCGGCAACAAGCCCATTTTCGAGCTGATACTTTTTGATAGCCGCAACAGTCTTTTGGCCGCATAGACCATCTGCCTCAACTCCAACAACTCTTTGCACAATTTTAGTGAGATTTTTATATTTATATAGATATCTTCTTCTTACAATTGCCTTTTTGGCAACGCTTTCGCATTCAGCTCCGAACTGACCGTCAACACCATACTTTGGAAATTTGAATCCGTCAGCTATAGCCGCTTTCTGCCACTCAAGCACAGTAACAGTTTTGCTTGGTGTTGCGTCATAAGCAGGTCTTCCATATCCTGCAATGCGGTTATATCCCAACATATATTTCTTAGCGAACACGCCGCCGCCATTGGCAACAACTCCACTAGCTGAGGACGTATTACCCTCTATAGTGTACACATAAGTTTTATCCACATCATACACAAGACCTGTGTGATTAACTTCACCAGAACTATCCTTAAAAAAGATCTGGTCTCCAATTTTAGGAGTAGTTTTAAGCTGTCCTTTAGTTTTGTAATAATTCATAGAGTACTGGCATCCAGCACCTAGCGACTTATTTGGCTGACACAGCAATTTCTTTGCATTGTCAACGCCATATGCCTTGACAAAACACCAATCCACAAAACAATCGCACCATGGATATCCATTTTTCTTCCCATTATAAAAACCAGGAATATTATCTAAATCCCCGGCATACTTGGTGAAATTATTTCTCCCTGCGTTTAATGTCTTGCTGTCAAGATTGCTGTTACTGGCTTTTTCTAAGTAGCCAATCTCAGCTTTTGCAATTTCTATTACTTTTTCTACATAACAACTCATATAACCACCCCATGGAATAAGGGTGCCCCGCAATTACTCACGAGGCACCCCAAAAATTTATATATTAAATTACATAGCAGACGTGCCGCAATCGAACAGAAGTACCATATCTCCTTGAACGAGATCGTCAGTGCTTCCAGTCTTGGCGATAGCGGCCAGATCGGAATCATTAGCCTTCTTAGCAACCTCAGTCTCTAGAGCCTCGATATCACCCTCGGCAGTATCCATACGACCCTCTAGAGCAGCAATGTCGGTCTCGTTCTGGGTGATACGAGCCACAGCGGCAGTTAGGTCAGCAGCCTTAGCGTAATCGCCAATCTTCAGAGCCTCAATGGCAGCAGAGATCTGATCAGCAACAGGTTCGTCGCCAACCTTATTCTCTAGAGCGTCAATGTCAGCCTCAGCAGTAGTCATTCTAGCCTTTAGACCAGTAGTCTCGGTATTTAGATCGCCCTCAACGGTGGTCACACGGCCAGCAAGAGCCTCTAGGTCAGACTGAGCAGCCTTGGTACCAACAGCAGTCTGCAGAGCAGAAATATCGCCGTCATTAGCAGTGATCTGATCCTGCAGGGCAGTCTTGTCGGCAGCCTTTAGGTAATCAGCCTTGATAGCCGCAATCTCATCGGCGTTATCCTGAATATCTTCCTTCATGCCAGTCACTTCGGTGCCGTGCTCATTGACATACGCGATTAGGTCGTTAACGCCGTCAACCTCATCAGCAGAAACACCATTGGTTAGACGCTCAACTGCAGCACTCACGGTGTCAATATTGCCTTGTAGCTCAGTCTTATCGGCAGCCTTCAGGTAATCCTTCTCAATGGCATCAATGGCATCGGCATTTGCTTTCTCGGCAGCACGGGCAATCTCGGCCTCAGCAGCAACAGCTTCAGAGATCTGAGTGGCAACAGACTTGTCACCAACAAGCTCATTTAGATCAGCAATATCGCCAGCATTGGCAGTGATCTGATCCTGTAGGGCAGTCTTGTCAGCAGCCTTCAGATAGTCATCCTCAATAGCCTTCACGCGACCAGAAAGCGCATTGTCGGCGGCCTCACGGTCTGCCTTCTCAGCGGCCACAGCAGCCTCAATCTGGGCCTCAACTGTACCCTCGCCATCACCAAACATAGCCTCTAGGTCGGCAACACGACCATCCATAGTGGTATTCAGACCATCGGCGTATTCCTTAGCATAGTCCTTAGCGTTCTGCTCCATAGCATCCCACTTAGCCTTATCACCGGTCTCAATTAGATCCAGCTCGGCCTTATTGGCATGGGTGTGCTTGGCGGCTTCCACAGCCTGGACGCGAGTATCCATAGCGGCATTTAGGCCGTTTGCATGAGCCTTAGCGTCAGTTAGGGCCTGATCGGCAGCGCCCTTAGCATCATAGGTGTTAGCAAGATCTAGAGCAGTAATTGCCTCGCTGATCTGCACACCAACAGTCTTGTCGCCAACCCATTCGGTAATCTCCGCGTCAGTGTAAGCCTTGGCATCGGTTAGAGCCTGGGCTTCAGCGGCCTGAGCACGAGAAACCTCGGCAGTCAGGTCTTTAGCCAATGCGAAAGCGGAGGTATCAACGTCATCAATGCTGATGAAGGTCTTAACCCATGCCTTAAAGTCAGCCTCAGACTTCTTAGCATAAGCAGGAACGTCAGCAGCCTTAGCGCTTAGCCAGGGAAGGTTAGCGAAAGTTTTTTCGCCGTCACCGACCTTCATCAGCAGAGCAGGATGCTGTTCAATAGAACCATTGTCAACAGTCACGTTAACAGTAGTATACGCAACAGCAATTTCACCAGCTTCGAGAATTAGACCAGACGCAGCCCAATTTTCATAGGAGTCATACTTGTTTTTAATTCTTACATTTAAAGTCTTTGCGTTCTCAATAGCCATAACACATTTCTCCTTTAATTATAAAATTATTTATTACTGAAGAGCAGCAGAGCCGCCGTTCATAATCAGATATTCGCCGTCAGTCTGTACCAACTTATTAGCATTCAGACTGTTGACTTCCATGGTACCGTCCTCAGCAACAGCAACCTTATTTTCGTCAGCAGAAGACTTAACAACACCATAAGCGTCGGCGGTAGCAACAGGAATTTCTACCTTCTTCTCAACAACCTCAAGCAGCGTGCCAGCAACACTCACAGACTCAATAACATTAGCCTGAGATTCATTTAGCTTCGCTAGTAGGTCATCAGTCAGGTCATTTGTGGACAGACCCTTGCCTTCAACAGCATCAACCTTACCGGCAATAGCGGTCTCGGCAGCCAGTACACGAGCATCGTTAGTTTCCTTATAGGAATTCAGCTGACCAAGAACCTCGCCAGCGGATTCACCGCCATTAATCTCAGTAATCTTTTCAGCGATCTTATCAAGAGTCTCGGTCTTGGTATACGCATCAGTAATACCATACTCAGCCAGAGTAGTGCCATTATTGGCCTTACCATCCAAAGCATCCTGCAGACCAGTAACCTTGTCCATAGTAATGTCAAGTAGGGTTAGATGTTTGTCGGTTAGACCGAAGTAAGTCTCGTCAACAGTCTCAACTTTGTTGGCCTGAGCACCGGCCTCGATGCCTTCAAGCTTTTCAATTAGAGTGTCAGCAATTAGAGACTTACCAGTTTCAACAGCAACCTTGCCAGCAAGACCAGTATCAGCATAATCCTTGGCGTTCTGTTCGGCTGCATCCCAAGCAGCTACCTTCTCAGCAGTAATGCCATCAATAACGTCTTTGTTTGCATGCTCATGAGCCTTGTCCTCTAGGGTTACAACGCGCTCGATAAGAGCATTTAGATCGGCCAACTTGGCATAATCGCCAATCTTTAGGCCGTCAACAACTTCCTGGATGTAGGCAACAACAGTATCAGATGTAGCGCCTTCGGGCAGAGTACCAACTAAGGTCTCTAGAGCATCGATTTCACCCTGTAGAGCGGTCTTATCAGCGCTCTTTAGATAATCCTTTTCAATGTTAGAAACACGAGTAACTAGCTCGGCAGAAGCAGTAGTGTCAGACTCAATCCAGGCTGCAACTTCCTTTAGGGTGTCATAGCTTGCATTAACCTCTTCCTCAGCCAGATAGCCAAGCACACGGTCAACCGCGCTCTCTTCGGCTGCAGAAATAGCGTTAGACAGCTCAGTCTTGTCCGCGTTCTTCAGGTAATCGCCTTCAATAGCAGCTACGCGATCAACCACACCACTATTCAGACCATCAGCATAAGCCTTTGCGTCTTCAAGAGCCTGAGCGTCACCATCAGAAATTGCGGTCTCCAGAGCGGTCTTATCAGCATTCTTCAAGTAGTCACTCTCGATGGCGGTAACTCTACCAGCAAGCTCGGTGTCATCATAAGTGGCGGCAGCCTGTGCGTCAGCAATCATCTGCACAACAGTCTTGTCTGCGGCCACCTCACCAATCTTGGTATTGATAGCATCTACATCACCTTCAGCGGCATCCATACGAGCTTCAAGATCGGCAACGCCCTTAACCAGACCAGACTCTTCATCACCAACAGCGGTTTCAAGAGCACTAATTCTAGTCTTTAGACTCTCAATCTCGGCAGCCAGACCTTCAACAGTAGTGGCGCTAGGCTCAACCCAAGTTAGCTTGCCATTAACATATAGGGGCTGATAGGTAATATTAACAATAGAACCATCGTCTTCGGTTCTGGTAAGCTCTAGACCGGCAACGCCATACAGGCTTACAGTGCCGTCCTCAGCAACGGTAATAGTGCCCTCGTCACCAACAGGAGAAGTGCCAACTTTCTTTAGATTACCAGCCTCATCCTGGATAGAATAAACGTCAACCTTGCCATTTTCATTGTCAACAACAGATAGAATCTGACCAACATATGCAACTGGATCGGTAGCGGCATAATTCTGAGCAGCCTCCAGGGTCGCCCATACAGAGCTATTGTCAAGAGGATTGGGGTTACCACGTCTGAAATTCAGAGGGAAGCCAAGACCGTCTTTCTCAAGATAATTTTCAAGATTATACTTTGCCATAATTTATTCCCTCCTTATGCCAGTTTAATAGCGTGCACTTCTCCAGCGTCAATAGCAGCAGGTTCGTACACCCAAACGTCATAGTCAACAGCAGTGTAGCCGTCCTTACCCTCAACCTGGACGGCCTTAGCAGTCTTGGTGTAAGAGTCAGTAACAGGGGTATTCATAGCAGAAGTCAGAATAACTTCGCTCAGACCGCCACGAGCGGAACTAGAAGGAATTGCAATAACAATTCTCTTAGCGGTGGCACTGCCATTTAGAGTAAAGGACTTGGCCCCATTATAAGCACCGCCATTGGTTAGCTGCTCACGAATAATAGCAGAAGTCAGAGGAGCATCAGCGGTAGAAGTGCTGAGCACGCCATAGAAGTAGCTACGATAACCAGTAATGGCGCTAGAAGTCTTAGACTTAGTACCAGCGGCAATCTGAATGGTAGAATCGTTGCCAAGGTTAGTCTTACCATAAGAACCAGCGGTATGGGTGGCCTTGGCGGTTACGGAATAATTGGTGCCATCAGCAACAGTAATAGACTGGCAATCACCAGAAGCAGTGGTCCAGCTCTCGCTTGCAGTAGAAGTTACAGCCCAAGAGCTAACGGTTACACCAGTGGGTTCGGGGCCATAAGTATACTTACCATCTTCAAAAGAAGCGCTGTAAGAGGGATTCACAACAGAGCCAACTTCATAAGAGCCAGCGCCAGTTAGAGTTACGCTTACAGAAGGATCGGTCTTAGTCGGATTCTGCTCAGCGGCAAATAGACCAGCGAAGAAATCCTTTAGATTTTTGCCAGCAGCGGCCACAGTAGCACTACCATTAGTTAAAGTCTGGACGGTACCAATCTTAGTTGTAAAGGTAAAGTCCTCAGTAAAATACACATTTTCAGCGCTGTAATTGCCGTCCATAGCGGCCCAATTCTCGCCATTATAACGATAAGCAGTGTACTGATATTTCTGCTCGGCACTCTCATTCTTGGTTTCAGCCAGAGCCTCCTCAGAAATCACGGCCTCCTTAACAATTGCGATGTCATGAGCATTAGGAGTCGCGCCATTCAGAGCAGCAGTGATGGCTGCAATATGGTCGCCGCCCTTTGCAACAGTGGCCTCATATACATGAGCTTCTTCGCCGCCAAAATAGGGCAGTTGGGCCCAAGTTTTGGTACCATCGCCGATTTTCATCTTGGCTTGGCCATTCTCAAGGAACTCAATACCAACTTCGCCCTTTAGCAAAACAACGGATTCATTAGCTAGCCAATTGGCTGTGCTATCGTTTCTTAACACGATTCTCGTGCGCAATTCTGCCATAATAATATCACTCCTTATAAAAATTCAATATATTATTCACTATCAGCGTCTCCGCCGTGAATAACTGTAATGTCCGCCAAATCTCCAGTAATCTCTGCTTCGCCAACGACTTCATACTTTAAGTCAGTAGTGTTCCATTGGTATAGCAGTTTTTCAGATTCGGCCTTATAAATAACATTTTCCTTACCAATATTGGGGAATTCAAAATGCGATTGTGCGTTAACAACATTTGCTTCACCAAAATAAGGAAGGTCATTCCAGTAAGTTGCACCGTCACCAATCTTAAGTCGATTTTCATCCGTCACAAAACATGGTTCACCGGATGCTAAAAGAGGATTGACTCTGGCAAGAGCTTCGGCTGTACCACGTTTTAACTGTATAGTTGCCATTATTCAATCACCCCTCCGTCCAAGTCTCCAGCCTCGACGTTCTGAATTACCTCGTCGATGTAAGTTTTTAGTTCCGTCTCCAAGATTTCAACAGCTTCCGCGTCCAGCTTGGTTTCGACAATAGTCTGCAGCTCGGTAACAGTTTCTACATCGGCTTTCTGCTCGACTACAGTTTGTAGTTCAGTAACAGTCTCTGCATCTGCTTTGGTCTCCAAAGTCTGTTGCATTTCGGTTATTTCTGTGTTAAATGTATTAACCTGCGTTGTTAAATTAGTGTAATTTTCCTGTATTTCAGCAATATTAGTATCACCGACCTGTGTTTGCAGCTGTTCAATTGCCGCTTGCAAATCCTCTGCGCTTTCAACACCACCGATAACAGGTAAATCCTTATATTTGGTAATACCGTCACCAACGCGCAAAGTATGTAGGTCTAGATCATAACAAGGTTCTCCGGCAACCGGTGTAATGTCCTCAAACAAAGACCAATTTGCAGTAGTATCTCGTCTAATCTGAAATACTGTTTTAATGGTCTGTGTCGCCATACGAACACCTCCTTAATTACTGGATGTAGTCGCTAGCGTCGCCACCATCAAACGTCACAATGTCCTCACCTGCAGCGATCTTGTCAAAACTAATTTCGCCAACGCCCAGAGTGCCATCTGCGGCAACAGTAATTTCCGTAGACTGCTTTACAACACCCAGAGAATCGCCGCCAACAGGAATGTTAACGGCCTTGTCAGTAACGGTCAGCGCGGTGCCGTTTACCTGCACAGACTCAATAACGTTAACCTGTGCGCCATCTTCAAAGTCTAGCGCATCAGTAGCCTCAGTTATCTGAGTGGCCACGGACTTATCGCCAACAAGTCCCTGCAGAGTAGCAATATCAGCCGCCATGTCAGCAGCCTCAGGAGCATGATCTGCAACATAATCGACTAACTCTTTAAAAGTATTAACAGTTCCATCGGCAGAAATTTCCTCTGCGAATGCATTAATTGCATCATCAACAGTCTTGGTTACGGAGCCCTCGCCATCACCGTTTAGCGTAGCAATTGCATTTTCATTTGCAGTAACTCTATTACCAAGATTTCCAACGGTAGTCTGTAGGCCATCCACAGTGTCGGTGCTAGGTACAACCCAAGAAACGCTACCATCAGAACCCTTGGTTAACTGTGCACCAGCAGCAGCACCCTCAAAGCCAACAATCTCAATAACACCATTAACATAAGAAATAGACTTACCATCGCCAGCAATTTCAACTTCACCAATTACAGGCAGATTTTCATATGTCGTAGTGCCGTCACCAATTCTAAGAGTCTTATTATCTAGATCATAACAAGGCTCACCAGCATAAGGTACAACTGTCTTATTTGCCTCCCAGTTTACCGCAGTATCGCGTCTAAACTGGAAAATAGTACGAATTGTCTTAGTCGCCATAATAAGCAACCTCCTTTAAAAAATATAATTTAATAACACGCCAGGTTTAATATCCTGACGCACCGCCGCCATCCCAGTGTATAATTTTTTCATCTGGTAAAACTTCGTCCTCTGCATGGCCGTCTGCATCATCACCATCAAACGTAATGGTCATCATTTCGCCATCGCAATCACAAATCGCAGATAAGCTTAGATCATCCTCAACAATATGTGGTACCCAACCTTCGTCTAATTTGACAACAACAATGTCACCAGCTTTGCCACTTTCAACAGCCCACTTGGCCGCTTCAACAATATCGGTAAACTTGATAAACTGTTGATTACCAGCCTCAACATCCTTCATCAACGTTTCGAGCAGTTCAAGTCTGATCATAATTTCTTCAATAGCGTCATCCTGTCCGCATACGTAGTCCGTTGGGATAGGACGTTTAATTACTGCATACTTAACTGACTTTAGTGTCTTACCAGACGCACCATCTCTAGCATATGCATATGCAATAAGATTCTTCGGCAGCTGCAACAACAAATCTGGTACATGACAAACTCTCAGACCATCTTTGTCTGTATAGACCTGTTTTCTCTTTGAATGCTCCATGTTTCTATTGGAAAAATGCACTTCTGTCACAGTGTCATCAAGAACAATCAGTTTCTGCCCAACATCCCACTGCCAGAAATTTGTGCGCCCATCATAAATTTTAAAAATATTTTTTGACATCCTCTCACCTCCTGACTACATAAGTTTAGTATTGGATAAGTTCGCCATCTACACATTTATATAAGTTATATGGAACCAACTTGCCATCCACACATTTATATAAGTTATAGGCAACAAGTTCTCCATTTACACATTTATATATACAAGATATACCAGATAATGGCGTAGTTCCGCCAGAATCTCCTCCGGTACTGCTAGATGTATATTCTATTAATAGATAAATATTAGATACAGTAGTAGCGCCGCTATGACTTCCCGTACCCTGACTAGTGCTACCATTTGCCTTAAATTTAAAAGTTGCGCTTATACTTGATGCCGCTGCATCAATTTCTACATCTACATATCCATTTTCGCGTGAAGTTGGCGTTACACCATTAACAGTACGTGTCTTAAACCCCGTATTTGGGGAACTCCAAGTAGAATACAATTTAGCGCTCGTAATTTTAGCGTCGGCAGGCAATGCATATTCAAGCGTAATAGTCTTTGATGCAGTCGTAGGACCAGAATTAATTTCCATGTTTTCGTAAGAATCTTCAACGACATACCAAGTTGAAGACAGGTTAAAACTACCACTGTAATCAACCCTTAGCTGCGCCATTAGCCGTCACCTGCCCATGGCATAATATACCAGAATCCGTCGATTGGAGACGCAGGAGTAGTACTAGTTACTATTACATCGCTCAAACCATTAAGAGTCATGCGCGGTACTAAATATCCACTCGAATCAATATCAAAATTATACGGATATGGTTTTACAATACCAATTGTAGCAGTAGCATTATAACTATCTACAGTAGCAACTGGTATATCATTAACTGTTATATATGCCTTTTCATCTAACTCTGTATCAGTTACATATCCCAGCTCCGCAAGAGCCGTTGTTGTTACATAGTCACTTTCAACCAAACTTTCCTCGGTCACATAGCCCTTTTCCTGCAACTGCGCCTCTGTAACATATCCCTTGCCTTCAACATCTGCACCCAAATTTTCCAGTGACTCTGAAAGCTGGTCTACCTTTGAAGATGTCTCAGTTACACTCGTGCTTACTTCCTGTATATCTGCTTCCAGGCCCCTGACCTTCGTGCCAACGGCAGCGGCGTCAGCAAAACTACCAGATTTAGACAACGAAGTGTCAGACTGCGGCAAATTGGCCAAGGCCGCATAATCAATTTGCAGGTCGCCCTTTTCCGTTCGGATCCTTTTTATATAATCGGCCATTTATATCAACCTCCTTGCCGTTTAAGTGCCATGTTAATTTGCTCTGCCACGGATTGATCTCCAACCAATTCTAGTAGTAGCTCAATTTGTTTTTTTAGTTTGTCAACCTCTGCTTTAGAAGCATAGTCATCATGAGTGTGCCCCTTTGGAGCCATATAACTTAACGCAGCGCTAAGTTGTTCAGAAACTGGCGTATCGCCTATTAAAATTTCAATGGTCTCAGACAAAGATCTTTCCATGCCGTCACCCCAATTCATGCGCTTGCCACTTTTTATAAAGTTCTTTAATGCGTGGCGTCTTTTTAAACACAAAAACCAATGTATCATCGCGCTTGGTTCCGCTGTATAGAATGTCCACCAGATCTTCGGCAGCACCGTTATTTAGATAACGCTGACACTGAAGCATGGATGTAATGTACACAACGTTGCCATTTGATGAGTCGTAATATTTATTTAATATTTCTGAATATTTAAGCATAATTGTTTCTCCTTTTGTTCCGTAAAAAATAAGGCACCAGAACTCCGTTTCGCATGAAGTTATAGTGCCTTATTGTTCAACTACTTCATGTGCTGCTTCTACTACATCTTCTAGAAGGTGTGCTTCTGCTCTCTTGCCACGCTTTAGTACGGGCTCTTCTTTATAGATATTTTCCAAATCGCGCTGGACATAGGATTTGAAATTTTCTTTATTAGATAGGTCACAGGCATCTAGTGCTGCCTTGGCCTCTTCTTTGGTTAGCATTTGCATATTGAAACGAGTGCAAATGTCGAAAATATTTTTGCAATTCTCTGCATGGAATTCTGCCATCCAAGTGGGTTTCATCTTATCCTGGGAACAAGTAGGGCAGTATTTATATTCCTCGCCACAGAGGTAGCAATTTCTATCGCGTCTTGCCATAGTGGCCACGCTCCTTTCGGTAAAATAAAAAGTGCGCTTAGACGGCGCACATTAATTTTGTGTTGTTAGTGTTATATAATAAATTAGGATTTGTTTGATAAATGTCTTTATGAAATTTATTAAGAATGTATTCTCTTAATTGAGATGAAGTAGTACTATGAGTGCCATATAGATTATGGAATGAACCACTTTCAGTCGCATCGTGGCATTTTACACACATAGTAATTCCATTATCAACATCATATCTTATGTCTGGATAATCAGCAAACGAATTAATATGATGCGCATTAAGCTTATTTCCGCGAGTCCCGCAACATTGGCAAGTGTAATCATCTCGTTCATATACAGCAGTACGCCAGTCTTTATATTCTCTGCGATGTCTTAAAGTGTCATTCTCGCCGTTAATACCACCTTTCCAGAAGTGGCATCCATCACCACGCATACGTTCGCTAGTTTCTTCCAACGAACAACCTGGGCACCTAAGCTCATATATAACAGCATTTGAAATCTTCTGTAAATAATCATCATGATTTCCTTGCGGACATCTTAACCACACTTTGTTTTCAGAATGAGGAGAATATTCATACGGAGTCTTATCATTCTTATCTGACCATCGCTTAATAATCTCTGGATAAATTACAGCTAAGCTATCATTCGGATGCACCTTTCTATTAATACAATATGGACATCCAATTCCTTTTGTGAAAGACGAAGCAACCTGACCATATACATGATAATTTTTCTCATCGCATTGAACAAACACTTTCGTTCTAGAACTCCCGGCTGGAATATCCCATGGACTCAATGTATTCTTTTTATGCCAATGACGCCATAAATATTCTTCACCAAATTTGTCAATAACAACTTGAGCAACGCTGTTGCATTTCCTACAATCAAGAACTTTATCAGAAGTTTTAGTTACAAAATGCATAACGTATAAATCACTGTCGTGTATACTACGCGGACATTTAAACCACCATTTTAAATTACTCTTATATCCAACGTCTTTGGTTGAACATCCATTCTTTTCTTCATCAAATCTATCATTTAAATCCATTCTATTGTTTTCAATACACCAATCATAAAATGATTTTGTTACAGAAAACTGATTCCCATATTCCATAACACGTTACCTCCATAACTAACTCTCCACTTTTAAAATAGTGCAAGAAGACCAGGAGTGGAGGCCCCTGGTCTTATCAATGAGGTTAATTACTCCTCATCTATCTTACACATATATTATATCACATTAATTTTGTATTGTCAAGTGATATTTTGAAAAAATTATTCCTGATCCCCCGGAATCACGATTGAAAACACTGTTAAGTTTAGACAAGGCGCTACTCTTGTCTGGTACCAAATAGTACCCTTTACCTTTCGGTAAAGCACAGACTATATCTTCACCCACACGCGTGGGGCACACCACTTCCGCGACGCTTGTCGCGTACTTCCCTTAACGGGAATAGTCGTTGAGGGTTCTTCTGTTCAAAGCTTCCCTGCTGATTACCCATTATAATAATGTTTAGGATTTAACCATGCATCATCTCATAACTTTTTTCTACTTTCGCAACCATGACGTTTATGCATATTTCATCATTCCGCTTTGGTATATGAGCTTTAGGGTATTCCAGCATTTCAATGTGTTATTTATCATATAAATTACTTTATACGGAGACTATTCATAAGCCGCAATTAAGCAGCCAATCCAAATCTCTTCTCCTTGTCGCAGTAATCCTGCTGTGCACGACCAGAGAAGGGGTGCGCACCGTCGGTAGCAATGCTCCAGTCGAAATCAGGGCTTAGCTTGAAGTTATTGAAAATAACATAAGCATAGACTAGGTTGGTCTGGTCGCAAACGTCGCAGCCCAGAACCTCCATTACGAACTTGCAGCCAACAGGGAAATTGGTAGCGGAGTTCACAACCTCAACAGCATTCTCGGTCTCATACTCGTACATGACAAACATGTCGGCACCGGCCTCAATGCTGGTAGGTAGAGTCAGAACGCCATCAGCAATAGCAAAAGCCTCATCGGAAGCAGCAGTAGCCTTAACGTACTTCACGCCAAAAGTGCTGTCGCCATTGATAGCATAAATCTCGGTGGGCTCAGCCTTAGGAGTATGCTTTAGAGTATACTTCTTGGTAGAATCAACAGTAAAGGTCTCCATAGCAGGCACGGTAATCTTAGCGTCAGCAGAAGCAACGGTCTTCTTGGTGCCCAGCTGAGTAGCCATTAGGTTCATATCATACAGGGCATTCTCAGCAGAGAACTCAGCGGTCTTAGCGCGGTAGAAAGTCGCAATAGGAGTGCCTAGAGCGTCCACGGCGTCAGTAGACTCAGAAGCACAGTTTAGAGAAGCATTCTGAATCTGGTTAATAGAGAATAGTACGGAATCATCCTTCTGGCTTAGAGCCACACCACGAATGATTCTATCAATTACGAAGTTATTCATATCAAAAGCCATAATCGTTTACCTCCATAAAATAAAATAGTTTGTTATATAACAAAAGAGCCATTACAGCTCCTTCATCCAATTTAGTTCTGCCTTATTAATCTTCTTCATATCAATAGTGCCAGCATAACAAGCAGACAACAAATGATCTGCATTGTGAATCACCTGTAGACGAGCAACGTCATTCATAAATTCAACATACCCCATATTGAGCACGTATTCCTTCGTATAACCCTGTCTTACCTTAACAGATGAAATAAGTGGCAGTAAAAAAGACTTAAAAGGCTTATTTTTGTTAAATTCAATTTTCTTTCTATCTTCGTCAATCAAAATTTGCTTAGTTATTTTATTCTTCGCTCTTTCAACTTTAGGCGTAATATTAAATGCCTTACGAAGATATTCAACAATTCTTAGATATATCATCTTGTCGATAATAACTCCAGTTTCCTTATCAGCCAAAACAACATCTCCATTTTGATTATTCCTGAATGGTCTCAACTTAGAAAAATCCAAATCACCAAATAAAAGCGCAGTTCTATCTGGTGTTAAAGTCTGCGCAAGCATCATGAAAAGTTCAAAATCCTCAACCTCCATCCAGTCGAGCTCCATATCCCATAGCTGAGATTTCATGTCGCTCGGGATGGCAGTAATTGTATGTACTACAGAAAAGAAGTCACGTTCACCAAACTCTGCAATGTCCCTTATCGTCGGTTGGCAAACTTTAATATTGTCATTGATAACAAAGTCATCTCCAATATAAAGTTTCAAATCATCAACGTCTAAATTTATCATATGGGTTATCCATCCTTGCTTTATTCAGCGCGTTTGGTTTAGTAGCTTCAAACTTCAAAGTTCTACAATAGTAGTCAGAGTCAATAGTGCTTTCCTTGTTATAAATTAATTTAAACTGCAAACCAAACTTATTAGTCCAGTTAAAAGTATCTCTAATCAAATATCCTAACAAATCATGCCTATCAATTCCGTATTCCGTTTTCATATCATCAAGGTGACAAATAACATTAAACTGAATATACTGAATTTTCATAACCTCGTTAAAACGATTCTCCTCAATGTCGTCAACCGTAAAACAAATAAAATTTCGAACAGTATCTTGTGTCGTTGGAATTCTAATAAATCCATAAATATTGTTATCCAGAAATTCATCCGGACTATCTATGTCAATATCAGGATTATGCAACGCCTCAAGTATGTCCGTGTCGGCTATTAACGTCTGTTTTATCAATCGCTTCATTTCAATGATATCGTCTTTAACGACCTGTATATCTCGCTTCATAGGCTTATCACCTCCACGACAATTGATTTTGAACTATGTTCATGCGTCGCAGTAATAGTAAATGTTTTGCCAATCAAAGAATAATCATTCAAACACTTAATCTTAAACACCTTATCGTCGACAACAGGATATTCCAGTTTAGCAAGATCTCCGTCTGCAAAATCAACTCGCCACTTAACACCATCAGTTGCATCCACAAGCTCGCCATCTATGCGCGTCTTCAGTGTGAATTTTTTATATCCACCACCGGCGCGAACAGCAGGCTTACCGGCATATACAATTTCAAGGTCACTAAATGTAGGAGTCTCTTCAATTTCAAGAATCTCAGGCTCAACAGAATGCTCGTAATAATTGCCAATCATCAGTTCAGCGTTATCACGTGCAGGATCAAACTGCTCCTGTGTCATAGTAAACTTAGTTATTCCTTGAGTAGCAGTATCTTCAATCTTCGAAATCTTGTATGCTATCGGTGGATATCTACCGGGTTCGGATTTTAAAATCTTAGTATCATATAGCAACGTTTTCGTATCATTATTAGTAGGAACCCAAAAAACATCCTGATTCTCAACAACCTGCATAGTGTAGTCAAGCCACACACCGCTATTATATGAATTCTGTTTTCTTGGGGCACCCAAACATTGATAAACAACGCGCTTTCCACTAACATTACTAACCCACTTATAAGTCCAAGTACATTTCAAAATTGAAAATTGTCTAAACTGCGTTCTGTCGTCATAATGTACAATTAACCACCATTCTGGCTCATCCATTTCGTTGTTAATTTGTACATAAGACCCAACCTTAATATCTGGATTATTCTTAAGATCTTCCAATCTAAATTGCAACAAATATGCAATCTCATCACCAGTAATATTATGATAAGACTTTACGTTAAACTTAGCGTAAACTGGAGCATCGTCATCATCTACTACCGGCAAACCACTATTGACCCATTTAACATAAACAGGCTTTGTAGCAGCATCTCTCATCCAGGATACATCCATAATTTTTTGAGCGTTTCTGCGCCTAGCTTCACCTTCATATGGGCCCATAGCGGCCATGCGAAGCCGATAATTATCTAGCATCAGAATCACTCTCCCTTATAAACTCAACTAAACCGCAAGCATCAAGAATAGCTTTGCGGTATTTCTGATAATCATCTTCTTCTCGTGCATATTCAAGAAGGCTCATAATAGTAAGTACTTCTGGTTGAAACCCAGAAATCTTATTGAATCCAATTAGCCTCTGTAGCACTGATTCAAAGTAATTATCTAGAAATTCATAGTTATTTTGTTTATATGGCAATAATTTAAAAATAGCAGATACAAAATATTTCTTCTCTGCCGCTATTTGACTAGAGGGGATTTCTTCATAAAAGTTCATCGGAAACGCCCCCTTAATCAGCAAAATATGAGCTGTTCTTATAAGTGCTATAACTGTGAAGACGTTTCATCTCTAGTCTAATGTCCTCACGCATAGCACGAAGTTCAGCAATATGATTTGCCTGACTATAATATTTCTCTTCTTTGCCTCCAATAAATTGCAAGACATTTTCAGTAGAATTCAAATATTGATCCAACCATGCCATAGTCATACCCATAGCAAGCAATTCAATATCATTGTCGGTCAAATCATTGATAAACGCTTCGTCTTCGTCATTACGTGCAGACAAGTCGCTAGATGTACGCACATTCACAATAGCACTATACAACCAGCCTTTAAGCATTTCATCGGCCGTATAATCGTCCAATTCGGCCAAATTAAAATCAGTCATTTTATTAAAAAAACGACCATACACCTTTGCATATGGAGTAGCCATATAGGTCACCTCCATTACTTAATATACAGCATCAAATCGGTATCAAGGATTTCGTCAATTGCCTTAATCTTAGCCAAGCTATCTAATGAGCCATTCATGATCTTCTCGCCAGCAATATTCTTAACAGCCTGTTGCACGCCCTTTGGTGCCTTCTTAAGCTTGGACTTAAATTGATTTAGAGGAAGCTTAAAAATATCATCTACATCAACGTTAATAATATTCTCATACATATTAACAAAGTCCTTGCCAAACTGTTCGACAAGCTCTTCGTCTTCAATAACAAACCTAGGTTTGTATAAATAACTAGACTTAGTAGACTTTAGCGCCTGCAAATCCTGATATTCGACCTCTGTAGTATCACCGTAATTTGACCAAGAATATAGAAGTTTAGACTTCTTGCCTGTCAATAAAAGCTCACCGTAAGTAATGCTACGACAAGTAATCATATCATCTGGCGCATACTTACGCGCCACCTTTGCAGGAGCCTTTTTTGACTCCTGCTTGGTTGGCACTACGTCTTCAATAACTTCCATATCTTCTACAATTACATCTTTCTTCGTTGCCATATTCTTTGTCTCCTTTTATTCCTTATATTAATTTTGTATTGTTAAGATTAGGCAGTAGCAATATTCCACACACCGAACATTAGACCGATCATAACGGCAACGCCCATCTTGAACATGTACTTGTAATCATAAGTCATGTCCTGATGACCGGTGTTGTCATTTACCTGCATCATTTCAGGCTGACCCTCATTAACCATCTTAACAAACTTGTTGTCTCCAACAGGCATAATAAATAGCTGCTGGTCGTTAATTAGTCTCTGAGTGGTGTCGTTTAGACGGAAGCCCTGCTTCAGCTCAACTAGACGCTCGCCCTCCCAGTAGCCAATTCTACCAGTAGTATTTCTCTGAACCTTCATGTCCTCAGAAATCCAATTGATATCCTGCATACCCTCTAGCTTGCCTAGAGCAACCTTGGTACCCATGATGACTACATCCATGCCAGTTGCCATCTTGACATCCTCAATAAGCTGTAGGAAAGTGCTCTTGGTGGTCTCATTTAGTTCACCAGTCTTAACCCACTGACCAGCGCCGCCAGCACCACCTGGTAGCTTCTCAGCAGCAGTCAGGAAAGCCTGATAAATAGACTCATTAACAAAACGATCAACAGCTTCGTATAGCTTGTTAACAAAGGTAGCAAAATCTTCAGCGCCAGTTAGCAGTCTCTCGTACTCACTGTACACAGCAATGCCGTACCAGGAAGTCTCGATAGAGAAGGAAGCACCCTTGCCAAGACGCTGTCTGTCGATATCCCAGTGATTACCGGAAACCTTAGAAACGCTTAAGATGGTCTCGTCCTCGGTGTAGAACATGTTCTGGTCGCCCAGGTCAATGTTCTGAATCTGCACAAACTCGTTGAAGAAGGGGTTATCCTGCCAACCGGTCTGTAGTAGGTTAGGAACAACTTCCTCAATTAGATCAAACAGCACCTGCTGATTTCTCTTAATAGCCTTACGGATCTCAGCCTTGGTAGAATTCTCATTCACACCAATAACCTGCTTAAACATAGACACTAGCTTCTCGTTGGCTTCCTTAGCGGTAATACCCTCTTCGAAAATACCATTAGCAGTATCCAACATCAGCTTATTAAAAGCATGTAGCTTCTGCTGATTATTCTCAAATACTTCACGCACCTTGGCGTCAAAATTCATAATATTTAGCTTAGACATAACTATTCATCCTCCTTTCCAGAATTATAGGCTGACAACCTGAAGCTTGTACATAGTTAGGTTAGTACGGATAATCTTGGTTAGCACCTGAGCGCAGAACTGACCCTCAGTCTTAGCGTCGCCAACAACGTACTGCTTGGCAGCGGCGTCATAGGTTACATACTGCTTAGCTTCAGGAGCAGCATCGAAAGCATTCTCAGATAGAGAGAAACGATCACCGATTCTTAGAGTGTAAGCACGCACTCTGTCGCCCTGCTTGTTGTAGAAACGATCCTCAGTAGCATAGCCCTTTAGCTCGGTCATGGGTAGTAGTGGGGGATTTAGTAGCAGTAGTGGTTCATCGCCAGCGGCGTACTCCTTGGCCATCCAAACCTCATCCTCATACTCTTCATTAGCATACTCAGCACGAGCAACTAGTAGGCCGTTGTCCATGTCTTCCTGGACTTCGATAGAATAAATATGTCCGCCACCAAAATGAGTAGACAGAATATTAGTAGACTCACAAATAATGTGATTAGCATTAATCCAATCCTGTGCCATAACATTTCATTCCTTTCAATAATTTGTTTATATAACTAAAACAACCATTAGGTCGTTCAAGTATTAATTTTGTGTTGTTAAATATTAGTCATTTTCAAATAGTCCACCATAGGCCTGCTTTTTCTTACTTGGCTCTTCATTGAAATGCATGCCAACAGTGTTCTTCTTCTCTGGCTTCGCCTCAAAGTTAAACTTCTTCTTCATGGAAGCCGCAAACAACAGATCAACCTTCACCTTGATTTCGTCAACGGTGTACTTTTCTGCGTCGCTAACAAGCTGCTTAAACTCATCAGATTCTCTAATTCCGTCATACTCAGCACTGTTAAAAATAACATCCTTCTCTGCCTTAACCTGAGATGCATCATACTGCTCCTTAAAGGACTTTAGCTCATTATACTTGGTCTCAAGAGCGGCATAATCTTCGCGCATCTTTTCGATGGCCATCTTTTCAGATTCGGAAACAATTAATTCAAACATTTCCTGGCGTTCGCCATCAAGCGCAACATTCTCGCCATCAATGGAGTAGCCAACCTTATAAATCTTGCCACCAAACCATCCCTGCATATAGAAATAATTATTATATACAGATTTCAGGTAATACCACTCATTATCTTCCTCTTCGAATGGGGCAATTAGATTATAGAGTGCACAATTCACCTCTTCGTGAGATAGCTCAACAGTAAATGTCTTGGTGAACTTTTCCTCTTCAGCAGGCTCATCCTGGTTATTATCATCCTCTTCGGAAGTAGAAGTCTCATCAACAATGGTCTCTTCTTCAGAATGAGTCTCTTCGGTAGTTTCAACTTCTTCCACGACAACCTCTTCAGTAGTCTCTTCAAAAGTTTCCTCTACAACAATGTTTTCAACATTATCCATCTCTTCGTCTCCTCCTTCCTCTGAATTTTTATTGAAACTCGATAAAGTATTATTCAACTTTTCAAGTGTTTCAATCAACTTATCTTGATGTTTAAATACAGGTTCTTTGTGACAGAAGTCAGTAATATCTGCCCTGGCACCCAACATACCCTCACCAATTTCATTACCATCTTCGTCACATCCGAGCAGGGTAGTGGCGCCAAAATAGAAGTCTGTTAAATCCAGATATTTTTCCTTTGCGTTATAAGCAAGTTCATTAATAACAAGCTCGCAAGAAACCTTGGTACCATTCTTTCTACGAATAATATCGGCTGTTTCTGTATACTCTTCTGGAATAACAGCATATGCCATAACATATGTCTTATCCATTTCCTCATCATATTCAAGCCATGGATCTTCAACTGTAAAACAGCCAACTTGCTTTTCTATATAAACAACCTGAGTTTCACCGTTTTCATCTTCAACAAATTCTACATTATGAGCATAGAAGTCTTTAGTTCCATCTGGCAGTTCATGTATATAAGCAAGAATAGGTCTATACTTAATAGTCGGCATTGCCTTTTCCATATTCTCCGTAGAAATATGACTTCCATTTCTATTGGTTTCAGTATGACAAACTTTCAACTTCAGCTTTAACATACCTGGCATATCGTTGTCTTCTGTCGTGGCGAAATGACCATTAGTAGTTACGATAATTGGTTCGCCAGATTCTTTAGAACTAAAATTAAAAGATTTATTCTGCTGCACAAAAAACATATATAGATCATTAAGAGTCATAATTTTCTTAGCCATATTCATCCTCCTTTCTTTAGAATTCAAGAATACGTCTGTATATTAGAAAACAAGTCTATCCGTATAGACTAGCTTTTTAATATCAATTTCTGCGAAATTAAAATGTTGAGGAATTTCGTTCATAAAAGTATATATGTTGTTTGCTCTAGAAACTAGCTGAAAGCCGTTAATCATGAGCTTGTGCGCAGTATCAGCGTCTTGCACAATTATAAACTTTTGATTTTTCATATACATTCCTCCTTATTTTTCATTTTTATTCCCATCTTTGGTTCTTTCGCCTTCATCAGATAGAGGTTCTTCTGACTCAGGTCTTCCTTCAGAACCGTCGCCGTTCTCTGTCATGCCGCCCTGAACATTACTGGATACGAGAGGAGCATTCCAAGACGTAGTTGTAAGGCCCAAAGCTTGTTCCATAAACGACATGCCACGCTCTCTAACAGGATTTTCTCCAATTAAAGACGCAAGCTTTAGTTTGACTGGCAAGCCGTATTGTGCAGCCTTCAAGAGCTGATCAATACGATCATTAACAAAATAAGGAGATGTGTCATCATACTCAACAACCATTCCAGTTTCGCCAAGATGATTAAAAATCCATAGATTCACCCACGCGTTAATTTGTTCAACAGGGGTCATAGCATCCATGGAGTCAAACTGCAATGCAAGCTTAAAGCTGGCGCTATTAGTAATCTTATTCTGATTTAGAACGATACCGCCATTTGCATTAACAATATTTTCATAAGCTTCAGAAATAATATTGACATCATCTGCATTATTGCCAGCAAGGTCTACCACCTCAAGCTTCATTGGAGACATAGCTAGAGCTACATTGTCTGGCATTGATGCCTGCAATTTTTGATAAAATGCGTTAGCCAAATCAAGATCAATTTCAAAGTCATCAACATCTTTTGTACCAGAAATTGTATCAATTTTAGCATAGACTAATTTATAAGCGTCGAGTTCATCTTTTAAATCCTGTATTCCCTGCAAGTCAACTAAACTGATAATACTATCAAACAGGCCAGACAAAGGTGGGATGCCATAGTCTAAGGTATCAATATTAATCTTAAGGCAAAATGTATTTTCAATTGGTAACTCCTGCCATTTTAAAGAGCTATCAGACTTATATTTGTTATACATCTTCTTAAATATTGGATCATAGACATCCAAATAATAAGAATTTGTGCCAGCATCAAAAAATGCAAAGTCAAACGCAAAATTCAACACGCCAGAGCGATAATGTTGACTAGAAATTTTACAATAGTCGGGATCTAGCAAATGAATAAAAAACTCCCCATCTTTTTCATGGTCACCATAGCAGAACCCGTATACTACGTCATTCTTCCATGCCTGTAGCATACACTTTAAAATCTGACTCTTCATATTCATGTTGCGAACATACTTTGTGACCTTCTCATAGTCCTGAAGAATTTTCTCGGCATCCGGTTCTTCTGTAAGTGGAATATCTGGATAAACCGTCCAAGATTTTAACTGCACCTGAAGTGCCTTGAAATTAATCAACCTACGATATACATGAGAAATTGTATATAAATAATTACTCAACTTCCTCAAATTCTTCTGGTTAGACTCTGATGCAGGGTTCTTCAAATACGTACGCAAACTTTCTCTCGAATAAGTAGTGTATGTAATGTTTTTATTTTGAGTTAAATCAATATGAGACATTACATCCTTAACGGCGGCATATGCGGCCTTATTACGTTCGTCTCTACGTAGAAATTCTATTCTTTCTTTTTCATTTAATTCTTTCGCCACAAAACTCACCGCCTTTCTTATCCGAATAGTTTATTACGTGGCCTACCACGAGTAACCGACAATTTTGCTAATATATCTTTAGCGTCTGGTTTCTTACGAGCACGGATATTCTCTAAACGCTTTTCAGACAACCACCACGCACAAAGAGCAGCACAATAACTACGGTCATCATGTAATTTATTAGCCTTTTCAGGTGTAAGTTCAAAGGAGTCCTTGCCGGAATCTCTCTTCTTACGAACCATATTGACCATTTCTTCCTTCATTGCATCAATATTAGCCAATGCAATTTCCTGGAACTGATCAAGTTTAACAACCTTTGTATTAACGCACGATGCTTGAGATAATTCTTCCTCGAGCTTTTTGGTAAACTCATCACCAGTAAAACCTTGAGTCTTAAGCTCTTCGCTAATACGTTTCTTTTCTTTTTCAAGTTTCTTTTCATCGGCTTCAAATACAGTTAAATAGCCCTTATTATCATAATCAGTAGTGAAACTAATGACATCTATATCCAGCATTTCGATCAATGCCTCATAAATAATAGATTTATATTGAGCAGGGGAGACTAAACGCAATTTATTAATAGCATTAGGATAGCGTCCAACATACTCTTCACTATATTCCTTATCAATTAAACCACGATGCATCTTGCCTTTTTTGTCATACCAATCTTCCATCATGAAGTCAGCAATATTTACACCGCCACCACCAGAACCAGCATCGATTAATACACACTCAATATTTTCATAATCCGGCGCATCGCCATTATAATCCAAAATCAACTGTTTTAAATACTCAATCTGATCTGGCGTTCTCATTGGACTCTTTATCTTTTTACCCACATCCAATAAGTTAACACAGTTCACAATACGTCCTTTGAATTCTCCGTCTTCAGTTTGATAAATTTCCATAACTAAAATAACAGAGTTATCTCGACTTCTAGCAGGGTCGTACGCTATAATAAATTTCTTTTTACCGGTATCATTATATAAAAGTGGTGCACGAGTCTCACTATTTCGAGCAATAGTACCTCGCCTGATAATTGCATTCATACCTGCGTCGGAAGTAAACTCACAATAATACTCTCTACGAGCCTTCTCTGGGTTTGTTCGCATTTCGGTTTCAATAGTACTGCGACTCAATAGCGCGTTAACCACTTCACCACGTATGGTCGGTTTTAATACGACTTCGCAGTCAACCTGAATAACACAATAATCTCTATCTCCCATAATCTGCTTTTTAGAAAACTCTCTATAAAGTCTATAAAACTCTGTATCTGTACTAGATGCAGAGCTAATATAAAACTTCTGGTTTGGAAGATTAATAGCAAAAGTGCGCAAACGAATAGGATCAATAGAATGTCCATCTCTGTCTTTACCTGATGCGAAGTTCTTATTAACAGCAGCAAAAGCACCATAAACCTTTAGCATTTCATCAGATAAGAAACCGCACTCGTCAAAAATAACAGAACCACGCTTACCACGCTTCTTATCGATGTTGCTGTTCAACGTCTGAGTCATAGAGCCATTATATAGGCTATACTTGAAACCATTACTACCGTGACTAAATCCGTCACCGGCGGCATTATTAATTTCAACCTCATGCTTAAATATATAACCAGTCGAGCCCTTCATTTCGTCAATATTATCATTGGCGATTTGTTCAAGCTTTGTAAATGTCTCTTCTGCCTGTGAACCAGAACCAGAAGCAATATAACTCCACACATTGCAAAACAGCATGTCTTTGGACATTAAAATCAAGTCAATAATTGTTGATTTACCAAAACCACGGCTTGCAAGTACG
>JAFUOX010000005.1 GCA_017481725.1 Kiritimatiellia bacterium | reverse complement strand
GAAAAGATATTTTAGCACTAGAGGGATTTATTAATTCTATTCATAGAAAATCACTTAATGGAATGACTTCTAAGGCTTATTGCAAAAAAATCGCTAATTAATTTAAGATTGCTATACTCATTTAGCTTGCAATTTGCAAAATTTATCGCATTAAAGTGTAACTTTTCTATGAACCGATGGCAATAGGGCAATTATAGCGGCATTCAACATACTCTGCATTGAAATACCCGACTATCGACTTAACGGTTTTGTGTGATTGCTTGCGGAATCGTAAACATTCACATTTTCTAACGAACTGCATTCATTATGGCGTGATTTGCTGTTTAATAGAGTTTTATCACGATAACGACAACTATTTCACTCATTTCACTATCCTTGCCCTATAGGTCGAAAAATAAGCGGTTTTCACCCCATAAACGCACAAAAAACAGACGACACCCAACCGAAATTGAATGTCGTCTGCTTGTTTCCAATCCTGCCTAACAGATGCCGTAATTCGTAATTTTTGATAGATTACTGTCTTACGGACACTCTGCTAAGAGTACGCTTTTTTATAACAAAATCCTTAACTTTATTTAGTTGGAATTTGTTGTTTTTACGTCTATTACTTTAGAGTAATATTACATTTTGTACATAACCTGATTTACAACGCTCTCAAGGTATTCCTGTCTGCCACTGCCAGGTAGTGCTGGAGCACCCATTTCCTCAGCGTATGCAGCTAGCTCTTCAAGTGATGTTTCATCAGCACGAATCTTTGCTCCGATTCCTGTTGCATAGCTTGAATAACGCTCAGCAATGAAGCTATCTATGCGACCATCCTCGATAAGCTCAGCTGCCTTTAGCAAACCTAGAGCAAAGCTATCCATACCAAGAATAAATGCGTGGAACATATCCTCAACTGTGTAGCTTGGACGGCGGTTCTTTGCATCAAAGTTGAAGCCACCTGTTAGACCACCAGCCTTGAGAACCTCATACATGCACATAGTTGTCTCATAAACATTGCATGGAAATTCATCTGTATCCCAGCCAAGAAGATAATCGCCTTGGTTAGCATCAATAGAGCCAAGCATGCCATTGATAGCAGAGATACGCAAATCATGCTGGAAGGTGTGACCTGCTAGTGTTGCGTGGTTAGCTTCAATGTTCATCTTGAAGTCCTTATCCAATCCATACTGACGTAGGAAGCCAATTGCTGTTGCAGCATCGAAATCATACTGGTGCTTCATTGGCTCTTTTGGTTTTGGCTCAATATAGAAATCCCCATTAAAGCCAATGCTACGACCATACTTAACAGCCATCTTCATTAGCTTAGCGATATTCTCTTGCTCAAACTTAACATCTGTATTTAGAAGAGTTTCATAGCCCTCGCGTCCACCCCAGAATACATAACCCTTACCGCCAAGCTTTACAGTTAGCTCAAGAGCCTTCTTTACCTGAGCTGCTGCAAAGCAGAAAACATCAGCAGAATTTGTGCTTCCAGCACCATTCATAAAGCGTGGGTTGCTAAACATATTAGCTGTACCCCATAGACACTTAATGCCTGTTGCCTTCATCTTTTCAAGCATATAATCTGTAATTTCATCAAGGCGACGATTTGTCTCTTTAATATCAGCTGCCTCTGGAACAATATCAACATCGTGGAAGCAGAAATATTCAATACCTAGCTTCTGCATAAATTCAAAGCCTGCATCAACCTTTGCCTTTGCATGCTCCATTGTGCCACGCTCTGTACCAAAGCTCTTATCTGCTGTGTCTCTACCGAACATATCTGTTCCAGCTGCACAAAGATTGTGCCACCAAGCCATAGCGAATGGAAGATGCTCCTTCATTGGCTTACCCATTACTATTTGCTCTGGGTTATAATACTTGAATGCCATTGCATTCTTGCTTGAACTACCCTCGTATGGGATCTTAGAAATTTGTGGGAAATATTCCATAATTTTCTCCTTTTGTAGTTGTTTAAATGTTATTAAAAAAAGATTTTAAAGCAGGATAAAGCTGTTTGTATTGCTGATAACGCTTTTCATAGCGTGCTGCAAGCTCCTCTGTTGGCATAATCATATTATTGCCATTTGCATAAAATTCCTGCTCTTGTGCTCCAAAAAGACCATCTAGGCAAGCTTGAATACTCTCATACTCCCCTGCTCCAACCATAGCGAGCAATGCACCACCATAGCCTGGTCCCTCCTTAACAAAAGGAAGGCGGATTGGCATATTTAGAACATTTGCAATGATTTTAACCCAAAGATTTGATTGAGCACCACCACCGCAAATCATGCTTGAACTTAGGTTAATTCCAAGAGAACGAGCAACCTCAAAATTATCCCTAACTGCAAATGCAACACCCTCTAGCACAGCTTGAACAAGGGCCTCACGTGGAGTATCCATGCTCATACCAATAAAGGCTGCTCGTGCATTTGTATCGTTAATTGGGCTACGCTCACCCATCAAATATGGCAAGAAATAAACGCTATTATTACCAAGCTTTTCATCTGTAATATTCACTTGCTCTTGAGCATAATCCTTTGTCTTTAATATCTCATCGCAAAGCCACTTATTGCAGCTAGCTGCAGAAAGGATACATGCAAGAAGAAGATAATTTCCATCTGCAGAACCAAAGGAATGAAGTGCGTTGTTTGGATCCATGCAGAAGCTTTCTGTTGGAATAAGAACCGTGCCTGAGGTTCCTAAAGAAATATTACAGGTTCCCTCCTTTACCACATTCATTGCCACAGCTGCTGCAGCATTATCTCCGGCACCAGCCACAACCTTTACAGAAGCGGAAAGTCCCAACTGCTGGGCAGCTGCTTCAGTTAATGTACCAACAACACATGCGCTATTTGGGTAAAGCTTAGGAAGCTGCTCTTCCTTAATGCCACAAATATCAATAAGCCTCTTTGACCAGCATTTATTCTTTACATCTACTAGAAGCATACCTGCTGCATCAGAAAATTCAGTTGCATGAACACCTGTTAACAAGTAGTTTATGTAATCCTTTGGAAGCATAATGCGCTTAATGCGAGCAAATGCCTCTGGCTCATTATTGCGCATCCACAATAGCTTAGGTGCTGTAAAGCCCGCAAATGCAATATTACCTGATGCATCTGCCAATTCTGGCTTACCAATCTCATTGTTTAAATAATCAACCTCAGCTGCTGTGCGAGCATCATTCCAAAGGATTGCTGGACGAATAACCTTATCCTCTGCATCAAGTGCAACCAAGCCATGCATCTGACCAGCACAGCCTATTGCCTTTACTTCACTGCCATCAATGCCTGAAATTAGCTCTGCAACACATTCCTTACATGCCTTCCACCAATCCTCTGGAGATTGCTCACTCCATGTTGGTTTCGGGAAAGAAAGTGGATATTCACGTGAAGCCTCTTTGCAAACCTTACCTGTAGAATCTACAAGCAAACACTTCATTGCTGAAGTACCTAAATCTATTCCAATATAATAACTCATAAAAACCTTTCTATTTAGCAATCACTTCCCGCCACATTTATCGAATATGAATCAATAATGTATCAGCCTGTGCTGCCTTGAGCTTCCATTTAAACTTTTCACTCTCATTAGGTAAAGCACTAGGTGTTACCGCCTCAATAAAGCTCTTGTCTAATTCAACATACTTTGGTGGAGGTGCATATTTCTTACCAACATCAAAGCCACATAAATAAGAAATTATACCTGAAAAAAGCAGACATATAACCGCAACCATAACTAGATGCTTAACAGAAATATCAACCTCTCCAAACTCCTCTAGCTCACGATTGCGCTGCATATCATCTAGCTTTTCGCGTTCAAGTTCAAGAAGCTCCTTCTCCAACTGAATACGCTGCTCCTCTAGGGATAATTCCTCGTAGGAAAGACCGCCATCAAAACCTGCTATATGCTCTTCTACAGGCTGTTGTTTATTTTCCAACTTTTTTGTATCCATTATTTACCCATAGATCCAGGTATCATTGGAAGACCATTAATACCTTGTGTACGTTGCTGTTGAATTATACCATAAATCTGCTGAAGCTCTGGCACTGAGTGGAGTAACTCTATAAATTGTCTAAATTCACCAGTAGCAGAAGCTGCTTGCTCGCCTTTTTCCAAGAATGGAATTGCAGACTTATAATTTCTTGTTCCCTGAAGAATTAGCAAAGAATAGCTTACCCAAGAGCGCCAATCATTAGGCTCTTTAGTGAGAACCTTTGAGAGACAATTCATCGCTGCCTTGTAATTGCCTGCCTTCATATAAGCATCAGCACCAACTCGAATAATTTCTACTTCAACATTATCAAAGAAATCTGCTGGCAACAAATTAACAAGCTTCATATCCTCTTGTGTTGCTCCATGGAATGAAATTAGCTCCTCAAGCATTCTACCTGCTACCTTGTAATCAATCTTTTTGCGAACAAAGTAATCTCTAATCACAACATATCGTAATGATGTATTACCAAGAACATTTGCTGCTTTTACTAGCTCAAGCATCTGATCGTCAGGCAGAATTAGTATATCTTGATTTATTTGTGCTGTTGGATTTGCCTTGTTAAACTCAGCAACAAGCTTGTCATTCAGCTCCTTTAGCTCCAATGTGAGTTCCTGTGCTTGCTTTAAATCCTTTAGCATACCCAACGCATTTTGTGCCTGAGAATTATTGACATCCTTATAAACAAGCTTTTCAACATAAAGAATCGCTTCATCCAATCTGCCGTAAGGGTACAGAATTTCACGCATATAGCGGATTGTACACTCTGGAGAATATGGATAAAGAATGATTCCCTCGATGAAGGCTCGCTCTGCTGGTTGAATCATTCTGCGGGTTGCATATAAGACTGCAATGGATGCACGTAACTTTGAGAATGAGCGACGTGCAGCAACGTCACGTCCATAAGCAGGATTTGATGTTAAACGGCGTGTGTACCAATCCCAAAAGTCCATATCGTCTTGGATGGAAGCGTTAAACTCAGGATATGATAACTCCTTGCTATTAAGCTTCATTATCAAACCATGTGGAGTCAAATATGGATTCATCCAACGCATTGCGTAGCTTTCCTCAACATAGAAATCATGCTTTGCGATATTCTTATCAAAAATCATCTTCGTAATAAGAGCATTGATTTCCATAACCTCCATTGCACCATTGACCTGGGTGCGTCCACCCTTATTGGAGATACCTCCAAGATTTGGAAGAACACCAGTTTCAACAAGCCTAATGTACTCATTAAATGCATTACTATTGTCAATTGCTGTTGGCATCCAAATTTGGTCTGCATACAAAGAGCGCATTGTGTCAAGGTATGTTGGATCAGCAAGAGCATTTTGTGTAATCAAAAATACATCTGGTCGAACCTTTGCAGAATAAATCATATAAGTAGGAACAAAGCGCCCAGGATCGGTGCCGCCAAAGAAAATTGCATCTGGTGTCATCTCTGGTGGATACTCTGGATTTGGAAGAGGCTCTTCATCCTCAGATAATTCTTCAATTATCGCATCTGCACCACGCAATTGATAATTTCCGAACTGCCATCCAAAATCATGTCCATTCTGCTCTGCTGCACTTGTTATATCCGCCATATCAGCATTTACATAATTCTCTCGAAGAGGAATTACAAATAGGATGGCACTAACTGCAATTGCAAAAGGCATTATCACGCGTTGCTTACGGAATAGATAAATTGACAATGCAATACCATAACCAATCCAAATAGCAAAAATAGCATGAGAAGAAATAAACTTAACCTTTTGAATAAAGTTATCCTGAATATCTCCCTTTGGATTAGCCATACCAATAAGAACAACACTCATCATCAAAAATGCAATAAGTGTTATAATAAACCACTTACATGAAACATCACTATGCTCTGTACGGAAAAAGTCATAGCGTTTATAAGAGTAAATTGAAATAAAACTAAATGCAGCAACTAAAATAGCACCTATTGCTGAGGTTAGCGTTATAGACCATTTTTTATAAATAGCAAACTCAGCAACTGAAGCTACACCAACTAGTGGCTCTGCCATATCAAAGCATGACTCAAGAATGAACTCTGCAGCAATATTTGATACACAAACAATTGTAACAAATACTGCTAAATCTATTCCCAAAAAGCAAAGACCTGTAATAATGCGTTCACTTAAAGGCTTTGTGTTATCAAGAGCATCTGTCAAAAGCAAATGAAGTATTCTGCTTATGATAAGAGCAACGCCAACAGCTGCTAAAATCAAAATAAGCCCCATAAGGCACTTATATGCACCACCGATGTCGTTTGCATTTGTTGGGTCGATAATTTTATCTAAAGATGCAATCAAAGCTATTGCCGCTGCCAAAGCAAAAGCAATTGGAAATAGCTTAATGCGGCGGTTTTTAATTCTGATGCTCCACAATGCAAATGGGATAAAGCCCAATGGTGCAAGCACAAGAGTAAACTGCATACGAAGATCCGTAAAATAGCTTCCAAGCTGACGAATAAAGTTTGGAGAAAGAACCTGAGAAAGTGTAATTGGAACAATCTTCTCATACTGTCCACGAGAAACGGCATGCTTAAAGCCCTCCCATGTCTTTGGGTAGCCCCAATTCATTGGTGGATTTGTTTCTGATGCCAATGGCATATATCCGTAGAAAGCAGCACCAAGCTCAGCAAAAAGAACAGTGCCAGCAACAGCACTGCCATTTGGCAGCATCAACCATGCCATCAATAAATAGATAATATTAAGTCCAATATAGAACCAGAAGAAGAATGACAATGGGTGTGTTAGTCCAAGCATACAACCCTTGCTAACAAAGATTAGCATAGTAAGCAGCAAAACTGCGATTGTGCCAGCATACCATAAGCCACCAACAAAGCAAGCTCCAAATCCCAAAAGAACAATAATGCCAAGTGCAAAAAGTCCATAAGTACCAAGGAACGAAAATTGCTCACTCTTTGGCACTAGATTATATTCAGCTGGTGCTTTAACTGGGGTTAAATCAAATGCAATTACAAGTAGTACAAGTGCAAAAATAGCAAAACAAATTTTTGCCCAAAAAAGTGACTTCTCAAATGCTCTTAATTTAACAGCTATCCTACTATCGCTTTCCTTTGCTCTAGTGACAGAAACAATCCAAATAGCACAAATACTTAATGCTATTCCTAGTACAGCTAGGAGAATGTAGTAAATTGAGTAATCCTCCAATGCACTTGCTGAAATTGTAGGAATTGAACCTGTTGATTGAATTGGATAAAGCTTTGCAAAGCCTGGCTCTGGGTATTTTGCACCCAGCTCCATTAGCTTGATTGTTAATCCAATTGGAACAAAAAGTAGTACAAAGTCTCTAAACAAAGGAATACTATGTAGCATTACGGCAATTACCATAGGAACAGCCATAAATAGCAAAACCTGGTAGTTTGTAAAGCCTAAGCCAAACAAAAATGCAACAAGCCACAAAAGCTTTACACTTGGCTTACAAAGCCACTTGAATATAAAGAGGAAAATCAACATCAAGAAGAATGAGTTGAGTGTATAAACCTCAATAATTGTTGACTGCGACCACTCTACAGGAGAAAATGCAAATGCAAGGCTTCCAGAAACTGCAGCAACAAGACATGTTAATGAAAGAATCTTATTGCAGCACATTTTCTTTTCATCATTAGAGGCAAATGCGTGAGAAATCAGCTCCTTCGAACATTTATTGATGAGCATTGCCGTAATACCAGCAGCAACAGCACCAAAGAAACCAGACATTAAAGCGATTGCCCATGCTGGGTTTGGCTGCCCCATATATGTGACAAATCTAAAAATTCGCGTAAAAATAAATGCACACAATGTCCAAAGCGGATATCCTGGTGGATGTGGCACACCAAGATAATCACCAGCAACAGCAAGCTCACCAGAATCCTCAAGAGTCACTGATGGTGCCGTAGTAATAAAATAAACTATGAATGAAATTAAAAAGCTTATACCAAAAGCAAGATAATCCATTCTGTCAAAAAAGCCACCCTGCCACCAATGCTTCTTCCTTGGTTTTACTTCTAGCTCCACCTCTTTTTGAGAAAGAGGTTTTGAATATGCTGAATTCTCTACTGACTCAATCATAATTTACCCTAAAACTAAATTATTCAATTACTTGCCTAATCTTCGAAGAGCAAGCTGTTTCTTTTCATTTGGTTGACGGCGGCGAAAACGATTTCTCCATGCAAGCCTAAACACCATTCCAAAAGCCTCACGAGCTATTGCCTTACTTAGCTTTGAGAAACCATAACGGCGATCCTCAAAAACTATCGGCACCTCTCCTATTGAAAAACCACGCATCCAAGCATTATGTGTCATTTCAATTTGGAAAGAATAGCCATTTGAAATTACTTTATCTAACTCTATAGACTCAAGCACTTTATGATTAAAGCACTTGTAGCCACCTGTTGGGTCTGAAACTGGTAATGCAGTAACCATGCGCACAAACATTCCTGCACCCATGCTTATAATCAAGCGATTCAATGGCCAATTTATTACACGGATACCACCCTTATAGCGGGTTCCAAGCACCAAATCACACTCCTTCGCCTTTTCTAAAAATGCAGGTATCTCCTTAGGATCATGAGACATATCTGCATCCATTTCAAACAAATACTCGTACCCCTGCTCAAGCCCCCATTTAAAGCCAGCAATATATGCTCGACCCAAGCCTGATTTCTCAGCTCTATGTAGAACATGTACTTGTGGATTCTTTTCACAATGTGCATCAATCAATTCTCCAGTTCCATCTGGAGAATTATCGTCAACGAAAAGCACATTCACCTTTGGTGCGGAAGCAAAAATAGCACCTAAAATTACGTCAATGTTTTCTTTTTCGTTATAGGTTGGAATAATAATTAATGTTTTCTCTTGCATAATGTTTAAATTATAGCAAACATAATGGTTAAATTCAACAAAGTTATGCACTAAAAACTCGCTAGGAACATATATGTTTTCTGTAAAATTAAATGCACGATTTAAGAGTTGAAAAAAAATAGAGGGTTTTTATAGAATTATGACCGTTGTAAACGTAAAAAAAAATAAGTCCCAAATGACAAATTTAGACAAACAAGATTGTGGTTCTTTTACAAGAAACTTTTCCTGTACTTTGAATCATTAATCCCCTTAAAAAAAACAATTCAAAAATCCATCAAATGAGACACCTAAATAATACTAAAAAAGGCGATACAAAGCAATCGTTTAATATTGAGACTAGAAATAAATT
>JAFUOX010000025.1 GCA_017481725.1 Kiritimatiellia bacterium | reverse complement strand
GATATTTCTATGGGGCAGAGCCCACCATGCTACGATATTTCTATGGGGCAGAGCCCACCATGCCACGATATTTCTATGGGGCTGAGACCACCATGCTACGATATTTCTATGCGGCTGAGCCCACCATGCTACGATATTTCTATGCGCTGAGCTAAATAGTATTTCTACAAATCCTTTGTTCGCAAAAGATTTATTCCTATAAAACAATATAGCAATATGTATAGGAATGAATTTACAGTAGCAGAAAGGCAATATTTTAAAGATATAGTTCCCCCATTACCAAGAGCATCTGGAAGCCAATAGCTCTGAACATTTGGTGTAATTAAGGAAAGAGCATTACCAAACACTCTGCCACAAGAGCCTGATTCTAGCATTAAATCAATAAAGAAACCAAGCGAGAATAAAACAAAGCATATTGCTAGGGCTCCACCTGTTTTTATTCTAGTTGTCAAAGCAACAGCCATTGTTGTAAAGCATCCTAACAATAGTAGCAACAAAAAGCTAACACTTAGAAGCCTAAAATCATAAAAAGAAGCAAATTCCGCAGAAAAGCCCAACCAATACCTATCGTAGGAATAGAAGCATAAATATATAAATAATGCTACATACAATACTACTGTTGTGCTGAAAAATACAAGTCCTATACGTGTATGCCTAAAATAATTCATTATCGCCGCAAAAATAAGTGCCAATAATGGCACAGCGAGCCCCAAAGCTGCGGCACCAGTATCACGTACATAGCCAATAATCCTTGCATTTTCAACAAAACGCTCTGCCGCTCTTTCTGCAATAAATATAGCAAATGTGGAACAAATCCAATATAAAACCAGCACACCAAGCACACCCAAAAGCTTTCCTACAAAAAACTCAGCTCTAGAGACTGGTTTAACTAAAGATGCGGCAGCAGTACCGCTTCTCAATTCATTACTTAAAGTAAAGCCAGCTGTAAAAACTACGATTAAAAGGCCAAAAATAAGCTGAAATCCAAAACCACCATCTCGCACCAAGCGACCAGGCTCGCCAAAGGTGTGTAGTTGAACAAGTGGCTGAAGAAGTGTTAGCACAAGCATTGTCAGGGTCAGCAGCATACAAATAGGCTGCTGTAAACCCTCACGCAGGGTTGCATACATTATCACCCACAACCGCTTAAGCATTAGAAGGCTCCTCTGATTTTTGATCTTCTTGCTGCTCTGCTAGCTTTTTCTCACGCTGAGCAGTGCGGTTGTGCTTATCATGATCTACTGCCCAATAGGTTTGACGAACAATTCCCATCATGATATTAACGTCATTTATTGTTAATGCACCACGAGAAAAGATGCGATTTATTCCTGCCATCATGTGCTCTGCTTTTTTCTCCTCCATAAAACCTATATGAAGAAGAAGCTCTCGCCACATATCAAACATTCTATTACGCATCTGTGCAGGAGCAAGCTCTGACTTCTCCTGGATTGGCTCATAGACATTGCGAGTTGCAAAAAGCTCGTAGCAAAGCACCATCACTGCTTGAGAAAGGTTCAATGAAGAATATTCGCTATCTGTTGGGATTTGGACAAGATGAGAGCAAAGAGAAACCTCATCATTCAATAAACCCTTATCCTCTCTACCAAAAACAAGTGCCACCTTACCCTGCTCTGCAAGCTGTAAAAGCTTTGGTGCTTGCTCGCGTGGGGAAAGTGCATGCTGGCGATATAAGCCCTGACGCGCAGTTGTGCCAACCACAGCAACGCAATCTGAAACTGCATCCTCCAAGCTTGTAAAGTGCTTACGAGCCTCAAGAATTGGTGTGGCATGGCATGCCATACGAGTGGCATCCTCCCACTCGATTGTCTCACGTGGATTAACAAGCCTTAGCTCCTTAATACCCATATTCGCCATGGCACGGCAAGTGCTTCCCACATTGCCACCATATAGTGTTCCCACTAATACTACCACAATATTATCAAGTGCCATAGCTTATATGCTCCAAAATGAAATATTAGAGCTTATGATACATTTTGTACCATTCAACAAATTTAGGGATGCCCTCTTCAATAAGTGTTGTTGGTTTAAAGCCAAGCTTTTCACTTATTGATGTAATATCTGCATAGGTTGCTGGCACATCACCTGGCTGCATAGGAAGCATTTCCATCTCTGGCTTTACTCCAAGAGCATCACCAAGCACCTCAATTAAATGCATTAGCTTTTCAGAGTGGCAATTACCGATATTAAATAGCTCATACTTTGAAAGATTTGTTGATTCAATACAAGCAACCACACCAGCAACAATATCATCAATGTATGTGAAATCACGCATCATGTTTCCGTGATTAAATACCTTGATTGGCTTACCTGCAAGCATTGCATCAGTAAATAGCCACATTGCCATATCTGGGCGACCCCATGGACCATAAACAGTAAAGAAGCGCAAGCCGATTGTCTGCAATCCAAATAAATGACTATAGGTATGAGCCATAAGCTCATTTGCCTTCTTTGTGGCAGCGTATAGGCTTACTGGATTATCAACCTTATCTGTCTCTGCAAATGGAATCTTTGTATTTCCACCATACACACTAGAGCTAGATGCATAAACTAGCTTTGGCACTGAAAAATTACGGCAGCACTCAAGTATATTTACAAAGCCCTCAAGGTTGCTCTTAACATAGACATCTGGATTTGTTAGAGAATAGCGAACACCAGCTTGTGCAGCTAGATTGCAAACAACATCAAATTTTTCCTTTGCGAAAAGAGCCTCTAGTGCTGACTTCTCACACAAATCCATGCGCTCAAGTCTAAAGCCTGCATGCAAAGCCTCAAGCTCAGCATTGCGGGCCTCCTTAAGAGCCACCGAATAATAATTATTGAAATTATCCAAGCCCACAACCTCGTGGCCTTGAGCAATTAGGCGCTTGCACAAATGCATACCAATAAAACCAGCACTACCTGTCACAAGAACTTTCATTTTTTCTCCTTGAAAATTTCAATAATTACGCTGTTACATAAAATTGGCGTCGGCTAATTGATGGCCGAACACCAATTTCTATTTTTGAGAATTACTCGCCGCGGATTTCAACCTGAAGCTTTGCCTTCAATGCAGACTTAATCTTATCAAGTGCAGCATTAACCTCTTCATCCTTTAGAGTACGCTCTGGAGAGCGGAACTCTAGGCTATATGCCAAAGAGGTGCGCCCATTTAGCTTCTTATCCTTAAAGATATCAAACAAAGTAATTCCTGTTAGTTCTGCAGGACCAGCCTTCTTCATTACCTGAACAAGCTGCTCATGTGTTACACCAGCACCGCTAATAAGTGCAATATCACGTGTAGATGCAGGGAACATTGGAACATCCTTTGCATTTACCACCTTAAATGCATTTGTTAGAAGCACAGAGCGCTTTAGCTCAGCAATTACTAGAGGTGACATAATGCGGCGCTTCTTGCGAACATCAGAATTGATTAAGCCGATTACACCAGCTGGGCGACCTGCAATAACTATCACAGCTGCACAGCCCTTATCAAAGCCCTCAATATCTGCTGCCTTCATTGTCATTGGTGGAGTGTGCAAGCGATGTGTTAAGCTCTCAAGAGCACCCTTTAGCCATAGAATTGCTTCACCAGCCTCAACTGGGCGAACGCAATCTGTTGCTGCACGGCCTGCATAGCCCATCATACCAACGCAAACACGATCCTCTTCTGCATAAGCTCCCTTTGCATCCTTATAGAACACGCGTCCCATCTCAAATAGGCTTGCTGTTTGTGTGCCATGTGAATTATTGTAGGACATAATGTCAAGCATCTGAGGTATCAAAGAATCACGCATTACAGAATGATCTGCACTTACAGGATTTGGAAGCACAATACGAGAATCAGCAGTAGATGGCTGGAATGCATCAAGTATTGCTGGAGCTGTGAAACTATAGTTCATAATCTCTGTAAAGCCAAGCTGGCAGAGAGTGCGGCGGCATAGACTTGCTGCACGGATAGCAGAATCATCTGCTGTTGGAACGATTGTTGTGGTTGGAAGCACATCAGGAAGAGCATCCAAGCCATTCATACGAGCAATCTCTTCAATCAAATCTGCTTCGCAATCAACATCTACGCGATAGGAAGGAACCTTGAAGGTTGTTGCTTCAGGTGTCTGACTCTCAATTTCAAATGCGAGAGATGTCAAAATTCCATTCTGCTGCTCAACTGGGATTTCCATACCGATAACAGCATTTACGCGAGCATGACGCAAGGTTACGCGCATTGGCTCTGCTGGGCGAGAATCAACACTCACCACGCCCTCTGCAACAGTTGCATTTGCATACTTTGCAAGAAGGTGACATGCACGGCGGCTTGCCCAATCTGTTAAGAATGGATCTACACCACGCTCATAGCGATGAGAAGACTCGGTGCGAAGCTCTAGCTTTGTGGCAGTGTACTTAATAGATGGAGCATAGAAGCTTGCTGCCTCTAGAAGTACGGAGCTTGTGTTCTCACGAATCTGACTGCCCTCGCCACCCATTACACCAGCAACTGCCAATGGACCAGCTGGATCTGTAATTAGAAGCATTGAAGCATCAAGTGTGCGCTCAACATCATCAAGAGTCTTAATCTTCTCACCCTCAGCTGCATTGCGAACAATAATTGAATGATCCTTTACGCACTCATAATCAAAGGTGTGCAAAGGCTGACCACACTCAAGCATTACGTAGTTGGATACGTCAACAACAACATCAATAGAACGCTGACCGCAAAGCTCTAGGCGCTTACGCATAAACTCTGGGCTTGGCAAACGTTCAACATGTGGAAGCACGCGCGCTGTGTAGTTAGGGCAATTTACTGCATTTTCAATCTTTACGCTGCACAAATCTGCTGCCTTAGCTTCTACCACAGGGAAATCTACCTCCGGAAGCTTTAGTGGGCGGCCAAGAATTGCAGCAAACTCACGTGCAATACCGATGATAGACAAGCAGTCAGGACGATTCCAAGTGATTTCAACATCAAAAACGGTCTCGGAAGAGCCATACAAATCAGACAATGGAGTACCAGGCTTTAGGCTTGGATCTAACTCCATAATTCCTGCATGATCCGCAGAAAGCATTAGCTCACGAGCAGAGCAAAGCATACCAAAGGACTCAACTCCGCGTAGCTTACCCTTTTTAATCTCAAACTTTCCATCTGGAACAATTGCACCGATACGAGCAAGTGGTGTAATTAAGCCTGCACGGCAGTTTGGAGCACCACAAACAACCTGATACTCATTCTCTCCATCCCATACCTTTGTGACATGGAGGTGATCTGAATTTGGATGGTCTGCGCACTCGCGTACCTCTGCTACAACAATATTGTCAAAGCAAGGGCCAACCTGCTCAATTCCCTCAATCTCAATACCTGCAAATGTAATTCTATCTGCAAGCTCTTGAACAGACAAATCAGAAATGTCAATATATTCTGCTAACCAGCTAATTGGTAATTTCATTTTTAAATCCTACTCTCTCTCTCTTAAATTATTTCAAAAACCATCAATTAAACAAACTGCTTGAGGTATCTCAAGTCATTTGTGTAGAGATGACGTAGATCTGTAATACCATGCTTAATCATTGCAATACGCTCAACACCCATACCAAAAGCAAAGCCATAGCAATCCTCTGGATAACCAATGTGCTTGAATACGCGTGTATCTACAATGCCAGCACCAGCAATCTCAATCCAACCGCTCTGCTTACATACGCGGCAGCCCTTACCATGACAAAGGTGGCAAGAGAAATCCACCTCCACGCTTGGCTCAGTGAATGGGAAGAAGTGAGGACGGAAGCGAACCTTAACATTTGGACCCATCATCTCGCGTGCAAAATGAGCAAGTGTGCTCTTTAGGTCTGCAAGAGAAACTGGCTTTGTATCAACATACAAGCCCTCAATCTGATGGAAGTTTGCTGCGTGGGTTGCGTCTGTTGTGTCGCGACGATAGCAGCGGCCAGGGTTAATGATACGCACAGGTGGCTTTGTTGCAAGCATTGCACGAATCTGCACTGGTGAGGTTTGGGTACGCAATAGATTGCCATCTGCTAGCCAGAAGGTATCGCGTTCATCACGTGATGGATGGTGCTTTGCTGTATTTAGAGCATCAAAGTTATTAAATTCTGTTTCCATATCTGGGCCATCAGCAACGGTGAAGCCAAGCTGAGCAAAGATACGTGTTGTTTCCTCAATAACGCTTGAAACCGGGTGCATAGCACCTGACTTGTTCCAGTTGCCAGGAAGTGAAAAATCAAATGGTTCAACAGCTTCTGCAGCACCGCTAGAAGCATCCTTTGCAGCCTGAAGCGCATCTGTAATTGCTGTACGAAGTGCATTTAATTCTTTACCCATTAGAGGCTTATCAGCTGGAGGCACATCCTTGAGCTGCTTCATCAATGCTGGCAATAATCCATTCTTTGCACCCAAATATTTAATGCGCAACGCCTCTACCTCATCTGGTGTTTTTGCTGCTGCTAATTCAGCAAGGGCTGTTGCTTTAATCTGTGATAACTCATCAATTGTCATTTTTGACCCTTTATTTTAATAGTAGGAACGAACAATCCCACAAAAATCACTAAACCTTATAATATAAGGAAACTTCATAAAATAATACTTTATATTGGGAATTCAGTCAAGGATAATAGTGCCATCCCCAAAGTTCATATTTGGGAAAATTCTTGTGTAGTGCTCACGAGATTCACGTGATGCCAATGGGACTGCGGTTGTGGGTGTTGCTTTACCCATTGGGGTTACAATTTTCCCGAAATAATATTTTTTTTATTCCTATTGACATACAACCATCGTTTATGATAAATTATGCAAAGTTTTTTGAGGCGTGATAGCCAAGCGGCTAGGCACGGGACTGCAAATCCCTGTAGATCGGTTCGACTCCGATTCACGCCTCCATTTTTTTGCCCTGATGGTTTTATAGAGCCGTTAGGTTTTTTTGTTTTTATATACCTGCAAAGAACACAACCATACCTATCGCTATCAAAGAATAAATGGTTGTTAGTGCAACTGTGCTTGCTGCCAATGTTGCATCGCCCTTCATCTCAGCAGCCATCACATATGAAGCTACAGCACTTGGGCATGATAGGAAAATCAATACAATAAATCTTGCCATAGGAGTCAAGCCAAATACAAAGCTTAGCCCCAATCCAATCAGTGGGCACACAACTAGCTTCAAAAATGCGGCTAAATGAGAAAGTTTTATAGAGCTCCGTAGGCGCTCAACCGTTAAAGACCCACCTAGTGCAAGTAAAGCTCCTGGTGTTGATAGGTTACCAATATGCTCAAAGGTTTTATCTATTGACACAGGGAAATCAACCTTAAACAGCATCAACACAACTCCTAGCACACAGCCGATAATCAACGGATTTTTTGCAATCCCCAAAATTACACGCTTTATCTGAGCACCAAATGAAAGCTGATTTGTATCTCCATTTTCTGATGCAGCAATACTATCTGGCATTAGAACAATTACAGCCATAACATTGTATAAAATCAAACAAGGAGCCAAGGTCAGCATTGCTAAGCTTGTTAGCTCAGAGGCATTCGGCAAATGCATAACAGCTAGCTGTATGACTGGGATTCCCACATACGCATTATTGCTACGAAAAACAGATTGTGTAAATGAACCACGAGAGCGCTTCCCTACACCCATCAAAGGGGCACCAAACCATGCAACAGCTGCTATTAATAGGGTTGATAGAATTAAAACCAAAATCATTTTTCCCCAGCCACCATCAAACCTACAATTCATTATTTTTGAAACAAGTAAGCAAGGCAAAGCGACCCAGAAAATAAGTCTATTAAGCTCCTTGAAAAAAGCCTCTGCCAAAAACCTTCTATGCCGCAAAAACACACCAAGCCCAACCATAATTATGATTGGGCACAGAGTATTGATTGCAGCTAGCAACTGATTTATCATTAGAAGAAGACCTTAACCTTATCAATAATTCCCTTTAGGAAAATAATAAGGATAATTATTGGAGGGAAAATTGTGCAATACCAGTGAAGCCATTTAGGGAAACGAACTCCATTACCCTGATCTGCCTCTTCAATAAATTTGCTCCAGCCCCAACCCATTCGCATTGTGCAGAAGCATACAATCAGCAATGCGCCAAAAGGAAGCAATACATTGCTTACTAGGAAATCCTCTAGATCAAGTACGCAGCTACCCTCTCCAAATGGTTTAAAGCCAGCCCACTCGTTAAAGCCGAGCACGCATGGAATAGATAAGAGCATAATCAATGGCATATTGATTAAGACTGCCTTTGAACGCTTGATTTTAAATACGTCGATATTTAAGCCAATTATGTTTTCAAAAACGGCTATCAAGGTTGAAAGAGCTGCAAAAGCCATAAACAAGAAGAATACGCAACACCACACCATGCCACAAGGCATTTTTGCAAAGATTGATGGCAAAGTGATAAATAGAAGAGAAGGTCCTGCACCTGGATTAACTCCGTATGCAAAGCATGCTGGGAAGATGATTAGTCCACTGATTATCGCAACAAGCGTATCTAGCACTACAACATATATTGACTCACCTGTAAGTGAACGCTCCTTCGCCATATAGCTACCAAATATAGCCATTGAGCCAATACCTACACTTAATGAGAAAAATGCTTGTCCCATTGCTGCAACTAAAACATTACCTACGCCAGCCTTTAGAAGATTGTCCATATTTGGCACAAGATAGAACTTTAGCCCCTCTGCTCCTCCATTAAGGCAAATTGAATTTACCGCCAAAACGCCCATCATTATAAGAAGCAACAGCATCATGTACTTTGTTATTCCCTCAACGCCCTTGCGCACACCTAATGAGCATACTCCAAAGCCAATCACTACAGCCAAAATCATCCAAAATGTCAACTCTGATGGGGAACTTAAAAATTCACCAAAAAATTGAGATGTTTGTTCCGCAGTAGTAAAATCAACAAACTGGCCCTTAATCGCATAATAGCAATATGCCAATAACCACCCTGTAATTACAGAGTAAAACATCATTAGTAAATAGTTACCTACGATAGCAAATGGTCCATACCAATGCCAAATAGTTCCTGGTGGAGATAACTTCTTTAAAGCAAGTGGAAGGGATGCCTTTGCGGCTCTACCTACAGCAAATTCCATCACAATAATTGGAAGCCCTAGCAAAACAAGAAATGCCAAATATATTAAAACAAAGATTGCACCACCATATTGTCCTGTTATATATGGAAATCGCCAAACATTTCCTAATCCAATTGCACAACCAGCCGACAGCAAAATGAAACCCAAACGACTTCCCAATGTTTCTCTTTCTTTCATAATACTTTATTTTTCTAACCTTTATATATTTAAAAACTAAGTGGCAAATCTAACTGACCAGACACAATCATCTTTCGCCCTTTTTCTAGTGTAGGGTCTGATGTATCATAGACCACAAACTTAACTGAAGGGAACCGCTTTGCAAGATTATCTCTAACAAATTCCAGCAATGAGGAAACATTTATTGGATCATCATCAGAAAAGCCCACACTAATAGGTTTATCTGCACCCACGCGCTCGATAATACCAAAAAGGTGATCTATAAAATCGACAATTGCATACTTTTTCCTAACCTCTGATTTTTGAGCATCTGGTATTTCTGCATTCTGCACTAATTTGATAAAATCTGGGTTTGTTACAGCATGATAACGATTTAGTGAAAGATAATTATCAAGCACCTCTTCATCTGTGCGCTGATTATTCACATCGGCACCATCAAAGCGAACCGTATAACCGCGAAGATTTAGAATCATTTCATCACGCTCAGCCGGTGTAAGCACCTTATCTATAAATAGTTCAACTCCCTTACGGAGTGTCTCCGGCTGGTGACCTCGTGCTGTAACAATGGCAAAAATTCTACCCTCGATTAGGCTTTTTCTAAATGTATTAAAGCTTGGCGGCACCTTCTCAAGTCCAGACTCAACTCGCTCAAGTGCAGCCTTAGCATCTGTTAAAAACTTGCTTTCTTCATCGTTTGCAAAATCTCGAAATTCAACAAATGCACTCTCCCAATCTTGATTAGGTGGGCGATAATTCTCTGTATCCTTTCGAATAACAGAAAAAAGTGCCGTAGAGACAAGATGTGGAACCCATCTGCCATCTGCTAATTTTCTTTCCAAATGGATATAGGTAGGCATATGCAAAATATTATCATCCCAATCAAAGATGTAATATTTTAAATCACGAGTCAAAATTGACTCATTATATGGTCGCTCCATAGGCTTCTCCTAATAAGAATTTAGAAAACAACTAGACACATATCCTCAAAAAGAAGGTAAATACAAATTTACTTTATACTATCAAATGTGAAGCATTTACTTCAAGTTATTTCAAACTGTAATTTGACGTTTAAGCACAATTTGTCGCAAACTCAATAGTTAGCACTATCGTAGCTATTGTTATTATCTATAAGCTTAGTGTACACGAAAAAGGGAGGCAAAGACCTCCCCTTCTGCATTAATGCGTGAATTGTGGTCGAGAGTAATTTTCAATCCTTCGGACCAAAACATTGGCTTCCTTCAAGATTGCCATTGTTTGTTCGGTTATGGAGTATTCCTCATCATATACCACCTCAACAATGCCTGCGTTGATAATCATTTTTGCACAGGTTAGACATGGACTTAGGGTGACGTATATTGTAGCACCCTTTGTTGAAATACCATGATAGGCTGCCTGAGTGATGGAATTTTCCTCTGCGTGAGAGCAAATGCAATCTCCTAGACCTGTACCAGATGGTGCATTGCTGGAGCAACGTGGGCAACCACCCTCAAAGCAGTTTGTCACACCGCGTGGAGTACCATTATAGCCAGTAGAAATGACGCGCTTATCCTTTACGATAACTGCGGCAACCTTGCGCCTAGAACAATTTCCACGCAGGCCAACCGCATAAGCGATGTTCATAAAATATGTATCCCAGTCTGGACGATAAAACTCATCCCTATGGTTATGCTCATTACAATGCTCGCACATAAAAATTCCTCTCCCTTATTACGAATATGGCTCGCTACCCTTTCGAATAGCAAGCCAAACTCTCGCATCAAATTTTAATTAAGCACGCTCAATGCTGTTAATCACTACTGGCTCAGCTGGAACATCCTGGTGTCCAGATGGATGAGTGATTGTGCGAACCTGAGCGATTGCATCTAGGACCTCAAGACCTTCAACGACCTTACCAAATACGCAATAGCCAAAGCCCTGCATTGTTGGTGCAGAGTAATTTAGGAAGCTATTGTTCTTATGGTTGATGAAGAACTGACATGTGGCAGAGTCTACAACCATTGTACGAGCCATAGCTAATGTACCACGGTCATTTGCTAGACCATTTGCTGCCTCATTTTTGATTGGAGCATCTGTTTGCTTCTGAGACATATCAACAGTGAAGCCACCACCCTGAATCATAAAGTTAGCGATTACGCGGTGGAAGATTGTCTCGTTATAGAAACCCTTATCAACATAAGAAAGGAAATTTGCTACAGTAATTGGAGCCTTATCCTCGTAAAGCTCAGCAATCATTGTTCCCATTGAAGTTGTAATTTTTACCTTTGTCATGATATTAAGCCTTTGCTGCCTTTAGCTGTTTTGTAATTTCTGGAACGATTTCATTTAAATCGCCAACCAGTCCTAGATCTGCAACATCAAAGATTGGAGCAGACTTATCCTTGTTGATAGCAATGATAAAATCGGAGCTCTGCATACCAGCCAAGTGCTGAATTGCACCAGAGATACCACAAGCGATATATGCCTTAGGGCAAACTGTCTTACCTGTCTGACCAACCTGATTATGGTGAGAAATCCATCCTGCATCAACTGTTGCACGAGAAGCACCAACTGCTGCACCCATCTCATTTGCAAGCTCTTCAATCATAGCAAATTTCTCTGGGCAAGCAAGACCACGGCCACCAGCAACGATAATATCTGCTGCATTTAGGTCAACTGCACAAGCAGCTGTTTCCTTTACAACCTTAACGCGGCGCATTCTCTCTGGGATACCCTCAAGAGAAACCTCATTTAGCACGCACTCACCTGCAACTGTTGCCTGCTCCTTCTTGAAAACATTGGAGCGAACAGTTGCCATCTGAGGGCGATGGTTTGGAGAGATAATTGTTGCCATAATATTTCCACCGAAAGCAGGGCGTGTCTGTAGAAGATTACCTGCCTCTGTATCAAAATCAAGCTGTGTGCAGTCTGCTGTTAGGCCAACATGAAGCATAGCTGCAACTGTTGGAGCAAGGCTACGACCCTCTGAAGAAGCACCATAAAGCACGATTTCTGGAGTGTGCTCTTGAATTAGCTTTGAAAGAGTGCGTGCATAAAAATCATTCTGATAATATGCTAGCTTCTCATTCTTTAGAACATAAACCTTCTTTGCACCATAGTCATAGAGAGACTGGCACATTGCCTCTTCATTGCCTGCTGTTAAAAGCACAGAGCAAAGTGTGAAGCCAGACTTCTCTGCTAGCTCGCGACCCTTTGTTAGAAGCTCAAAAACAACATTTGCTACTACACCATCATGCTGCTCTGCAAATACCCAAATTTCCTTACTCATAGTACGTTACGCTCCTTTAGCTTGCTAATAAGCATTGCAGCCATCTCTGCAGGCTCCTTATCCTCTACGATTTCCTTATTTGTCTTTACAGGTGGTGCAAATACCTTGCTTACCTTTGTAGGTGAACCAGATAGACCGATAAGATTTAAATCTGCGTTCAAATCCTCTACTCCCCATACAGGGATAACTGCCTTCTTAGCAGCCATCTTACCGCGGATAGAAGGTAGGCGAAGCTGATTTGCTTCCTTAACAACAGTAAATGCTGCAGGAGCGTCAACCTCCCAAACCTCATAGCCATCCTCTGTAACCTTCTCTACTGTGAAAGCATTGTTTTCAAACTTGCAATCCTTGATATAAGTTACAACTGGGATATCTAGGAAGTTAGCAACGCCTGGTCCAACCTGAGCTGTATCACCATCGATTGCCTGCTTACCAAATAGAACTAAATCTACATCGCCAAGCTTTTTGATTGCGAGTGAAATTGTGTATGAAGTTGCCCATGTATCAGCACCACCGAACTTGCGGTCTGAAAGTAGCACTGCATCATCTGCACCACATGCGATTGCGGAGCGAAGAGCTTCCTCTGCCTGAGGAGGTCCCATAGAGATAACTGTAACGGTTCCACCATAGGTCGCTTTTAGCTGTAATGCCATCTCTAAGGCATTTTCATCAAAAGGGTTAATAATGCTTGGTACACCAGTACGATTAAGGCGATTTGTCTCGCGATCAATTGTCACCTTATCTGAATCTGGCACCTGCTTTATGCAAACAACGATTCTCATTTATTTCTCCATTATTTTGTCGATTGGCTTATCGCCAATTAAAGCAAAAAATTAAGTTTCAAATTTTACTAAAATTTATTTGAAAATGCAACTGCGTTTTTATAGCCAAAAATTTTAAAAATTTGGTGTGATTTGCTAAATAAATACACCTTTGGGGGGGTATTTAATCACATTGCATAGAATCTATTTTACACACCTATTTAACCAAAAAAATTACACAATAATGATGACCATTTTATATTTTTGGTTGACCATTTAATATGTTCCAGTGTAGAATAGTAAGTAGATGAGGTGGTTAAATTTAACCTTTACTAGTATTTAATGTATATGAATTCAAAGGATAAACATAATGAAAAAACTACTGGCTTTATTTTCTATACTAACATGCGCAACAGTGTTTGCAGCAGATTACTATGTAGATTCAACAGCAGATGCCACAACAGCAACTGGTTCTTCCACTTCTCCATTTACAACTATTAAAGCAGCTGTTGACGCAGCTAATGCTCAATATACCGTAGATGGAATCCCATCTACAATTAATGTTAAGGGTGGAGAAAGCTGCACATATACAATCGCAACCGCAGATGATTTAATCTCTGTAACTGCATCAAATCTAACAATCCAAGCTTGGGCAGGAACTGGCACACCAAAGGTTGTGCTTGATAGCGAGCTAAGTGTTGCAACTAATAATCCCCACGTGATAGTGTTTCAAAAAGGTGCTGATGATTGTTTAATACAAGGATTAGATTTTTATTATAATGTATCTGGGAAAAACGAATATTCAGGAAATTCTCTAGGAAAAGACGGCAGAATAATTGAAACCTATGCAAATCGACTAACGGTTGATGGCTGTGGTTTTTATCAAAGCAGTGTTGTTTCTGTATCTTGGGGCGTGGGGCATGTTATTGCTAGTTGTGGCACACAGCAAACATATAGAACTGTAGGTGCAGATTTGACTGTACAAAATTGCCACTTTAGCAAAGTAGGTACAACAGATTTGGGTCGGCGTCCTATTCGTGCATCTCTTCGAACAAAGATGATTGGAAATACATTTGAAGAATGCCGTGGTTATTTTTATATTGTTAAGCCAAGTGATTATGGCCAATTTATCTCCAATAAAGTTCTTAATGCATATGCTCCAATTTATTCAAATGGTGAAAGTTGGGGCGAATATAATAATGCAGAGATAGCATATAATGTGTTTGTTAATTCAGCTGCACCTATTTTTAATAAATCAAGCCAAGGTATGAATAATGTTAAGATTCATCACAATACAATAGTTGGTGCAGACTCTTTTATTATTGTTGATCACACCAATGATGATAATGAGAGGACAATTACCTGGCAGCCTAATATTTATAATAATCTTATTATTCTTCCAAAAGATGGGGCATCTATTATTACAGAATTATCTCAGCATGTTTCTAGTGATGTACCAACCTCATTTTTGAAGGGATCTATGTTTAATAATAATGTTTGGCTGGCATCAGATTTTTCTGGAGGAACAGCATTGGAAGAAGATTTCTACAAGCTTGAAGCAAGTACACCTGATGAAATTGGTTTATATGTGGATGAAAATGTTGAGCTGTCGCGTGCACCTGATTTTCTTGAAACAACAGATGTTAGCTCTGAGAATTTCTATAGATTAAATTCTCGTAGATACCCTTGGGTTTTGGGAAGTGACTTTACATACGGAACAGATCCTGCGTATGTTGGTGCTGTAGAGCCAATAGATATTCCATTTATGCCAGGCGACTTTTTCAAAGTAGAAAGTTTTGAAATTACTTCAGGTGAATTTTTTACATCGCATGAATTAACATTTGAGGTTAAATATTGGGATAACATTGGTGAAGTGACAATTAGTGCTGATTTTGATGGTGATGGTTCATTTGACTATGTTGGAACTGATACTACTATAAAATATACATATTCAAATTCTGGAACTTTTGTGCCATTGGTTAAGGCAGTAGATAATGCAACAGGGAAGGAGGTTACAGCAAACCTTCAAACCCCAGCAATACAAATTTTTGGCAAATATTTTTATGTTGATGTCAATGCTGCAGATAATGGTGATGGAACCGAGCAGAGGCCATACAATGATATAAGTGTGGCTTTGGCAAATTCTCATAATAAAGGCGTAGTTATTTGTGTTCGCGGTGGAGAAGACCGCTTGTATGAAATAAACACGGCAGATGATTTAATAGTTATTGATAAGCCTAATTTGACAATTAAATCTTGGGGTGATTATGGTAAGCCTAAATTTGTGGTTTCCCATTTGTTGTCTTCTGAGGTAGACAATCCAAAGATTATTACAGTTGCTGAAGGAGCAACCGATGTAACAATTTCTGAATTAGAATTTGTTTGGTATGGAAATAATAATGAATTACATCCAGGTGATTCTATTGGGTATGATGGAAAAGTTATTGCTACTTATGAAGAAAGAACATTAGTAAAAAATTGTAAATTCCGTTTGGAAGGTTCTTCTTCTAAAAATCCAAATTCTTTTGCTGTTGCTTGTGCCATACAAGATCAAAAGGCTGATATTGGTAAATATTTGCGAGTAGAAGGGTGTGTATTTGAGGGAGACACAGATAATGCTAGGCAGATGAATGCTATTCAATGTGGTAAATTTGTAGAGGTAGTCAAAAATGTGTTTACCAACTGCAATCGTTCATTTACTTTATGCAAAAATGCTTATAATAATCACATAGGTGTTGTCTCTAATGCCTTTTATGAATGTGCGACAATTCCTAGCTCTTCTATATGGGGGTATTGGAATGACACGCAAAATGCTGATATTGCATATAATATATTTGTAACATCAAGTGGAGAACCTTTTATTTCTAAAAAAGGTTCAGGTTTTGATAATAATGTTAACATTCACCATAATACAGTCATAGGAGCATCTTCTTTCTTGGTAGTCTCCTCTTCTGAGAAGACTCTTCGCCCTCAAATTTATGACAATTTGATTTTGCTAGCACAGGACGGAGTTGTTATTATGGATAATTCATCAAAACTCGCAAGTGGTTATACATCAGCATTCAATGAAGAAACATCATTTAATAATAATGTTTACTTGGCTAATACATTCTTTGATGGCTCTGCTTTGGCTTTAGATGGTTATGCATGCAACTTAACAGCTGTTAATTGCCGTAAATTAAATACATCTCCTCGCTTTATGTCAACTGAAATGGGCAATGCTGATGAATATCGCATCCGTGCAACAAAGCTTGATTGGGCATTTACATCTTCTGTAGGAGGCTATCCAAATTATGTGGGAGCAGTTGAGCCATTCCTTGCTCCTTTAAGCACTACAATTATTATTAAATAAAAAAAAATAAGCACTACAATGCTATAAGGGCTGCTGCGAAACTGATTGGTTTGCAGCAGCCTTTTTGTACACGGATTTGTCGCTAACGCTTTGGCCTGCTGTGCGTACACGGATTTGCACGAATAGTTTTTTGCTATCGTGTGGACGTTAGACGCTAGACAACGTTGACGTGAGACAATTAGACATTGAGACGCGGTGACGCGAGACATTAGACATTGAGATTTCATTGACGTTAGACGCCAGACAATTAGACGCCGCATCGCATTGACATGCGACCATAGGACATGAGACGCGAGACATGAGACGCGAGTGGTTCTGACGTTAGACGTTTAGACACAAAAGTTTTCTTTAGAAGTGAAATGGCTTTACATTTCTCGTGTCTAATCGTCTGTGGGTCTCACGACCTTGTCTCTCGTCCCGCGTCTCATGTCTCATGTCCAATGTGGGCGTATCAACGCCTGTGGGACGCGTGTCAACGCGGCGGGATGTCTCACGTCTAACGTCTGGTTGTCCGTTCAACGTCCAACGTCTAACGTCCAACCTCGCACTTCTTGCCATCACACAATTCTCTGCGTCTCTGTGTCTCTGCGGGAAATAAAAAATCCTGTCGTGCAAAAACCATTCGTGAATATTTGTGCATATCTGTGTTATAACAGCACCAGCGTCAATATACCCATCCGTGTACACGAAATGACACGAAAAAATTTTGTAGTTTAATTCTCTGCGTCTCCTGCGGGAGAAAAAATACAAAAATATATAAAGTATCCGTAAACATTTGCAATTCTACCCACTTATTTCATGTTAAAACTACCTTTTGTAGCAAATTTTTCCTGCAATTTTTATTGACCAAAAGATATAGTTAGGTGTAAAATACCTCTTAAGTGGGGAAGGTTATTTATTAAGCACTTTACTTTTCCTCTTTAAAACGAAAGGTAAATAAAAATGAAAAGACTGCTAGTATTATTATCTTTGTTTGCTTGTACAACAATGTTTGCAGCAGACTACTATGTAGATTCAACAGCAGATGCTTCAGTAGCAACAGGCTCATCCTCTGCTCCATTCACAACAATCAAAGCAGCAGTTGACGCAGCAAATGCACAATATCTCGCAGATGGAATTCCATCTACAATTAATGTTAAGGGTGGAGAAAGCTGCTCATATACAATCGCAACTGCTGATGATTTAATCATTGTCACAGCTTCAAACCTTACTGTTAAAGCTTGGGCTGATTTTGGTGCACCAAAGATTTATCTTGATAAAGATTTGAGTGCTAATATTAACAATCCAAGTGTTATACAAGTTGAAAAAGAAGCTGATGAATTTTCAATTACAGGCTTTGAGTTCTATAGCTACTGCGACAACGAGAGAAAACACTCTGGAACATCTCTCGGTGAGAGAGGAATACTTATTAGCATATATGCTAAATATTGCGTTGTTGATAGCTGTAAATTTTATCAAGACAACCCTAGTAATAACGGTGGTTGGGGTGGATCTGGTGTTCATGCTAGTAACCCCGACCGCGATAAAACAAGAGGCATGACTGTTAAAAACTGCTATTTTAAGAACTTTGGAGGAAGGGATTCTCAAGTTATTAAATCTCCAAATCAAGTAAGAATTATCTCAAACATATTTGAGAATACAACACGTTGCTATAAGGCTATGCAATATATTAACGGCGGGCAATTTATTTCTAATCGCATTATAAATGTCACCAAACCACTCTATAGTAATGGTGATAATTATAGAGAAGACCAAGACATTGAAATAGCTTACAACATTTTTGTTAATGATGGAGATATACCTTTTATCAACAAGTCAGATGTCGGTTTCGATAAAGCAAAAATCCACCACAATACATTTGTAGGAAATGCTTCTTTTGTTACAACACGAGGAGGAAACAGTGTTTTTACATGGGCTCCAAATTTTTACAACAATTTAATCATTGTTAATGGAGAACTTGGCACAATTATCAATGAATATTCAAGCGATGTAGGACAAACAAATCCAACAACCTTTGCTGCTGGTTCTAAATTTGTAGACAATGTTTGGATGGCTCCAGATTTTAATGGTGGATCAGCGGTCCAAGATTTGGAGCAATATAATCTTGTAACCGAAAATCCTGATTCTGCTGGTCTATTTACAGATAATAATTTGAGGTTATCTCAGGTTCCAGAATTTATTGAGACAGAGGATATCTTTTCAGAGAATTTTTATCGTTTAAATTCCTTGCGCTATTCTTGGGCTGGTGGATTAAATTCTAGCTACGGAACAGAGCCAGCATACATCGGTGCACAAGAACCTATTGCTTACGAGGGTGAACCTGGTGAATTCTTTACTCTAACCTCTTTCTCTGTATCTTCAGAGGCATTTACTCCAGGATCCGAAATAGAATTTAAGGTTGAATATAGTTTAAATGCCGGACCAGTAACTGTAAAAATAGATTATGATGGCGATGGCATCTATGATTATACAGGAAATGATACCGTTATAAAATATACATATACAGCCCCAGGCACTTATATCCCTTCTGTTATGTTAATTGATACTGCCACCAGCAAGGAGCTTGTTGCTACACTAGCAATTCCCGAGCTAGAAATTTTATCATATAATGTTTATGTAGATGCATTGGCAGTTGCTGGAGGGAATGGAACTGAGGCAAACCCTTGTAGGACAATTACAGAAGCAACTAAGATTTGTGCAGAAAATGGCACAATCTTCGTTCGTGGAGGTGATGATAGAGTTTATGAAATAAATTCTGCTGATGATTTTATTTACATAGAAAGAAATTTTACAACTATCAAATCATGGGGTGACTATGGCAATGCAAAGGTTGTTGTTAGCCACACATTGAATAAAGCTACTCCTAATCCATATATTGTTAATGTTGATTTTAATGCTTATGGCGTCACTATTTCTGAGCTTGATTTTGTTTGGTACGGAGAAAAGAACGAAACCTATCCTGGCAACTCTATTGGAACTGGCGGCAGAATAATAAATGCAAATGGCAAGCTTTTAACCGTTAAAAACTGTCGTTTCCGATTAGATGGTGCTTATAACGGAGACAACAAAGCATATGCTATTAAATCAAATGCTTATGAGCAAGATAAAGCACCAGGAGAATTCCTCCGCGTAGAGGGTTGTGTATTTGAAGGTCATACAGGAGAAAAAAAGCAATTGTTTACAATATGGACAGCTAAGGACCCTGTTATTGTTAACAATGTTTACACAAATTGTTATTTGATGTTTGCTCCTTTGAAGGGCTATAGTGGAACATTTACATTTTCATCAAATGCAATGTATGAATGTCGTTCAATACATTCCAACAATCCTGAAGGAAACTGGAATGAAATACCAAATGCAGAGATTTCTTATAATAAATTTGTAACATCAACAGGCGAACCTTTTATCACAAAGATCAGGGACGGACTTGCTGATAATGTAAGCATACATCACAATACCGTTGTTGGTTCCTCCTCATTCATCTTAACTACAATTACAACTAGTGATGAGGCATCTTGGTATCCTAAAATTTATGACAACTTAATTATCCTTGCAGAGAATGGAACAATGTTTATAGATAATTCAACAAAGAAGAATAGAATATATTCATGTTATTTCAGACCTGAAACAGTATTCAAGAACAACGTCTATATGTCAAGTAACTGGTTTGATGGAACTACAAAGGAGTTAGAAGGATATGAGTTTACACTATCCCCTGTTGATTGTGCTGAGTTAGATGTAGCACCTCGCTTTATGTCAACAGAAATAGGAAACGAGAATGAATATCGTGTCCGTGCAACAAAGCTTGATTGGGCATTTGCTTCTTCTGTTGGGGGCTATCCAAACTATGTTGGTGCTGTTGAACCATTCCTTGCTCCACTAAGCACACTGATTATTCTTCAATAATAACTATAGATAAAAAAAGAGGCAGCTGCGAAACTGATTGTTTTTGCAGCTGTCTTTTGTTTTATTTGTGTATACAGGCTCTTCCCAAATTATTTGGTGCGCCAATGCTTTTCTAAGCCATAAGGAAAATCATGTGGTATAACATTTTCTAAATTTGGCTTTAATAAAATATTATCACGACCATAATGTATGAAAATCCATGGAGCTTCATCGCGAATAATTCGCTGCATCTCTCGGATATATTTGCCTCTCAACTCAGGATTACGCTCTACATATGCCGCCTCATACAGCTTGTCATATTCTGGGTTATTATAATTACACCGATTTGGTCCAGGTGAAGCATTCTCTGAATAAAATAGCTGAAGGAAATTCAAAGCATCCGGATAGTCTGCTAACCATGCCACCATAAATAGCTGAGACTCTCTTCTCGAAATCTTTTTCAAAAACAAGGGCCAATTATTATATTGAAGATTAAGCTCTATACCTATTTGCTGCATAAATGAGGCAATAAGCTCTGCTGATTCTCGCGTTTCTTGATCTGTGCGCCCTAGGTCAAGAGTTAACTGCAAAGGGCGACCTGTGGCAGGGTCTATTCCATCCTTATAGCCTGCCTGAGTAATCAGTTCCTTTGCACGTTCAAGATTGTATTGCAAAGGATTTGGCTCTTCAAGTCGAGCTTCAACATTAGGAGGCACTGGCCCATCAGCAAATGCAACGCGCCCCTTATTGAGCTTAATCCACGCTTCTGCATCAAAGGCACACGTCATTGCTTGCCGCAACAGTTTATTTTTTCCTACTACCCCATCATCCATATTAAATGCAATATAGGAAACCATCATACTATCCTTTGATACAAGACCTACTCCATGCGATTGCATTTCATCTGACAAGCCACCATCAAGAGCTATCACTGCATCCCAATTATCGCGTGAAATCTCTTGATTTATATCTAACCCACCTGCCAAAAAAGAAAGCCAGCGTGTTGAAGCATCATCCATAACAAAGAAATGAATTTCTTCAAAGCTTTTTAAGCCTTCTGCTCTTTCCTCTGGGGTAAAAGCATCACGCTCTTCGGAGCGATTTGGGCGACGCTTAAAAATCATACTATAGTTACGTTGCCACGAAGCTAGCGTATATGGCCCTGAGCCACATTCTATTGTTCCAAACTCTGAGCCTAATTGCTCAGCAACATCTCGTGGCACAACTGCTGTATATGGCATTGCCAATATCCACAAAAATTCAGTAGACGGATTTACTAATTCTATTTCAAATTGCTTTTCATTGATTATACGAAGCCCAGCTATTTCCCGATTATAATCTGTAGGAGCATCTACCTGAGCAGATGCCTTATGAAACTCATCTATACCAAGAATTTTTCCCGCAATAGTCCAATAACCAGGAGAGGCAAGCTTTGCATCAGCAAGGCGCTTTAATGAATACACCACATCTTCTGCAGTAACAGCTCGAACATCTTCTTCTCCTGACTTACCTAAATATTTTGAAGGTCCAAAAAAGATATCATCACGCAAGGTAAAACGATAAATTTTGCCAGTTTCATCTATCTCCGGCATTGTTTTTAAAAGATATGGCTTCAAAGTATATGGGCGGGCAAAATAATCATATTCAACTAGTGTCTCATAAACAAGTGCCACGGCTCGATTTGCTCCAGCAGATTCTGCCTTGATTGGATCCATGGATGACACGCGGTCGATATTCCTTCGCAACACTGTTATGCTCTTACAATCAGTCTCACTATTATTTGAGCAAGCTGTAAAACATACTGCTGCTATAGACAACAAAAAAAATCGATTAAAAGTAGAAAGCTTCATATTTTAATTTTTTGATAAATGCTTACTTTTGCAAAGCAAGCCTTTTGCTATAGCTATAGCAATAAAGCCAACAGCATAAGCATAAATATTAAAGTAGAGAATTGCAAAGCCAGTAAACAACAAAACCGCTGCAAATGAAATAATACTGCTTCGCTCTGCAAATACAATTTGCAAAATAACAAACAAAGCGAGCAAGGCAGGAATTAGTAATGCTCCCATGCTTGAAGCATAGCAACAGAATAGAACAAGAAAGGGAATCCATAGAAGAGCTGGACCATAGAGTCGCGACAAAGCTCCTCCAAGAGGCAATATCTTTTTCTTTAGCGAATTAAAAAACAAAGCAAAGCTAAACAAAAACAAAATATATGGTGTATGAATACAAATTGCTCTAGCAACAGCTACATCAAGAAATGCCAAATATACGCCACCCATAGGGAGTAAACCTACCAATGGATACTTATATTTGAAAAGCAAAGCAACAATGCCACCAAAGATAAATCCAAGCAATATTGAAGCAATATTATTTTGTGGAGGAGGAATAATCCAAATACAGCTGCTGATAGTAAATAACAATACCATTGCAGACATAGATAGCACCGTAATAAGTGTTTTGCGCTGCGGAACAATCGCAGCACCACACCAAGGGCAATTTAAATTTGCCCCAACGGGTCTATCACAATCTGGACAATTTACTAGCTTCATTTTTTAAATACTTTTTATAGTATCCTATTTTTAAACCTCAAGGACCATGCCATCATAGGCAGGTGTTGCACCAAAGGCTTCCATTGCTTTTGCAACTGTGGCATGGTCTGGGTGTAGCTCTCGTGCCAAATGTGAGGCAACAAAGCGAACATCCTCAGCAAAGTAATTATACTTGCGGAAAACTATAATCATATTCTCTAGCATTTTAATATCGTTATGATCAAAGCTACGCCAATCATTGATTGCTAATTCGCCACAGGTGCACTCTAGCACCATAAGGTTGATTTGTTTATTTACAATTCCTGCCCAAGTTTCACTTGGTAGCCAAGCACAATCACAGCCATAAAATAGAGTGCGTCCATCCTTTTCAATTAGATAAACGCGAGAGCATTCTGCTGGATCATGTGTGATATGACTAGCTGGAAGTGCAGTAACCATATATCCGCCAACATCATGTGTTTCGCCGATAGGTAGCTCCACAAAGTTAATTGTGCTAGTGTTTTCTTCTCCCAATCTTTTGTGGAATGCACGCAAGCATGCTGCATCACCCCAAAGAGTAAAATCAGGATTATTTTCTGCAAGCTTTAAGATAATTTCTGGATTAAAATGATCCCAATGAGAGTGAGTAATTATTGCATTTTTTACATTAGAAAGAATCTCTGGCTGTCCTTCATTTTCAGCAAAATGAAAAATATGTGGTCCAGCATCTATCAATAATTCTGTATCTACTAATGCAGAGGAATATCTGCGAAATTCTTCACCATGAACATAGCTATTGATGTCCCAATCTGCTGCACCTGTCCCTAAAAATGTAATCTTCATACAAAATTTTCCATTATTATTATTCTAAGTTTATTGCTTTAACAAACTGAGACACTAATATACACTAATATCTTCTTTTTTTCAAGAATATGGGATACTTGTAGCAAGATTTGTAAGAGGGATGAGTATAGGCAGCACACTTAATTTAGATAAAAAGGGATAGGTGTTGAGTTAACTATTCTTTATATCGTTTAGTATTTCTGCGGCATTACCTACACCAACTCTATCAGCAAGCTTAAGCATATCATCCTCTGTTATATTTGAGAATTTCCCATTTATAGACAATTGGTGCGACCCAGAAGTCGCATTCCATGGATCATTAGAATCAAAGCTTGAGCCAGTTAAATCATATGCTGGAGCGAGCTCCCAAGCTTCTCCTTCTTTCTGCATAAAGGAGAAGTTCTTTGTGTGGTCATCAAATTCTCCTATAAGAACATTAAATGCCATTCTTCTAAAAAGCTGCTCAATGCTTGAATATCCTAATCCCAACTCTTTTGCACAAGCAAACAATTGTTCATAGCTTCGATTTTCTGGTGCTGTAATCATTGGTAGATGTGCAAGCGCAGAGAAAGAAATTATATGATGCCTTTTATCTTTCTCTCGATCAAAGCGTTTTGTTATAAAATGAGAAATACCATCTAGTTCATATATTTCACTCTGACTCATAGTTATTCCCGCAGAAATAGCTCGCTGATAAATCTCAATTTCTTTTTTTCCTCTATTGGGGTATTCTTTAGGTGTGATTTTTAACAACCAATGCTCATATTTAGATGGCAAGGCTTGATCACCAACCAAAAACTCATTTGCATCTCTATTCCAACCAACAACCGCCTTTGCTTGTGCTCCACCTGCAGAAGAACCGACTCGAATTATTGATCTTAAAGCATCACTTCCACCCATTTTTGCTAAATCAGAATTAAATGCAATGCGAGACGACTCAATTACCTCACGCATATCTAATGCGAAGGGTTTTTCCCTAAATGGGCTACGAATTGGTTCATAGACTAATGCTCCAATTCCTCGCTGTCCAATATATGCTAATTTATCTAATGGTGTAATTTCACTAGGAGCAACTCCTTGGCTTCTCATCCAAGCAACAATAATAGAGGTTCCAAAGGCATCTGGCAGGGAATCAGCAAACACTGGAGGGAGACAACAAAAAGCATCATATCCATCAAAACAATATACCTTTTTTGAAAGAGGCATACCAAGAGGGGCAATTTCTATACCTGATTTCAAAAAATCCTTATCGTAGGCAAAAGCAAACGAATTTGTTCGTGTTGTTGCTACTATTGTTCCTACAGTTCGCCCCCAAATGGATACTTTAATTTTATTAACATGTGTAAACATTATTTTCCTCTTTTATTTCTGAGTAATATTTTTATGTTGATTTTTCTTGTGGGAGCTTGCTCTAATGCGTTTTTTTGTTGGGTCTGATAATTGAAGTCGTTCAAATGTAAATTCTGGTGGTGCTATTTGCTGTATCCAATCTATTTTATTTATTATGCGACACACAGATATAAGTGTTAAAACACTTGTGTTTTTACCTTCCTCGAGGTTACGCAATGCTTTTAAAGAGACACCGCTACGCTTTGCGGCTTCTTCTTGAGTTATATTTTCTTCTAATCGTGCTTCACGAATATTTTTTCCAAGAATTTTTAATATTTCTGCTCTAGTTCCGAATATCATAATATGCCTTTTATTACCTATTTATTGCCAAAATAATATCATAATATGCCTTTTAATGCCATAATAAATTGCTACAAATTTAAATTAAGCAATAAATGTTTTGAGGGACAAGTTAGACATCGCATCATTACAATAATAAAGCGTGTGCTTGCTACAGCAACAAACACACGCATTTACCAAAACTATTCCCTATTCGTTATAGCCTATTTCCTAAAATAAATCGCAGTCCTTTATGACATACTCAAGGTCATATTTGATTAGTAATTTTTACTAAAATTTGAAAGCGAATGATAATTAATTTACACATATTATTTGTATCCTCTTAATAACAAGCAATTTAATTACACTTTCAGATTTTCAATTTTTTCAAAAATCTGAAAGTGGGCGATTTTACAGGTTGACTTTTGGTTGTTTTTTTTATAATATTTTCTCACTTCAAGTGTTTGAATTATAAATATTAGATTTAGGAGTGTTGCATGAGAACAATATTGCGAGAAAACTATCTAAAGCAACTCTTTCGAGTAAAAGGAACTCCAGATATAAAGGTCATCACAGGTATTAGGCGTGCTGGCAAATCTTTTCTTTTGAAGGATTCTGCAAGAATTCTTTTAGAAAAATATTCTAATATCAATTTAATTACTTTAGATTTAACAGACCTCGAAAATGAGAAGCTATTAGAATACCATGCCTTATATAATCATATTGTTAATTCAATTGATGAAAGCAAGGATAACATACTAATCATAGACGAGGTACAATTATGCCCAAAATTTGAACTAGCTATAAATAGCTTACATTCAAAAAATAAGTGTGACATTTATTTAACAGGGTCAAATGCCTTTATGTTTAGTTCTGCATTAGCTACTCTATTTACTGGACGTCATATAGAAATACACATATTACCATTTAGCTTCAAGGAATATTTAGATTATTACAACATAATAAATTCCCCACAAATGCTAACTATCGATGAATATGCACTCAAGGGAGGTCTTGCTGGTTCCTATATGTATAGTGCAGAATCAGATAGAATTCTGTATTTGTCAACAATCTATGAAACAATACTAAATAAGGATTTGGTGCAACGCAATAAAATAACAGATTTGACACTGATAAACAGAATTACCGATTTTTTAATGGACAATGTCGGGAATATTGTATCTATACCTAAAATAGCAAATACACTGACTTCTAATCAACACAAGACCAACCATATAACAGTAGGAAATTACATTAAATACTTAGTTGATGCATTTGTTGTATATCCTGCACGAAAATGGGATATAAAAGGTAAAAAATATCTTAATGGTGGTACTAAATTTTACCTTTCAGACACAGGAATAAGATTTGCAAAATTAGGCACAAGAAAAATAGATTACGGACATATATACGAAAATCTAGTTTTTCTTGAATTAAAACGCAGAGGTTATGATATCTATGTTGGACAATTATATGATGGAGAAGTGGACTTTGTAACTATAAAAAATGGCGAAATAGCATATTTTCAAGTAAGCGACGATATTTCATCACAGGCTACATTGGAAAGAGAATTAAAACCATTATTAAAGATACGCGATTCTTATCCAAAATATTTAATAGCTAATACCGGCCACCCAGCAACAGATTATGACGGCATTAAAATTTTAGACTTAAAAGCTTGGCTTTCATCTCAAGAATAAGCTTGGGAGTGGATAATTTATTATAGGAAGCAATAAATAACTCAGGCAAAAGCATGCTTGTTGTTAAACACTCTAGCATCGCTACAATAATAAAGCGTGTGCTTGCTGCAGCAACAAACACACGCATTTACCAAAGCTATTCCCTATTCGTTATAGCCTATTGTTTCCAATATGTGCGTGCTAGCACATGTGTTACACCAGCAGCACTTGCAATTTGGTGCATTCGAACACCATCCTTTTGTGCTACGCTCTTGGCAGTTACAACATCACCAAGCATTGTTTCACTACGAAAAACCAGCTCCATCTCCTGCACCTGCTTCCCTTCAAGAATTTCAGGAGAAGAATCAAGCATCCACTCAATGTAACGCACATTATTTACATGTGCATTAAGATCAATCTGAGAAAAGCGCACAGGAAATTCACGAATTTCCTCTGCCAGAACATCTGTTGGATATGCAAAGCGACTAAATGGATTTTGACCAAAAACTGGCTCTTTAACTGTATTGGATGCCTCAAGCACCTGTGGAGGAATTACAACTGCCTTGCGTTCTGCAAGGTTAATAGTCATCCATTCAGATGATGCAACGGCTATTTGCTGTCCGTCTGCTCCCGTAACAACAAAATCACGATACGCAAAGAGTTTCTTACCACCCCAAGGGAAGGTTAAAATCTTTAATGGCTCATTCCATATTGGATAACGGTTTACCTTTACACGAAGGCGCGTCATAACCCATGTTAAATTTTCTCCAACAAAATCTTTTTTTGAGAAACCAAGCTCATCAGCATGATTTGATGCTATTTCTTGAAGATAATTGCAAAGCTGTGGGAAATGAATATCTCCAGTAGAAGTACACTCATAGGAGCGCACTTTGTAAATATCTTCTTTATATGTATCTACTAAACCCATTTTTCCCTTTTATTTGAAATTTATTGGTTAGAAAACAAGAATAACTGTTGCCTTTGGAAGTTCTTTCATAACCCAATGAGTAGTTCCATTAGTTTGATATGTCCACTTACCTATTGGCTTAACGCCTGTTATACCAAGATCTCCAGCCAGCTTGAGAGCTTTAGCTGCATCACCTTCTTCAAGTGGAATTACATTTGCTGACTCTTCCCATTTGTCAGAAAATTCACAGCCTGCGATTAGAAGCCAAGTGGCACCGTAACTAGGATAAAGAGCACTAGTCCCAATAGTTGTTGGAGGAGGTCCCATAAACCAAATTGCTCGACCAGCATTACAATATGCCAGTGATTCAGAATCAAGTTGGACTAATGTTTTAGGTAACTTTATAGATATTACTTTTACAAGATCTACTAACGCATAGGTTGGCACAAAAGTCAACTTTGACTTTGAGAAATCCATAGATACATCTAGCTTTTTACAACCACGAAAAGCTGAATGTCCAATACTTTGTACAAAAGGAAATTCTGTAGGATATATTTTTTCAAGACTTGAAGCACTCTGAAAAGCATATCCACCTATATTTGTAATTGCAGCAGAAAATGTAGCAGAAACGATTGTAGAATTTCCTGCAAAAATGCCAGTTGGTATCTCTTCTAGGTTTGGTGCAGAGAAAGAAGTAATAGAGGTTCCTTCAAATTGATACCCACCAGTTCCTAAGGTGTTTGTAAAATTAGGCAAAACAAGATCACCAGTAAAATTTTTACAATTTTTGAATGCTCTATATCCAATGGCTGAAAGAGTTGATGGAATATCATCCCCAGTAATCTCTAATGATGTACATCCATCAAAAGCACTAGTCGTAATTGTCTCAAGAACTTGAGGTAAAATTACTGTTTTCAAAGCAACACACCCACTGCAAGCATAATCTCCGATTGTCTTTATCCCATTCCCGAAATCCACAAATTGCAAATTTGTTGACGCCCGAAATGTATTTCCAACCAATGTTTCAACAGAATCTGGCAAATAAGCATGAGTAAGAGTAGCATTCGTTTCCAACGCACCATTATTAAATTTTTTGAGAACGACACCGCAATCTGCTTCAAGTGTGCGTAAATCAAGTACACCTGAACCAGCAATATATGAAGAGCCCTGAGCTTTACCTAATGACCAATTATCATCCGAATGCTTTGTTACGCCAATTTCCCAATTACCATCTGTAATTTTGTGAGTGGAACCATTTTGATTATATGCTTCAACTGTCCACGCTGCATACACAGAAGACATCATCATAGAGATTGCTAATACTGAAATATATAAGCTTACTTTTTTCATAGGAATATCCTTTCGTAAAATAACTTTCAATATTTTACAATAATTATCTATTTTAGTCAAAGGGGCTTGCAAAACAATAATTTAATGGGCAATAGATAAAGTAAATGCAACTAGGCAATTCGACAGATTAAATGCAACGCATGACTTTAGAGGTAGTTGCATTTAGTTTGTCTTTTCACCGCCAAAAATATTTTTTTAAATAATGCTTGACTTTGCTTCAAATGATGTGCTATACTTTGCCCCACTTACAGCCGATAAGGCGTTATCGGGCGAGTGGTGAAATTGGCAAACACGCTAGACTTAGGATCTAGTGCTCCGGCTTGTGGGTTCAAGTCCCACCTCGCCCACCATTTTAAATGATCCGTGCTTAAATGCGCGGATTTTTTGTTTTTATGGTAATAAAATAAAAAACAAATATAGCTATTTCCAATCTGTAGAGAAGTCACCTTCAAAAGGCAAGCAGCCCTAATTTTGGTAGCTAAAATTGGAAAGTAGATATAAAGCTCCAAAAAATCGCATCATGTATATGCATCTTTATTTTAATAAAAACGAAAGGTGGCATTTACATTACCCAAATGTGCAACTATCCAAAGCTGGAAAAGCTTACAAGTAAAATCCGTTTACGAGTTTGCTAATTGAATAGTTAGTGAGTTAAATAATTTTCTTTATATAGCTGCTCAAGCACCTTCTGCACTCCTCCATCATCATTTGATGGAGCAATATGAGTTGCAACAGCCTTAACATCAGGATGCGCATTTTCCATTGCATAGCTTATGCCAGAAACTCTAAATAGTCCTAAATCATTAGGATAATCACCAAAGCAAATTGTCTCTTCCTTAGAAATCCCAAGTTGCTTTTGAATATAAGAAATTGCGTCACCCTTATCAACGCCCAATTTCATTAAATCCACCCAATGTAGACCACTTAACACGACATTAAAAATAGAGCTATATTTTTCGACTACTGGCATACACAATGCGGCTGCATCAGGAGTATTAATTGCAACCTTACAAATTTCCATAGAGGCACACTTTTCATAAGCATCCTCAGACATAAGAAGACGCTCATAGATTTGCCGCATTTCATGCTCTACATGAGGAGGACAAGGATCTACAAATGCACCTTCTGAGGTGCATTCTATATAGTGAGCCTCAGAAATTGTCTTTATATCTTCTATTGCAGGAGCCAGCTTCTCTTTATCCATAGAAAAGACATGAATCAATTCACTGCCCTTGTTAATCATAGCTCCATTTTCTGAGGCAATCCAAATCTTTTCTAAAATTGGTTCAAAAAACTTGATAACATTATAATACTGACGTCCAGTTGCAACAACCGTATACACGCCCTTATCATAAAGCTTTGATATAAGCTCAATAAATCCATCTGGCAATCTATGCTGGGAATCCAACAAAGTGCCATCCATATCTGTAACAATTAGTTTTATCATTTTCTTAAAAGTTCCTGATTTTGAAGTTTTTCATGTGCAAACCAAATTGGTGTGTCCATATAGATACATGTGCTACCACTTGGTGCATCAAGCACAAGTTTTATTGTAAAAATACTTGGTGATTGAGGTATTGCAAAACACAACACCGCTGTGGTTGGATTTTCCCAGTGGCAGCGTCCAACTGTACGTAGAGGAAAATTCTGAGTAACAAGATTTATGCAGCCAGTGCGAAGCTCTTTAAAGCCAGCCTCATATATATCCACTCCTCTATGCTCAAAGAAGTAACGCAATGTCATACCATTTGAGTCTTGTAAGAGAACAATCTTTTTTAAATCCATTGCATTTTCTTGAACCTCAATTTCAGCAAATGAGAAATCTGGATTTACTTCTCCACAAGGTCCTAGATCAAACTTCATTGAATGAGTTGCCTCATTAAGTGTCAAGTATGCAGGTATATCCTCGGGCAATGGAGATGCCTTAAATTCTGGGAGAAGAAAATCAAATGCGGCATCAAGCTCTCGCTGCATCATAGGCATACCACCTGTCATTACCACTGCTGCATCATGCTCAGGAATCATCAAAGCAAGCTGCCCAGCATAACCATCTCCACGGAAGCAATTGTTGCGGCAACGCCAAAATTGAAAACCATAGCCCTGCACCCAATCACTTACATCATTTACTTCACCATTTGAGATTTGCTTCTTGGTTGCTTCCTCATAATATGCTGTAGGAATGATTTGCTCTCCATTTAAAGCACCCTTATTAAGCCACAAATTTGCAAATGCCGCAAGCTCGCGTACCGATAGATTGAAGCCCCAACCACCTAAATCTATTCCTTCTGGGTTCTTCTCCCAATATAAATCCAAATCAAACCCAAGCTTATCAAATAGACGCTTGCGTAAATATGTAGAAACATTTTCTCCTGTTACGCGCTGAATAACTGCACTAAGCATAAAGGTTGCACCAGAATTATAAATAAATTTCTCACCTGGCTCAAAGGGCAATTCATCCTCAAGAAAATTCTTTACCCATGTGCGTTCATTTACTGGCAAAGTCTCACCCTCTGAACGCCAAGAATATTTTGAGCTATAACGTCCTATTGCACAGGAGGAATGCCCTGATGACATAGAAAGCAGATGCCTAAGCTTTAATCTACGCATACGGTCGGTCACTTTATCACACAAATATTCAGGAAAGAAATCTACAAGCAAAGAATCTGGTGTTAGAAGTCCCTCTCCATAAGCAATACCAATTGCTGAAGAAACAAAGCTTTTGCTTAAAGAAAATAGTTGATGCTTATCTGCTGCTGAGCAGCCCTCGCGGTAGCCCTCTGCTATAATTTTCCCATGGCGAATAACCGCAAAGCCATGAACATAATTTAGTTCAGCCAATCTATTAACAAATCGAGTTACTGCGGCGGAGGAAATTCCCTGTGCTTCTGGTGTAGATATTGGTAAAGAATACATATTAAAACCTCATAAAATAGTCTCAAATTATACACTTATAGAGAAATTTCTTCAAGAACAGAAGAAATCTAACTGAGATTTATCGTAACGAATGTGATGCACGGGACGCCGGTGGGACGCAGAGACGCAAAGGTCGCAGAGGACGCAGAGACGTGACGCCGAAAAAACACTAGCGGAATGAGCTTTGCCTTGACTATTGCTATTCTTTCGAAGCAATTGGGCAAACCTCATCCACTAGTGTGCTCGCCCAGAAGTTTATTGAGATGCGGAGGCAACGCATTATAATAAATGAAGAATGAAGAATGAGGAATGAAGAATTCAGGTAGAGTTGAGTGGGTTTTTCTCCATTCTCACGTCTAATCGTCTGTGGGTCTCATGTCCCGCGTCTCATGTCTCATGTCCAAAGGGGCGTGTCAACGCCTGCGGGGAGCGTGTCAACGCGTTGGATGGTCTC
>JAFUOX010000024.1 GCA_017481725.1 Kiritimatiellia bacterium | reverse complement strand
CGCTGCGTCCTCTGCGTCGCAGCGTCCCTTTTTCGCAATTCTAGCCACCACGTGCTGCTTCATCCTCAAAACTTAACTCGCAAACTTGCAAACTAATTTAATTCTTGTATAGTTTGATAGTTTGACAGTTGGCGAGTTTGACAGTGAAGATGAGGGTGGCTCTGCCGCCCGGTGTTGCTGGGGCGAGAGGTGGCAAGGTGCTAACCTTTGCCTCCTCTCGCTTTCCCATTTGCATTGCTGATTGCTTCTGGTGGGGGAATTTGTTAAAATTCATGCTTAATGATTTGGGAAGGTAAAACTTTTATGAGCATGGATTTTAATTTTAAGAAGGCACTTCCTGTTTGGGAAAAAGCAACAGCAACACAAAAGAATCGCAGCTTAAGCTTTTGCTGCGATATTGAGAAATTGCCATCAGCAAGACTATCTCTAACAGCATCATGTTCCTTTATTGTGATGGTAAATGGAGAATTTGTTGCACATGGTCCAGCACGTTGTGCTCATGGCTTCTTCCGTGTGGATGAATATGAGCTTGCTCCATTTTTGACAAAGGAAAATAATCGCATAGCAGTTCGTGTCGTAGGCTATAATGTAAATTCATATTGTTATCTAAATCAGCCATCATTTTTGGTGGCGGAATTATTTGCTGGAGAAGAGCTTCTTGCAGCAACAGGCGTTAGTGGCTTTGAATGCTATTCAACAGATGAGCGAGTTATAAAAACACAGCGCTTTTCATTTCAGCGTGGCTTCGTAGAAGCATATAATTTATCCACCGAAGACCATTTTGTTTATGAGCAAAAGTGTGGTGCTGTTGGCACTAAGGTAGAACTCGCTTCAGCAATTGCTGGAAAATTTATTTCTCGCGAAATTCCTTATTCTGAAAATGAAGAATTGCATCCTAAAGCAATTTTTCAAATGGGAACAGTTTCTTGTTCAGAAAAGGAAAAGTATTATAATGGAAGAGAGCTAACACCAAAACACGATTTCTTTACGTATAAGCTAGAGGAATTGGAAATAGCAACCCATATTGAAGCAGGTAAGCTAGATTTTTCTACGCCAAAAGCAATGTCGTTAGCTGGCTCAGATGAAATAGAGATTGCGAAGGATTCGTATGTAGATATTGACTGGGGAGTAAACTACTCTGGCATTTATGATTTTATAATCGAAGCTGAGGGCAAAGGCGAGCTATTTGTTATCTTTGATGAAATAATGTCAGACAATCAAATTTATGCAAATAGATTAGGTGCTTCACAGCTTATATATTTTAAGCTACAGAGCTGTAATTTACATTTTATCTCTGCAGAGCCTTATGTAATGCGTTATACGCGATTTGTTGCTAAGGGCATTAATGTAAAAATTAGGAAGCTTTCTCTTCGCCATATTGCATTTCCACAAGCAGAGATTAAAACTCGCTTTGTATGTGATGATGAAAAAATGGCAAAAATATATGATGCAGCTGTCGAAACCTTCCGTGCAAATGCAGTAGATATTTATATGGATTGTCCATCTCGTGAGCGTGCAGGCTGGTTATGCGATAGCTTCTTTACCTCACGTGTAGAATATGCACTTACTGGAAAAGCAACTCTTGAAAAATGCTTCCTTGAAAATTTCCTTCTTCCTGAAAAGTTTGAGTTTCTTCCTGAAGGAATGCTACCAATGTGTTACCCTGGAGATCATAATGATAAAACCTTTATCCCAAACTGGGCAATGTGGTATGTTTTAGAACTAGGTGAATATTTTAAGCGTACAGGAGATAAAGCTTTTGTTGAAAAAGCAAAGCCAAGAATGCTTGCACTCTTAAATTACTTCAAACGCTTTGAAAATGAATATTGTCTATTGGAGAAGCTAGAGAGCTGGGTGTTTGTTGAGTGGTCACGCAGTAATGCACTTGTGCAGGATGTTTCTTTTCCAACAAATATGATTTATGCACTTGTATTAGAAACTATGGCTGATCTCTATAACGAATCAGAGCTAGCTGCAAAAGCTGCACAAATTAAAGCCAACATAAATAAGCTTGCAATGACACCGTCTGGCTTCTATTGCGACAATGCCATCCGCAATGAAGCAGGTGAGCTAGTGCTAAGTGGAGAACGCACAGAAGCTTGCCAATACTATGCTTTCTTCTCAAATGTTGCCATACCAGCAACCCACCCTGAGCTTTGGAAAATATTGGTAAAAGATTTTGGTTATGATAGGGCAGAGAAGGGCTTATATCCTGAAATTTGGCCAGCCAATGCCTTTATCGGAAATTATTTGCGATTAGATTTGCTTAATCGCTATAGCTATAAAGAAGAGCTATACGACAATATTAAAGGCTACTTCTATTATATGGCAGAGCGTACAGGCACATTGTGGGAGAATGTCGGCGCAGAAGCAAGCTGCAATCATGGCTTTGCCTCTCATGTAATTTACTGGCAAAAAGCCCTTGGACTACTAGCTGAATATTAACCATACACCTAGCGAGTGCTTGTGTCTAAAAGTGCGAAGGTGGGACGCAGAGACGCGGAGGACGCAGAGGTCGCAGGGCTTGCGTGGTGGTTTATGTGATAACACTACCGCTTGTCGTTGCCTTGTTTTGCTCCTGTTGTCGCAAAGGCAACTTCCAAGCGCTAGTGTGCTCGACCACAAGAAGACAAAGACGCGGAGCTGCTGCACGTGATGGCTAAAAGTGCGAAGGTCTCTACGTCCCACCGGCATCACGTGCATTCCGTGCATCGCCACCGTATCTTAACAAGCTTCTGGGCGAGGACACTAGCGGATGAGTTTTGCCAAATTGCTTCGAAAGAGTAGCAAT
>JAFUOX010000023.1 GCA_017481725.1 Kiritimatiellia bacterium | reverse complement strand
CCTTTTTCCATAGAAAACTTTGTGTTTTTACTAAAACCCCTTACTTTTAAAATATTTATGCAACTCTAATCCCTGTCGCACGACTAAACGCACCAAAACAGGTGCATTTAGTTTTGCAACCTAAGCACCCCAATTTAAGCTAGTTTTTTCTTTACATTATCGCCTATTTTTGATTAAATTTGTTTAAATAAATGGATAATGCATTTCCAAAATATTTTCAGGACTTTAAATATGACTCCAAAATACAAAAGAATTCTTTTAAAATTAAGTGGTGAAGTATTGCTAAATCGTCAAACAGCACAGTGTATTGATTCAAACGTCGTTAAAATGATGGCAGAGAAAATCAAGGCTGTTCGCGAGATGGGTGTTGATGTTGCTGTTGTTCTAGGTGGCGGAAATATTTTCCGTGGAGCAATCGGTCAAGAGCTTGGTATTGGTCGCTCTGCAGGTGATTATATGGGCATGCTTGCAACAGTAATTAATGCTATTGCTCTACAGAATGCACTAGAAAGCTTAGGTGTACCAACTCGCGTACAGACAGCTATTGCTATGCACGAGGTTGCTGAGCCATACCTACACCGCAAGGCTATGCGCCACCTTGAAAAGGGTCGCGTTGTAATTTTTGCTGCCGGCACAGGCAACCCTTATTTCAGTACAGACACCGCTGCTGCCCTACGTGCAAGCGAAATCGGTGCAGATGTTCTCTTAAAAGCAACAAAGGTTGATGGAATTTATACTGCAGATCCAGTAAAGAATCCTACCGCAACAAAGTTCTCAAAGCTTACCTATACAGAAGCACTAACAAAATCTATTCGCGTAATGGATTCTGCTGCATTTGCTCTCTGCATGGAAAATAAGATTCCAATCGTTGTTTTCAATTTCTTTGAAGAGAATAGCCTTCGTCGCTCTGTTTGTGGAGAAGATGTTGGAACAGTTGTTTCTGAAAACTAATTTTAATCACAATATAAACTAAGGAAAATCAATTATGATTACACAGCTACTTAAAGACACTCAGGACAAGATGGACAACACACTAAAGGTGTTAGAGAATCAGCTTTCTGGTCTAAGAACTGGCAAAGCTTCCCCTGCTCTTGTTGAAAATATTATGGTTACCTACTATGGCGTTCCAACACGCCTACGTGACATGGCAAATATCTCTACTCCTGAGGCTCGCCTTATCACAATCGCTCCTTATGACCCATCTGTTTTGAGCGAGATTGAGAAGTCAATTCTTGCAGCAAACATCGGTGTTACACCACAGAACGATGGTCGCCTAGTTCGCGTGCCTGTGCCAGAGCTAAGCGAAGAGCGCCGTAAGGAAATGACAAAGGTTGCTGGTCGCATGGCAGAGGATGCACGCGTATCCGTACGTAATGTTCGCCGCGATGCTAATGAATCAGCTAAGGCTCTTCAGAAGAATGCAAAAATTTCTGAGGATGAGCGCGACCAAGCTCTAGAAAAGATTCAGAAGGCAACTGATGGAATTATTGCTAAAATTGACTCTGCTGTAAAGGCTAAAGAAGCAGAAATTATGGCTGTTTAATAAAAGCATTTCATCAAATATTTTAAGATACAAATCAAATTTCGTTAGCTATTAAATGGGAGAAAAATTATGGTAGACGAAGAAAATAAACCTACAATAAAGCCATTAACCATTAAGCCGATTACTATTAAGCCTAATAAGATTACTCCGATAGACCCTTCGTCAGGAGCAAATCCTACGCCAAGCATTTCGATTAATCCTAATCCTCAGCAGGCTGCTGCTAATGGTTCTGTTGGTAGCCCTACCATTCGTTTGAAGCCACCTACAGGTGTTTCTATTCCTACTCCGGGTGCTACACCAGCAGCATCTCCAATTAATCTAAAGACACCTGCTCAGGCTCCTATCACCTCAAAGGCTCCTACAACATCAATGCCTAGAGTTATTCCTGATTCAGAGGATGATGGCAAGGCAACAATGCGAATCCGCCCTCCTGCAGCACCAACAGTCGCACCTGCAATAAAAATTGCACCTGTAACTCCTTCTGCTGATGAAGTGGCTATTCAGGCTTCAAAGGGAAAGACCTCCCGCATTTCACTAGATTCTGCTATGGATAATACAGCTGCTACAGGTGTTTCTCCCGCTCCTGTTGGCAAATTAACATCCCATATTCCAGATATCACAAGCTCTGCTCCAAAATCATCTACTGTTAAGATTAGTGTTCCTGCAGAGGAAGTAAATACACAGCAGGTTACTCGTAAGAGAACCTTGCGCGTAAAAGCCCCTGCTCGCACTATTCCTCAGCCAGGTGCTGCTGCAGCTACTCCTGATAGCGAGGCAAAAACTGTTGTTCGCAAATCTATTTCTATCAAGAAACCAGAAGCTGTAGCTCCTGCAAACTCATCAGCTCCAGCTGCAGAAGGTGGTATTGACCATATCCCTGGCATTGAAGATGAAAGCATAATGGCTTTTGGTAACAACAACAAGCCTGTTAAGGCAGAAAAAGTAAATCCTCTATTTGTGGTTTTCTCTGCCCTATCAATTGTTTCCATTCTTATAATTATCTTTATGTTCTTAGCACAATGCTCAGGACCAGATCGTTCACTAACTCAGTACTCATCTATGCCTGGTGGTCCTGAATTTGGATTCCCTGGCAAGGTACAAATTAGATAATCTAGAGGACAATAAAACTAGCTTAATCAAGCCTGGTAAGCCACATATGACTACCAGGCTTTTCTTACAAAAAAAACAACAGAATTTGAGAAATTATTATGGAAGAAGATACATTAATCAAAAGAACATCTGTACCAGAGCTTGATGCAATCCTTGGCAAAAAATTTAAAGTTTTAGATGATGGTTTTATCCGTGTTATTGACTATATGGGTAATGACTCATCAATCGTTCAAGCAGCCCGTGTTTCTTATGGTGACGGAACAAAGCAAGTCTCTCAAGATCGTGCTCTAATCCGCTACCTACTCCGCCACAAGCACACAACTCCATTTGAGATGTGCGATATTAAGTTCCATGTTCGCGTGCCAATGGATATTTGGCGTCAGTGGGTTCGCCATAGAACAGCTTCTATCAATGAGTATTCTACTCGCTACTCTATTGCTATTGATTCTGCACGCTCTATGGCTGCAGATGAGTGGCGTATGCAGTCCACAACAAATCGCCAAGGTAGCGGTGATTTCTTCCCTCTAGAGCAAGGTGAAGCACTAACTCAGCAGGAAAAGGAATTTCACAATCAAGCTCGCCAGCTCTACCTCTCTCGCATTGAGGCTGGTGTTGCACGCGAGCAAGCTCGCAAGGATCTTCCTCTATCAACCTATACAGAGGCATATTGGAAATGTAATCTACACAATCTACTCCACTTCCTAAATCTACGTATGGAGGGAGCTGCTCAGTATGAAATTCGTGCTTATGCTGATGTAATTGGTAATGAAATCGTATCAAAATGGGTGCCTTTTACATGGGATGCATTTATTGATTACCGTATGGAAGCTGCATACCTATCACGCCACGAGAAGCTCTTGCTAGGTATGGTTGCACGTGGCGAAGCTGAAGCTGCTAAGGCTTATGCAAAAGAAAATGGCATGGTTACAATTGCTGAAGATGGCACTGAAAAGCTAGGTCGTGAAATCAAAGAATTTATGACTAAGCTAAGCTCAATGGGATTAACATCACCATGGGCATAATTCGAGCAATTTTAATCTTTCTCATACTATCAATTATTGCATTCAATTCTGAGCTTATGGCTGAGCTAAAACCATCTATAGTGAAAAACGATAGCACTTCAAATTCTCTCGACACTAAAGCCCAGAAGCGAAGCAGACTACAAAGTAATCAAAAAAATATTCTTTCTTGGAGACGCTCTGCACAAAATCGTGGAATGTCTCCAAATGGTTATCTTGCTTTGATTATAACTAGCATGCAGAAAATGATTATTCTTCCCCCAAGTGGAAATCCGCCAATTGAATATGTTATTTCAACATCAAAATTTGGCATAGGTAGTACAGAGAATTCTAATAAAACACCACTAGGCTGGCATCGCGTTAATGAGCGAATTGGTCATGGTAAGCCTGCTGGTGCTGTATTTTCATCACGTAGATTTACTGGTAAAGTAATTCCACACACAGAGCTAAATAATCCTAATAGCGAAGATATGGTATTGACACGAATTTTGTGGTTAGAAGGACTTGAGCCAGGAAAAAATAGTGGCAACGGCATCGATAGTCATTCTCGCTGCATCTATATTCATGGCACAAACCAAGAGCAATTGCTTGGACAACCGGCTTCACACGGATGCATCCGAATGTCTAATGAGGATGTTATTGAGCTATTTGAAATGACAATGAACACAGACTTCTACTGTGTAATACTCTAGAATCAATAGGTTCCAATCAATATTACCTATAAAAAAAGGCTCCAATCGAGGAGCCTTTTTTGTTATACACCAATAGCTGTTGTTTTATTTGACTCAGTCTGCAATGGCAGCCAAGCGAGTGTCTTACGAATGCATTCATTCCAAAACTCCCAATTATGGGTGCCTGGACGCTCGTGATATTCTAAAGGCAAACCATTGCTTAGAGCATTATCCCTAAACTTTATATTGCTCTCATAAAGAAAATCCTCTGTTCCACACTCTTGATATAATTTTGGTATTTTAATTTCAGGTGTTAGCTTTGATAGAGCCGCAAGCTTATTAGCTGCATCTATGATATTTGTTGGTGCTGTAGCAGCAGTCTCTTCACTAATAACAGTTGATAAATACTCCCAATTACGGAATGCATAATCAAAATCGAGCACACCAGAGAAAGATGCTGCAGCAGCATATCTATCAGGACGAGCCAATGCACACTTAAATGCACCATAGCCACCCATTGATAACCCTGCCACAAATCGATGCTCACGCTCCTTTGCCAATGGGAAGAAACTTTCCATCAGCTTTGGCAATTCTTCTGTGATATATGTAAAATATCGAGTATGACCATCGTCAGAATCTAAATAAAAAGAACGATGTGCATTTGGCATAACAATTGCCAAGTAATAGCCTCTAGCATAAAGCTCAAGGCTTGTATGGCGACACCAGATTGTCTCATCATCAGAAAGTCCATGCAAAAGATATAGTGTTGGTAATGGGCGACCCTCCTCCAAGCGATCTGGAAGAATAACCTCTGCACGTGACTGCATTCCTAACACATCTGAGAAAAAGCAAGAATGAAATAAAGCCATAATATTATCCTATAATTTATTGAATTATTAACTGATATAATTATAAGCAATTCTCCCCTCCTTAATCAACCAAATTCTACCAATAGCTTAAGCTTTATTAGCCAAGAAGGCAAAGGGTGCTGAGCTAATGCATGTGATGCTCAAGGAGGCAAAGGAGAAACCTTGGCACCTTGAGTCTTCCTAAGACATTTAGACGATAAAATTTTGACATTAGACGCTAAACCATTGTTTTTTGCTATCGCGACTAATCTCGTCCTCTGCGTCCGCTGCGTCCTCCGCGTCGCAGCGTACCTTTTTCGCACTTTTGAAGCATGCTACCGCACGCAAAGCGACTGAAAGTCGCTTCTCCATACTCTTATAGCATGCGTGTGTGATGCACGTGACGCCGATGGGACGCAGAGACGCGGAGGCCGCAGAGGTCGCAGAGCCATGACGCCACATAAAACACTAGCAGAATGAGCTTTGCCTTAATTATTGCTACTCTTTCGAAGCAATTTGGCAAACCTCATCCACTAGTGTGCTCGCCCAGAAGACTATTAAGATGCGGAGGCGATGCATTATAATAAATGAAGAATGAAAAATGAAGAATTCAGGTAGAGTTAATTGGTTTTTCTCCAT
>JAFUOX010000022.1 GCA_017481725.1 Kiritimatiellia bacterium | reverse complement strand
GTTTTCCTCTGCCACATACCGAACCGGCACACGGAAGTGTTCCAACTGCTTATGTAAATAAGACGCTGCTTTCGAATTCTTTCGTGAATAACTAATAAATGCATAATATTTAAAAGCTTTTGTTTTATCATCTTTATTATTTATAGACTTTAGCATATCTATTTCCTTCATTTATAACAAACACAAATATCACTTTTACCATAAAACGGACTAATTAAATTAAGAAACAAATTTAATATAATCTGCTTGTTGTAGATTTAATTTTATTTTTACATTAAAATTATATTCTATTCTTACTTTCTTCCATAATGTTATAGAAATAAGGTAGCGCATCAATAATTCGTAAATCTTTATCCATAACGGTTTCATGAGTCTTAACATCAGGGAAAACAATGTCTATTTCCGGCATTTTTTCCCATTCAATCATCGTAGCATGACGGCCATATTTTACTGTCATATTTGCTTTTTCTGTCACACCTTCTCTTTTGATAGGTTTTTTCCAAGAAACATATCCACAGCAAAGCATAAATGCCCACCATCTGGAATGCTCCATTTTACCCAAGTTATCTCTCAAATCAATAATATCTTTCTCCTTAGATTTAATCCAAGACGTATATTTTTCTGGCAAAAACATACTATTTTCACCCACAAATAGTTCTCTATTTGAATAATTCTCTACCAACAGTCTAACATTATCTAGTCCCAGGGCAGAAGCATAAGAACTCTGACGGCAATAAAAATCAGCGTTTCTCCATTCCTTGTTTAAATCGTCTTTTTTCTCTTCTAGGTTTTCGAGCGTAACAACACATCCTGTATTATGACGATAATTTATTAGTTTTGCTAAATAAAATATTTTCTCATTGACTATATCTGAATAGTTATAAATCTCATTGTCCGCACCAAAAACGCTGAAAACATTATCCTTATTTTGAAAAACATATCCTGAAATATTTGGTGAAATCAAAAATATTTTTTCTTTCCATTTTTTTAATTCTACAGACGGATCTCCGGTAAAAAGATCAGTTTGTTTTCTAATAATATCCTCCATTTGGGCAATCGTTTCTATGCTTAACATTGTCTCGCCCAATGCAACAACTATTCTGTCATATTTTGTATAATTATCTTCAAAAAAAGAATAAAATTCCATTGTGCCTGCAGAAATTGGTGTCTTGTTATCCTCATGCATAATGAAATGAATTTTATCAAAACGTTCTAATAACTCTGAATACTGTTTCTGGAACAAAGTAATTTTTTCTATATTATTTTCAATAATATCTATCTGCAAAGGGACTAATTCATTGTTGGAATCTAAAAATTGAGTGTCACATATTAAGTGTTTTAGAACCTCCTGACCTAATCCACCAAATCCAATCACCAAATAACGGAATCCGTTATCTTTGTTTACTGTTAGTGTATTTGGATCAATACATTCTGTAAATGACTGTAAAATATGATGCTGTTGAATGAATTTATCAATTATTAAAGCACAATCGTCTATGAAAATAATTTCAACAACTGATTTATTATATTGTTCAGCCCAACGAGTATAGTATATCTTTCTAGCATCATTATTAATTCTAATATATATTTTCGTTGGTGTTTTAATTGTAGAGCGAGCATTTAATAAAGCTTGCGCCATATCAATATTCCAATCGGTGTTCTCAGAAAGGAAAAAATGCCTTGCTGCAGAAAGACAATATTTATGAATTTGATTAGGTTTTCTCAATTTTAGACAAATTTTCTGATAATTCATTTCCTGAAAAATTTGCTTTTGATCAACATATTCTACTTCATCTACAGAAAAAACGGGCTGCGAGGATTCGTCTGAATTTTCTAAAATATCTTTTGCTAGCTTAAGCATATTTGCTTCAGGCTTAACACACCAAAAAACATTTTTTTCACTATCACGTGTCAAAAAAAACCATAGTCTGTTAATAGATTTATATCCCCATATAGACATTATAAAATAACCAACAAAAATGTAAGCTGCTGAATGAAAACAGAAATAACTCCATGCTACTTTTGTTTTATCTTGATTGAGGGCATTTATTTCACTATCTTTATAATTATAAGTACCACGAGACGGAAAAAATGCGGATAACGTAGTATTACTAGTGCGAAGGAATGAATAAGATGTATTAGGGCATTTATCAAGTTCATCAAGTTTCATGTAAGAAAAACACCCCCACATGAAAATTCCAATGAATAAACAATTTCTAACCCATCCTTTTTGGCATATAGGTAAATTGCATAGTAAAAGTGTAATAATTAAGCAAAAAAAGAAAAACGCCAACGACAGGAAAATCAGTCGATACCAAAACAAGCTTAAAACAAATGGAATGCCAACAAAAAAGAAAACAAGCAAAGACTCACGAAATAAAATGTTATACCTTATTTTTTTTAATGGCTTAATAAGAACTAAATCCTTTATTTGTGAAAATTTCATTTTATTTACCTTTTTTTAATCTCAAACCCAATTTTTTTTATAAGCTTCAATGTCTCTATAGCTGTATTACGGTCAAATTTCTTTTCAAACTCTGGCAATTCTTCATACGGAAGTAAACAAGGATGCAACCTATTGACATCATCTCGTTTTTCTCCATATGACCATCCTTGTTCTATACGTTCTTTTGCCCATACTTCATGGACATTTTTTGCCATTATTTCAATTAAACTTGATACTTCTTCCTCAAGTTGGATATCTGATGTATCTATAGGATTTGGTTGATAAGTCATAATAAGTAGTTTCTCGTTGTGTAAATTATTTCCAATATCACGTAAAAGCCTTAAATATATTTAACCAAAATTCAGCACTTAAATAAGAAATCTTGGATAAACCATTTATATTAAAAGCTTATGAATATATAAAACTTCCAAAATTTAGGTAAATAACAATGGCTTTCTATATTTATGTAAAAATAATGCTTTATACGAATTATAATATAACACAATAATAGTATCCATTGATATGAATAAATATCTCAAAATAGCACAAATAAATCAAGAAAATTATATTTCTAACTCACTTGCTGCATCTAGGTATCCTCCCGAAAAACCAAAGTATTCTGCATCCAGCCCCATGCTCAAAAGCCTTGGTGGGCTGTACACACAGGCGCTTGGCTGTTACCTTATTGCTTCGATAGATTTTGCAATGACCAAGGAAGCAATGCACCCTCGCACTTCTAGTACATGGGTTACACCCACACTAGCGCTTGTAAGTTGGCCTTGGAACAATGGTAGCAAGACCATGTCCAACCCATCGCGCTAAGCTTCTCGCTAGAGATACAAAATCCAACTACCAAATTTTCTTAATACAAATAAAAAAACGCGCCACTAATGACGCGCTTTTTTATTTCTTTTGAAGGATTAAAACTTAGCGTACAACACCAGGATGCTTGTTTCCTGCAATACCTGTTGATAGAGACAACAAGAATAGGTAGTTATCTGCTAGATAGTTGTAACCGCAAGCCACACCATCCTTTGTGCGCCAATCAATACTATGAGTATAACCAGGCATCAAGCCGGAGTGTGTTAGGCCCTTATCAAAGGTGTTGAGCATTGTCTTAAGAATAAACTCAGCCTTATCCTTTAGGCCAACATAGCACAATGCATTAACAAAGTGATATGCTGTCATACCACAGCAGCCACCATTCTCGTATAGAGGCCAGTCACCCATAAAGCCACCAAATGTATCCTTTTCAGTATCTACAGGGATTACTGGACCAGGAACACCATAACTATAGCCACCAAGTTTACCTTTTATTTAATTGTGTGCTAGTTAACTGAGGAATACATTATCATCGCCTTATTAAGTGAATATATGGCAATGCAAAGCTTCATATACCAAAAGCATGCTTCATTGTACTAAACGATGCTTCATCTAAATTCAGACTCATATTTAAATAATCATAAGCGCTACACCTTCAATTAAAAGTGCAGCGCTCAAATAATAATCGATGTAATTGCTATTTACTGATTATTTCTTATCAGGAAGTAGCAGGCCAAATACAGCCATAGTCTTAGACTGATTGTTTACAACACCCTCATCCATAGCAATTGCAAAGTGAGCATCTACGAATTGATACATAATTGCATTGCTTCTTGATGGACGTGGGTACATAGTCTCAGGAACATTGTAGCCACCTACATTCATGTAAGGACCTTCAACCTGCTGACCATTAACTGGTTTACCAAATGGACTATAACGGCTGTTGTGCAATGGAGCATGAACAGTACGCTCACCAATACCAATAACCCAAGACAGACACATTGGATTTGCTCCCAATGTATTATCGCAGGTTCTGATCAACCAATCATAATAATACTGGTCTTTTGTTAAGCCCCACATTGCCATAATTGGCAAGCAGAAATTCTGGTATGCACCTGTACCCCATGAGATAGGAGCAAAGGAATGACGAACAAACTTGTATGCCATACGACCAGAACCAACCAAATACATATCTGCTTCCTTCTTGATTGAAGCAATTGCCTGCTCCTTGTATACAGGGTCAGCCATATTATCTGGCAAAAATGCGTATGCATAAGCAGCCCAAGACAAATCCCATGTATTATCAACAGCTAGAGATACATTTGTCTTTGTACCCCAAGGAACATTTGCCTTAAATGCATCATGATATTTCTTCTCACCTGTTGTGCGATATAACTCTGCTGCTGCATAAGCAAGACATGTAACATGCTGCTGAGCATATTGAGCAGACTTCTTAAGACCCTTTGGAGGATTTGCTACACCCCACTCAAATGCCTTTCTTGCACGAGCAAGATAAGCATCTGCGCTTAGCTTTGGTTGTAATGCAGCTTCCTCTTCTGACTCATACGTTGGCTGCTGAGTAATCTTGCAAGTCTTTAGGATGCGAGCAGTACGTGCCATCACAGCAGCATAATTTAGTGCTGCACGTGATGTCTTAGCCCAAGCAAAGTCACCCTTAGGATCTAGCTCTACTGATTGAATAAAGTTAGGATCACCATCAGATTCTGTACCTTCATATACTGAGCCATCCTTATCATTATACAAACCATTCCAAATGCGAATTGCCCATAGAGCCTCATCTACAATATCAGGAATACCATTTGCCTTCTCAGGGATATTTAACTGACCATCATAGAACTTCTGTGGTGCCAGCTCATAAGCCATTAGCAAAACCTGAGCAACGTCAAGGTGTGAGCGTGGATTATAGTCGCCCGCATCATGATGACCACCACGTGCATCAGCTTAGCGGCTCTGCCTTCATTGTGGTCGAACACACTAGCGCTTGGCAGTTTCCTTATTGCTTCTGAAAGATAGAGCAATAACCAAGGAAACAACAAGCGGTAGTGTTATTATCGACACCTCCATATAAGCCACCACGCAAGCCCTGCGTCCTCTGCGTCTCTGCGTCCCTTCTTCGCACTTATTGCTTTCGCCTAACACGGACACACATAGTGTGATTTTTGCGGAGGACAAGGAAGAATTGTGCAAGGAACAATACCCCCAGCAACCCCTCCGTGCCTCCTTACCTCTTTTTTCTCCGTGTTTCGCCGAAGGCTAGAGCGTCAGCGACCACCACTCATCCGTGTCTAGCGACGGATTGCACTTAGTGCATCAACCTGTGCTGGATCGTATGAGCCATCACGATATACGCCAATATCAAAGGTTACAACGCCACCAGCTGCATGAACTCTATCTACGTAATCAACAATATGCTCTTTTGTTGCTGCAAGACCAAAGGAGCCCCATGTTGCACCAATGCCTGTGTCATCAGCACCTAGTGGAGCTAGAATATGTGCCTGAGCATTATCATAAAATCTACGCTCTGGTACATGCTCAAATACATTCATCTCGCCACAAGTAAAATCCTCAAGACGGAAATTTGTTCCAAATTTAGATACGCCTACACCCGCATTCAATGCAACAAGTGCATTTGGGTTTCCTTTCTTACAGGTTAGGTAATATGGCTCAAGAAGCTCGTCTGTATATTTTAGAAAATCACGATAGCAGCCATCAATCCACCAACCAGAAATGCGTTCTCCATAACGGACTGCATACTCCTCAAGCACTTTGGTCCATTTATCTACAAATGGCTTTGTAACACCAACCTGACGTGGCTCAATAAAACCAAATTTGCTACCAATGTCATTGTCTTTATATGGCCCATCACCGGTAAAGTATAGGAATAAATCAATATCGTACTTTTTGAGTTCATTTGAAATATCAAGCACTAGGTCGCGGGTTGAGCATGCCTCTCCTGGCTTTGTTCCTGCAATCTCGTCAAAGGTTGCATTTGGTGCAATTAGGTGTGGTGTGCCCTGCATAATTGTAATAACATAGTAGCCAGCACCCATCTGATGAAGATTCTTTGCGAGTAGCTCAACATTAAAGCCGTGAACTAACTCATCAAAGCTTGTTGTTATGCCTTTACTATTCTTGTATGCTGGGTTATTTTGAATGCCATTTAGGAAGTGGTTAAATACACCCCATTTGCGGTTATAAAATCTATCCTGATATTCCCTTATCATAGTATTATCCTTTGCTTGATTTAGTAAAACGTTTTAGGAAACGAAATCGATTTGAAAGTCTATCCAAAAGCACGTACATTAAGTTTCGATTGGTAACAAATAGTGCTATCACATAAACTATGCCACCAACAACACTTGCAGAAGCTAAACGAATTAAGCTTTGAGCTCTCTCCCCTAGATGGCTAATTGGTAAGCAATAGCTTGTTAAAGCATACATTGCCACACACATTGCCACAACAGGTAATAATAGACGCACAAAAAGTAATCCTAGTCCCCTACTCTTTAATCCTCCATGTGCTTCTTGCTTAGCAAAATGAAGATAAAATAAAAATCCTGCAACAGAACTAATAACCGTTGCTAATGCAAGCCCAGCATGCTTCCACATCTGGGGCAGAAAAATAATTGCTAATACATTTAATGTGAAATTTAATATTACTTGGGCAATAGTTATGCGTACAGTAAATGCAACCTCTTTGCGAGCATGAAACCATGGGACTATAAGCTTATTTAAGCTAAATGCAACCAGTCCTAGTGACGAAAACATTAGTGCTCGGGAAACTAGCATAACTGATTCATCATTAAATTCGCCACCCTTGTAAATAAGGATAATAATATCCTCAACATACTGAATTAGTATTGCTGAGATAGGTAGCATTAAAAGCAACAGCATTTGGAATGATTGTCTAAAGGTAGTGTTGGCTTTTTCAATATTTCCTGTACTGAAAGCACTTGTTAAAGGGTTAAGAATAACAGTAGCCATTGCTGTAGCGATAATACCCATAGGCAAATAAACAAGCCTATCTGCATAGCCTAAGCTTGAAACCGCCCAGCCGCCAATTAGGCTTGCAAGAAACATATCAATTAAAACATTGATTTGCACCACGCCAGCACCAATTGAACCCCAAACTAGGTTCTTGCATACTACATAGGTTAGTCCCTCTTTAAATTCTTTTTTAGATAACTTGGGCCTAAATTTGAAGCCACAGCGTCGGATCTGCCACCACATATACGCAAATTGAGCAACACCTGCTGCTAAAATAAACCAAGAAAGAATAAATAGCTTTGTGTATAGCTCGGAGGATTGCTGGCAAAAATAGAGATAAAGTAGCCCTGAAATCCAACAAACATTCAGAAGATTTTGTGCAAATGCTGATTTACCAAAATGGGAAAGAGCATTTAATACACCCATGCCAAGTGCTGCCAAGCAAATAAATAACGCATACGGAAGCATTATTCTGGAATATGTAAAAATGCAAGCTAAATAACTACCTTCATCAACAAATGGCAAAGCAATGCTCATTCCAGCAATCGCAACTAATACAATGCATCCAATGCACGTTGCCACAGCAGCAAAAATGTTCCCAGTAAGTTTTTTGGCTTCTTCAAATTTATTTGCATCAACCTGCTCTTTTAGAACTGGAACGAGAGCTGAGGTTAATGCACCCTCACCAAACAATCTACGAAATAGGTTTGGCAGCTTAAATGCAAAATCAAATGCAGATTTCTCTAGGCTTGTTCCAAAGAGTCGTGAGGTTAGCATCTCACGAATAAGCCCAAGGAATCGACTAACAAGGGTCCAAAGGCTGGTCAATAAAACTCCAAGACCAAAGCTTTCTTTTTTTGTTTTTACCTTTGCCTCTGAACTCATTTACATTACTCCCTGTGAGTAAAATAAAGCACTAATTTGCTAGAGCATTTAATGCGGCTTCAGCCACTTGCTCTGCAGAGATTGAGCGCAATACTGCAATTGCTTCTGCACTATCGCGCGAGATTGCTCTAGCACCCTTTACACCCTTAGGCTGAATTACAATGGCGTTGCTTCCCAATGGACCAGTCTTAACTGGAGAAGTGAGTCCATACATTGCCACAACAGGTGTGCCTGAGGCAGAAGCCAAGTGCATTCCGCCACTATCATTACAAAGCACAAGCTTTACCTTACGAAGCACTGTCGCAAACTGAGCTAGATTTGTTTTCCCTGCAAGAGATGTGGCAGAGTCCGCTCCTATATCATTAGCAACCTGTTCGCAAAGTGGAGCCTCATTTGGTGAGCCACAAATGAAGAATTTAAGCTCAGGATTCTTTGTCAGCATTAGCTTTGCTGCTTCAGCATAGAATGGCCAACGCTTTGAGTCGCCACGAGCTGCACCAGGAATTATTGCCACACATGTGCTTGAAGAAACCTTTGAAGCAAACTCCTCAGGTAGCTCAGCTGCCTCAGGAGCAAAGCCTGTGTTAGATAAATCACTATCAAGAGGTGCATTTACCAGCTTGAGATATTCTATTGCTTGATGCTTGTTGTCAAAGCCTTTATCAAAGCGTACTCCATCATTAACCATCAGTGCTCTGGCATGAATGACAGTGCCACGACGCCTTGGTATGCGTGCTAAGAAAGGAATCAGAGCAGAGCGAAATGAATTTGGAAAAATATATACTTGTTTAAAGCCACGCTTTCGAAGAGTGCGAGCCATAGCAAAAGTGGCTTTGTTTCCACCGGCTAGCTCAACGACCTCACTAACGCTTGTATGCATACGCCAAAGCCCTGCAACAGCTCGTTTTGCTAAAATAACAATGCGTGTACCAGCTGGTGAAGCAAGCTCAAGCTGCTTCACCGCAGGCATTGCCATCACAGCATCACCAAGCCAATTAGGACTAATAACAAGTACTTCGTTTTCCACAGATGCCCTGCCCTATGTAATCAATAAAATTAGCGCTCGATAGTTGCCTTTGACTTTAGTTCTTCAATGAAGCGGCTACGCTCCATCTCCTTAGCAATAGAGGTTGCTGCATTTACTGCCTCTGCCTTAACCTCTTCAAATTCTAGCTGGCGTGCATCCTCGCGATCATTAACAGAAATGATGTGATAACCAAACTGTGTTTCGATTACATCAGATAAATCGCCTGGCTTCATTGAGAATGCTGCATCCTCAAATTCCTTAACCATCATGCCACGACCAAACCAACCGAGGCTGCCGCCATTCTGCTTTCCACTTGGGCAAGCTGAATGAAGCTCTGCTTCTTTGATAAATTCTGCTCCATCAACAATGCGCTGACGGATTGCCTTAATTTCCTCAAGTGCAGCTGCCTTATCCTCATCACTCTTTGATTTTGGAGTAATAAGAATGTGCAATGCATTAACCTGCTCCTCCTCACAGAATTGATTCTTATGAGCCTCATAATACTTGCGAGCATCCTCTTCAGTTGCCTCAGGAACCTTTTCTACAGCATTCTTCTCAACAGTCATGAGCTTGAAGTTAAAATCAATCTGTGCTTTTACCATCTCAAGAGATGCACCGCTTGCCTTAACGCGCTTCTCAAATTCTTCCATGCCACCATTGGACTTAGCAATTTTCTCGAGCTGATCCTTGATATGCTCATCAGAAGCCTTAATGCCTTGCTTTTCTGCTTCTTCAAGCATTAGGCGAGTTGCTATGCAATGCTCAATAGCTGCCTCGCGAATAGCTGCCTTATCCTTGTCGATTTCTGCTTGAGGAATCCCCTGCATCAAATAGAAATTTGTTGCACGCTCTACCTCATAATCAATCATCTGATCTGTAATTTCAAATCCATTAATTTTTATTGCCATAATTTTTACCTTACTTAAAATTTGTTTAGAATATAAAACTTATTTTATTATTTTGCCAAAGGAGAAACCTTCTGACCTTCCTTGGTATCCTTTACAGCCCAGCCCATTGCAGCAAGCTCATCGCGGATGCGATCAGAATCTGCCCACAGCTTATTCTTACGAGCCTCAGCACGCTCCTCAAGAAGTTTTGTTACCTCCTCAGGGATTGCAACCTCTTCCTTGTTGACTAGATTGATTACCGTATCAATCTTATTCATAATCTGAAGAACAGCTGCAGCCTCCTCAGCTGTCATAGCTGCTGCCTGCTTATTGCCACAGCTAATAAGTGTAAACACAGCAGCTAGAGCTTCTGGCATATTTAGGTCATCATCCAATGCCTTACCAAATTGTTCCTCTGCCTCAACAGCCCATGCAGGAGCTGTTCCAGTAGCTGCAGCACCAGCCTTATCCTTTAGCATTGATACAAATTCATCAATACGAGCAATTGCAGAGCGAGCACCAACAAGTGCATCAAAGGTAAAGTTCAATGGCTGACGATACTGGCTAGAAATAAGCACAAAGCGAATCTCCCTGCCTGTATATCCCTTTTCAATCAAATCGCGCAATGTAAAGAAATTGCCCAATGACTTTGACATCTTTTCGCCATTAACGCGAAGATGTGCACAGTGTAGCCACATATTAGAGAACTTCTTTCCTGTTACTGCCTCTGCCTGAGCAATCTCGTTTTCGTGATGAGGGAATAGGTTATCAATACCGCCAGTGTGAATATCAAAGCTTTCGCCTAGATACTTCATAGACATTGCAGAACACTCAATGTGCCAGCCTGGGCGGCCCTTACCCCATGGTGAATCCCACCATACATCTCCATCCTTCTCATCCCATGCCTTCCAAAGAGCAAAGTCACCAACTGCATCCTTTTCATATTCGTCATTTGAAATGCGAACACTTGAACGGAGTCCAGAGCGGTCTAGATGTGCTAGCTTACCATATTCCTCGAACTTGGAAACACTGAAATAAACAGACTTATCGTCAGATTGATAAGCAATGCCTTTTTCAAAAAGCTTTGAAACAAGGTCGATCATCTCTTGAATGTGGTCTGTTGCAGCAGGATATATCGCTGCTGGCATAATGCCTAATGTCTTTAGGTCTGCGAAAAATGCCTCCTTGTATTGCTGAGTATAATCACGCAAAGCCTTGCCGGTTGCAATTGCACCCTTGATAGTCTTATCGTCAACATCAGTTAGGTTCATCACCTGCTTAACATCATATCCACGATATTTTAGTGCACGGTGAAGAATATCTTCAAATGTGTATGCACGGAAATTACCAATATGTGCAAAGTTATAGACGGTTGGTCCGCAAGTATACATGCGAACAACATTGCCCTCTAGTGGCGTAAATTCATCCTTTGAACGTGTTAATGAATTATAAAATTTCATTTTTTATTCCTTACCTGTGAGCAGTCTTATTCTCACAATTTATATTAAATTTAAATCTTTTCTATTGCAGCAATAGCCATTACGCTTATGCCCTCTTTTCGGCCAATAGCACCCATACCTTCAACTGTTGTTGCTTTAACAGAGATGCAATCGACATCAACTCCAACAACTGCTGCTATATTTTCTCTCATTTTCACAATGTGAGGGGCTAACTTTGGGCGCTCACATAGCACAGTTGCATCAATATTAACAACGTGCCAACATCGTTCCTTTAGCATATCAACAACAGCTCCCAAAAGCTTTAAGCTATCTGCACCCTTCCACTTGGGGTCGGTATCTGGAAAATATTTTCCAATGTCGCCTAATGCCAATGCACCAAGCAATGCATCTGAAATTGCGTGAGCAAGCACATCTGCATCTGAATGACCAAGTAAGCCCAGCTCGTAGGGAATCTCAACTCCTCCAAGAATAAGCTTCCTATCTGGAACAAGTCTATGGGCGTCATTTCCCAATCCAAATCTTATCATTGTAAAAACTTTCGTAAGCTTTATAAGAAAACTAGCGCACCACTGAAATTAAGCCCTAGGGTCTAATTTTTGATGCGCTACTTTATTCTTGATTTAATGCAATAAATACTCTTTATTACATAATTCCTAATTCAAATTGGAAAACCAACCAAAGAATAACTAAAATAGCGATTACTACAAAAACAATCCAAAGCTTATTGCCATTATGATTGTGATGCTTAAAATCTGAAGGTAGCTTTACCTTACCATCACGAACATTTCTTGGCACAACATTAATAATCTTTGTTCCAGAATCTGAATAAACTGGCTCTGCACTCTCTTGTGTTGGAACAGGTGCCTCAGGAACATCATCACCATCAAGGAGCAACTCAGTATCACCAAGACTAATGGTGTCACCACGATAAACTTCAGCAGCAAGAATTGGCTCACCATTTACCCATGTTTTATTTGTGGAATCAAGATCTTTGACAATAAAGCATGAAGGTGTACGCTCAAGAGAGCAATGCTTTCCTGAAATTGTATCTCCTTCTACCACAATATCACAACGCTCTGATGAACGACCTAATGAGACAATATCTTGAGATGGGAGTTCAATGCGTTTACCACGATTACTTCCCTCATTGTAAATTAAAAAAGCCATTTAATTACCTTTCGCTTAAAAAAATATATTATATATAGTATCACAAATCGTATGGTATTTCAATATTCAACAGTCAATAATTTATGTAAAACGGCGTATGTAATTTGCTTAATACATTTGAACAATTTAAAAAAAAATGATATTATGAAAGCACTTAAACTAAAAATGTATCGCAAAGGATTTTAAGTATGTGTTTACTAAAAAAAATAATTGTTCTCTCTCTATCATGTTTGATTCTTCCTGCCATTTGGGCTGACGAGGCTGTTGATAAAGCCCTTGTTGATATAATTTATGAATCTATCGAAGACAAAAAAGTAGTGGTTCTTAATACTAATTGGGCAATAAGCAACGAGCTTAAAAATAAAGCAAAAGAATATAATGCAGATATAACCTTTTTGGACATTCAAATTATGAATGGACAATATGATGATCTATTGTTTGAAAATTTTCAACAATTAGAACGCCTTGATAATCCAGAATTATATCTTACTGCACTAGTTGATCCAACTGGATTTATTACTCATTATATTGATATCTATGACACAAAGTGCATTGCCCTACTAGAACAACCTCATAGTCTATACGTAGGTGAATATATTCCATCAGTTCAAGGAGTTGCATTCCAACCAATAAAGAAAGCTGAGTTCACAAAGAAGTCTTTAAATGAATCATTAATGTTGTTTAATGAATTTGTAAAAAAATATGAAGAGGCAACAGTTTCTATTAACGAGGAAGATATCAAAAATGATAAGATAAGCAACATTAATAAAAACTTTAGATTTATTATTTCATCCTCCGCTAATATTCTTGCATGGAATGCAACTCTTATTGAGGAATATGAAATTGCAGAGAAACTTTATGCTTGCTCCATTAAATATTCATTCAACACGTCTTCTATACTTAGTCTTGCATCCTTAAACAAAGAGGGTAAACTTAAAAGCATAAAGAAAGATGCAATTGAAGAAAATTTAATAACAATGACTTCAATGTTTGAAGACAAGGTTTTTCTTGAGAAAGGTTTTATTCTTTACTTCAATGGCTTCGTTTATGGTGCCAAGCATTATCTTGAAGCAAATTGGGATTGGGTAATATTTGGAATTCCTAAAAACAGTCCTGAATTTCCATCTGCTTTACAAAAAATATCAGAAAGCAACAAAAGCGACTTTGAAAAAGGAAGTGTTCCTAATAGCAAAGAATTCAACAAACAACTTGTGGATACGCTTAAAAAGTACAATCTTCCAAAAAAACTTTCTGATTTTACAGCAAATAATTATTTTACATTATACTCTATCATTCGAAATAAAAATGATGAATATAGTCGTTTAGGCAGACAATACATAATTTCTAAAATAGAAAGCCGTAACGATGTTTCAGAAAAGCTAAAGCTTCGTTTCGTAATTGAGAATGGAATTCTTCATCATGAAACACTATTAACAAAATCTGCAACCGAATATTACTTGGAAAATTATGAATATAATCGCCAAGTGGCAATTGTTGCATTACTATGCTATTCTCGCTTGATGACTCTAAATTCACAAAAGGTTATAATAGACAAAATAATAGAAAATGAAGGCGAAAAAGCACCAAAATGGGCTTTAATCATCAATAAAGCCATGGAAGAAATTTTGTCTAATCCAAATGCCGTTGAATTTAAGAATCACTGCTATGATGCAGTCATGAGCTATAATGGTAGTGATCCACTAATTATTGGCTACTTATATAATTTATATTCCTTTTCAACACTAATTACTGGTGGCATAAAAGACCCTAAAAAAGAAAAAATTGATTTAACTAAAGGAAAAATATTAATTGATAAAAAGTATTTTGAGGCAGACATGGTTTATTATGCTGCTGGTAGCTATTTTCTTCAACAAAACAAACCAGAATTAGCTATATATATTATTAAAGAAGCATATAGCAAAAACAGATATTCTCAAATATATCTCAATGACCTAATTGTTGCATTAACAGAATGTGGAGATTACGAAGTAGGAAGAGATGCATTAAAAGATCATGACAAAGAGATTCAACCATTAGATTTAAATGCTCTAGACACACTAGCTGTGTGCATTGTTCGTGCAAATCCCCATGATGCTCAAGAAGCTTTAGCAACTCTTGAAAGAGCACAACAAATTGCTATCGATGAAAATTGGGATTATATTCCACCTGAATTATATTTGCATTTTGCTGAGATTTATAATGTCCTTGATAATAAGGATGAAGCAAAGAAATATCTTAATAAATTCTTAGGCACAAAGCTAGAACGAGAGCTACTTAATAATGATAAAAAGGTTTTAGAAAACCTAAAAAACGTACTTAAGTAAAAAGCAATAACAGAAACAGTATAAACCTTATTCCGCTAGTTTTTTCGGCCTCCGCGTCTCTGCGTCCCACCGGCGTCACGTGCATCTCGCAAGCGTGTAGGAAGAGTTTGGAGAAGCGACTTTCAGTCGCTTTGCTTGCACTAGCACGCTTCAAAAGTGCGTAAAAGGGGCGCTGCGACGCGGAGCTGATGTACGTGATGGCTAGAAGTGCGAAGAAGGGACGCAGAGACGCAAAGGACGCTAGACGGTTGAACGACGTTAGACGTGAGACAACCGATAGACAATAAGACGTGAGACGTTGAACGGACAATTAGACGGTTAGACGTGAGACCATCCGATGCGTTGACACGCATCCCGCAGGCGTTGACACGCCCATTTGGACATGAGACAAGAGACGCGAGACGTGAGACAAGGACAAGAGACCCACAGACAATTAGACGGAAGATAGGTTAGTAGCGTTTCACTTCAAAGAGAGTTCTCACGTCTAATTGTCTCGCGTCGGAACCTCTCGCGTCTCGCGTCTCACGTCTCTTGTCCAATGCTCGCATGTCAATGCGATGCGGCGTCTAATTGTCTAGCGTCTAACGTCAGAGGAATCTCAACGTCTAACGTCTCGCGTCACAGCGTCTAAATGTCTAATTGTCTCACGTCAGCGTTGTCTCTCGTCTAACGTCCATGCAGGAGCAAAAAAACAATGGTTTCGCATCTAAACGTCTGAATGTCATTTGTGGGGGTGTACTGGCGATTAATGGCGATGCTCAAGGAGGCAAAGCTTGGCACCTTGCCACCTTAAGCCCCTGCAACACCGGGCGGCTCTGTCACCCTCATCCCCACTGTAAAACTATCAAACTCGCCAACTATCAAACTGTCAAACTTTCTAGCCTTCTCTAATAAAAAAGAATACCACGTGCATCACCTCCGCATCTTAATAAGCTTCTGTTCGAGCACACTAGTGGATGAGATTTGCCAAATTGCTTCGATAGATAAAGCAATAGCCAAGGCAAAGTTCATTCCGCTAGTGTTTTTTCGGTGTCATGGCTCTGCGACCTCTGCGTCCTCCGCGTCTCTGCGTCCCTTTGGCATCGCGTGCATCTCGTGCATCACGTCGTCTCGTGCACCTACGCAATTTTACTTATTCTGTTTTTGCTTTCAAAATATCCCCTCTTATACTATAATATATAGAAAATTTTTGCGTGAAATCTAAATCGGCAATAAATATCTAAATTATTATGGAAGAATCTAGTAAATTTAAAAGCATACCAAAAGCAACCTATTGCGTAGATATTTCGTCTGAAAATCCACGCGTTTCCATATTTACTAATGGAACGCCATTTTTTCAGACAGAGCTTGCTAATGCCACATCCGAACTACGCTCAGAACTTGCTTCGACCTCAAATAAGGTAATTATTTGCCCACCATTTAAGTCTATAATTGTTTCATCATTAACACCTCCTCCTGTATCACGTAATAAGCAAATAAAGCTTATTCCATCCCTTCTAAATATACAGCTACCATTTAAACTGGAGGAATGTAAGTTTGTCTTTAATAGACTTGGCTCATCATTTATCGCTCAAACTATTCCCAATACTGAACTGGCAGAAACAATTGCCTTTGCAACAAATAACAAACTTTCATCTACCGCTATTGTTGGTTATATTCAACAAATATGGGAAGCAGCAATTGCTGAAGCTCCAGCTTGGGGCTCCGAATCTGAGCGAGCACTTTGCATCGCAAATGAGAATTCCTCTCTTCTTATCATCGGCAATAAAGAAACAATTTTATCATCAAGTGCATTCAATAATTCCTCTGCAAAGGAAATTATTAAGCGTTTAAAGCTAGCATTTAAGGGAAATCTTTCAAAGGTCGCTCTATTTCTCGCAGGTTCTTCAACAAATGCCATTCTTAAGGATATGCGTGAGGGACCTGCCCTTGGTATAGTAAATGTGGCACAGTCCCCTGAATATTTTATTGCTAATGCTTGTGCTGGCTCAAAATCCTCACTAATGTATAATTTCATTACTAGCAACAAAGCCATTTCGGCTGGACTTGGTTTTTCTCAAGCACTCAAACAAAAGATCGGGGCAATACTTCTACTTGTTAGCATAATTACATTTGTTGCAAGTGCTTTTATTACTGCAAACACCTCTAAAATAAAGAAGGCAAACCAAGAATACTTTGCTAATTCTATTAAGCAGGTGGCTGGCTATAATATCAAAATCAAGGGTGCACGTGCTATTGACGAGGCTAAATCAGCATACAATGCTCGTATTGATCAAAGCATAATAAATGCAGAGCAATCGCTTATTGCTTCTCAAATGCTCCCTAAATGTATGCAGCTTTGCAAAAAATATGGAATTACTCTCGGTTTTGTTTCTCTTGACCAAAATGGCTTGATTGCCTCTGGCTCTGCAGCAAATCGTGACGATATTAACTCTCTTGTCTCTGAGCTTAATGCCAATGGTATTAAATGCGTGCTGACAGAAGAACTCAAAGAAAATGCAGAACGCATAAGCTTCCAGCTTTTCCCAGGAAAATAATTTGAAGGATTTAAATATGAAGCTAGATAAAACAACTACCCTTTTAATTATTTCTTGCATTCTTTGGTTTTTGTCAATAGTTATGCTATTTTCAAGTGCAAGCAAGCACAATAAAGAGCTAGCTGCAATGCAGGCAAATCGTGAGCTTATTACTAAAGAATTGAGTATAGAATTAACTGAGAGTGCAAAATATGACTCTATAACCAAAGAGCTCTCTGCTCAATCTGGTACACAATATTATGCATTGGTAAATTATCTAAAAAGTCAAGGTGCAACAATCTCTGAAGAAAAAACTAGAGAAATTCCAGAAACTAATCTTCAGGCATCTTCCCTTACTGCCTTCTTCAATAATTGCTCAATTGATTCACTCTATAAGCATATCTATCATGCTGAGCAGGAGCTTGGTTTGCCACGCTTCCGAGTAGCCTCAATAGAATTACAAACAAAATCAAACAATGTATCAAGCTCTACTCAACCACCACTTTCAGCAAAAATTATTTTTGAGACAATAACAACGAGGTAAAATTATGGATAAAAAAGCACTTGAATTCTTTAAGAAACTTATGGCTATTCCTACACCAACTGGCTTCGAGATGGAGGGACAGCGTTTGGTTGCAGAGCGTGTAAAGCCTTATGCAGATAAGATTGAACTAGATAAGCATGGCAACCTTATCATGATTAAGAACCCAAATGCAAAATTCCGCTTTGTCATTGATGCACATATTGATGAGATTGGCTTTATTGTGCAGCACATCGATAGCAGGGGATTCCTCCGCGTACAGCCTCTTGGTGGAATAAACAACCAGCTTCTACCTGGTGAACGCATCATCCTAAACGGACCTAAGGGACCTGTTCACGGCTGCTTCGGTAGAAAAGCAATCCATCTTATGGATGCAAAGGAGCGCGGTGAGGGCGTAAAGGATATTTCTGAGCTATGGGTTGATATTGGTGCAAAGTCTTTAGAGGAAGCAATGGAATGGGCTCCTATTGGCACATCTGGCGTTGTAAATGCAGATTGGCGCGATATGCTTAATGACAATGTTTCTATGCGTGGTATGGATGACCGTGCTGGCGTATTTATCATGACAGAGGTACTTCGTAAGCTAGCAAAAAGAAAAATTAATGTTGGACTTTATGTAGTAAGTGCAACACAGGAAGAGGTTGGCTTGCTCGGTGGTCAAGCAGCAGCTTATGGCATCGATCCACATGGTGGTATTGCTGTTGACGTAACCTTCGCTTCAGACCACCCACGCGGTGAAGAAGCAAAGGTTGGCAATATTCGCCTAGGTGGTGGCCCAGTTATTGGAAGAGGTCCAGCATTTGATGTCGCCCTAAATAAGCTTGTTGACAAGGCAGCAGAAAAGGCTGGCATCAAGACACAGACACAGATTCGTAACCGCGGCAATGGAACAGATGCTTTTGCTATTCGCATGACTCGTTCAGGCGTGCCAGTAAACCTAATCAGCATTCCACTACGCTATATGCATTCAGCAGTTGAAATCGTAAATCTAAAGGATATTGATGAGATTTCAACACTAATTGCTGAAACCATTGCTGCTCTACCAGCAAACCCAAAGCTTGGACCAGCACTATAAATCAACCACAATTGTGGGGTTAAATTTTAACAAGCTAAGCTGAATGCAAAGCCATATTTTGCTTTGCATTCAGCTACAACTTAAATTAGAACCATGAGAAACTTTTTCAAAAAATCGTATTTTCCATATATTCTGCTAGCACTTTTGATGACAGCTGTTAGCTGCATTATCTTCTACCCAGCACTAGCTGCCGATACGATTCTAAATTCACCAGACTCTCCTACTGAGCTTGGTCCTTATGCAAAAAGCCATGTTTGGTATAGCTTCTACAATTTTTCCCCATCAGCCTTTTCCTTTGATACAATTTGGAAGCTATTGATTAGTCCAATTCACTATAGCGATATAGGCTACATCATTATCACCATACTCGTGGCACTGTCCACTTATCACTATTTACGAGTTTTGAAGCTAGATAAAATGGCTTCAGTCATTGGTGCCGTCGCAATGGCATTATCTGGCTATCACTTTACCTTGTTCTCTGCTGGTCATCGTGGCTACCTAATAATGATGCCTTATGCAATTCTTTGCTTTGCACTCATTGAAAAAATAATTTCCTTTGGCTACAAATGTAAATGGTACCACTTTGTGCTAATTGCTGCATCAGTTGCAGCTGGGCTAACCTACCAGCCAGATATTTTCCTTTTATTTGTTGGAGCACTTGCTTTCTATGCTATTGCTCGACTTTGCACCATCGCAACAAGATATGGATGGAAAGCATATTTTTCAAAGAATGGGCTTCATTTAGGGCTATCAATCATTGCCCTCATCGTATTCTTTGCAATCATTGGTACACCAGCCGTACGAAATATTTTTGAGAATATCATTAAAGGACGCCAAGAGCAGCTTGAGCAATCAAAGGAAGCTACAGTTCAGGCTTCTGACTCTGCCACAAATGCAGAAGAAAAAATGGATTCAAATTGGATATTCGCCACTGGCTGGAGTCTTCCACCAGATGAATTGATTGAACTAGCTGTTCCTTCTGCTTATGGCTTTGACACAGGTAACCCTAAAGCACCTTATATCGGAGAATTGGGTCGCCCCCACGACTGGAAGCCAAATAGCAATATGTTTGCAAACTACCGTCAGCACAACCTCTACGCAGGTATGCTTCAGGTTGGAATAGCTCTCTTTACAATTATTCTTTGCTTTGCTTTATTCCGCAAAAAATCAGAAGCAACGCAAGAAGCAACAGCATTGCCAGCTCAAGCACCCGACTATCAAGGCGTAGGATTAGTTTGGCTTACAATCATAATCGGAACAATGCTTCTTTCATTAGGGCGCTTTACACCTATCTACGCCCTATTTTATAAGCTTCCTGTGATGGATATGATTCGCTGTCCAGTAAAATTTATCCATATACTTGAATTAGGCATCGCTGTACTTCTCGCTTTTGGTATTGATGCTCTATTAAAACATAACGAGGAAGACAAACGAGTCACGCTTGTAGGCAGAATCTCAATGCTTCTACTCATTGGCATTGCTGGCTTCTGCTTTATAAAGTCTAGCAATACCGACGCAATTTCAAATCGTCTTTCAGAAGCTTTTAATGCTAATCCAGATGCCATTAAGCATTTTCTTCCACTAAGCCTTGCTCAATATAAAGAGGCATTTCGTAGTGCTGCTTGGCTTGCAATTTGTGGCAGCGTCGGCATTGGACTACTGACCATTAAAAACCCTATCATCAATGGTAAGCCAGCCCGCTATGTAGTTTGCGGAATCCTCCTCATAGGGATTGTTTTTGATATGACAAAGCAAGCAACTAACTTTGTACATACCTCAAAGATTAACACAATAACAAATGATTCCGTATTCCTCGAAGCAGCAAAGAAAAAGCTGGGAGATAAGCTTGAAGAAGGAGGAGCATACTCCTATCTAGGACTACAAACAATTCTCCCTCAGCTTGATGATTTCAAGTGTTTAGAAAACAAAGGGCTCTACTCTGCAGATCCATTCTCCACATCAAATCCTAAAGAAAAATCAGTCCTTGCATTTCAAGGCTCACCTGCATTTGCTGGAGCCACAGCCCGCAATGGACTACCAAAACGTTGGCCGCTAATGGGTACACAGCTTTATATCCTGACCTTCAACCAGGCTCAAGCCTTTATGAATACAGGAATGTTTGATTTCATTGGATGCTACAATTTCAATCCACAAGCACAATCCTTTGCTCAAGTTCAGCCAACAACTGAAGCCATTTATTTCCTTGCCCAAAAGGATATTCCAGCTGGTTTAGGCGTATATTATAGCTATTCAACTGTCACCTCAGAAATAGAGCCACTTGACGCTATGGCAAAGTCAACCTTTGATGTTTACAAGAGCCTTGTAATTTCTGATACAACAAATCAGCTTTCTAGCACCAGCCCAAAGGCTCCTACCCCAGCAAAGTGGATTGTAAAACCTTCAGACACAGAATACCGTTCAGCAAAAATAGAGGCAAATTGCGAAGAAGAAAATGGCATGCTCTACATTAGACACAACTATTTCTTTAACCGCAACCTTCAAGCAACCGTTGATGGAAAGCCTGCAGAAACGTTTACAGCAAATGCTTTCTATAAAGCCATTCCACTATCAAAGGGTTCGCACACTATTGAGCTAACACAAGTGACACCATTAGTAAATAAGCTTTACATTTTACTCATTGCAGTGATAACCATTGCTGGCTTTGTTTGCTATATCGTTGATTCAATTCGTGCAGAAAAAAATGAGGCAGCTATTTAATATGCAAGAGCAGGCAGTAACAACAAAAGAGAAGAGATTCTCTATAGCAACAATTACAATAGCTATTATCTGTGTGATAACATATCTTGCACAGCTAGTAACTGCTGCTGCACCTGTAAAAACAGTATTGCTTCATCCTGATGCAAATTATCTTCTTATAGATGACGTGCTAACATTCCTACTCTCTATTCATGGGATTGGCATTTCTTGTGGATTCTTTTGGACCCCATTTACCTATATGTTTCTACATGGATCATGGTCACATCTGCTTTTCAACATGATAGGCTTATTGACCATTGGCACAGCCATTGAGCGACAATATGGGCTTACACGCTTTTTAATCATCTATTTTCTAGGAGGCATTCTTGGTGGAATTGGTTGGGTTCTACTTTCTGGGCTAACCTCAACAACACCATGCATCGGTGCATCCGCTGGAGTACTGGCTCTAGTTGGAGCTTATGTTGCAAAAAATCCAAGGGATAAGCTTATCATTTTTGTTCCACTTCCAATCCCAATGCCTGCATGGCTACTGGCCACATTGATTTTCGCAGGTAATGCTATTGAATTTTTTATTAAACAAACAAATATTGCAGCCTCTGCACACCTCATAGGTATTGCCTTCGGTGCAATATTAGGACTATTCTTTTTTAAGACAAATCTAGGAGAAAAACAATGATTGTTCTCGGTATTGAAACCTCTTGTGATGAAACCTCAGCAGCTATTGTAAAGGATGGACGCACCATCCTATCAAATGTAGTACACACACAGGCAGAGCATACACCTTATGGTGGTGTTGTTCCAGAAATTGCCTCACGCTGCCACATTATGCTCCTTCCTGGCATAATTAAGCAAGCAATGGAAGAGGCAAAGCTAAGCTGGAATGAAATTGATGCCATTGCTGCAACTCGTGGCCCAGGTCTAGCAAGCTCACTCTTAGTTGGTTGGTCAACTGCCAAAGGCTTAGCAAGAAAGCTTAATAAGCCACTTATTGCAATTAACCACATTGAAGCACACGTGCATTCTGTATTTCTTAATCCATCTGCCCCAGACCCACATGAGGCATTACCAATGCTTGCATTGGCTGTATCTGGTGGACACTCAAGCCTATTTAAAATTCAAGAATATGGCAAGCTAGAGTTAATCGGACGCACAGTAGATGATGCAGCTGGAGAAGCATTAGACAAGGCAGCAAAGCTGCTCAAATTAGGCTATCCTGGCGGTCCAATCATTGATAAGCTTGGTCGCACCACTCCACCACGCAAAAATATCTTCCCAGAAGGACGTGTTCGCGAAGGTACTGAGACAGGGGGACTTAATCACGAGCTTTGCATGAGCTTCAGCGGACTAAAGACCTCGCTCCTACATTATGTCACACACACACCACCAACCTGCGATGCAGATGTAGCACAAATTGCATCTGACTATCAGGAGGCAGTAGTTAATGCCATTGTGAAGCGTTGCGACAAAGCATTAGTCGGCATGAAATATCTAGCTGTTGGTGGCGGTGTGTCACTTAACTCACGCCTACGTGAAAAGCTAATGGAGCTATGCGATAAGCGTAAGGTGCAGCTATTGCTAGCACTACCAAAGCATTGTGGTGATAATGCAGCTATGATTGCTGGCTTAGCTGGCATGGGTAGAGGCATAACAGGCGAAGAAGCCTTCGCCCTTGACATTGCCCCATCCTGGCAACCATAATGCGTGATGCCACCAGCATCACGTGCATCGCACTCGCGTGCTGGCCTTCGGCGAAACACGGAGGACAGAGAGGATCGGAGACGCGGAGAGTTTTCTAGGGTAATTATTGCTTGCACTTTTCTTCATTACCTCCGTGAAAATCACACTTCGTGTGTCCGTGTTGAGCGTAAGCAATGAGTGAAACGATTTAAACGCTCTCGCTTCTAGCCTTCGGCGAAACACGGAGAGATTTATGGCGTAATTGAAACTACGAAATATAAGTATGATGGATTTTGGTTAGCCTTCCCATGAGGTGAGACCAGACCCAACAACTCCATAGACTTGAGGTAGGTTATCATTAAGTATGACATCGATATAGCGATCCATATTTGGTGCGAGGTTGCCGCTACGCATTTCATCTAGCGTCATCCAACGGACATTGCCTTCGGCAGAATCCTTGAGTGTTCCAGTATAGGTATTTGTCTTAAATAGAAAAACAATATATTGAAGATCTTTTGCTGGGTTATACCACTGAACAAAGCCGCAATTTTGTAAATTTGAAACTATCAAACCTGTTTCTTCATTCATCTCTCTAATTGTTGATTCAACAATTGATTCTCCATGCTCCAAATGTCCTCCAGGAAAGGTCAAACCACACCAAGGGTTAGTTGGCTTGGGTAAACGCTCCTGCACTAACACGCGACCTTCATTGTCCATTACCATGCACATATTGCATAATTCAGCATTCATATAATAGTTCCTCATCTCATTGTTACATATTAAACCATAAATGTTTGCTTTTTGCAAAGCATGACTAGTAGTTCAGGCTAGCGTGGTGGCTAAAAGTGCGAGGTTATTTGGCAGAATTAGTTGGATTTTGCAAATAGTAGCCGAAAGCTGGCTTTTAGCATTACTCTGTTATCTATCCATATTTGATGTTTATTTGGCCACTTTCGCCGTTTGAAATAATAGTAACCCGAAACTCTGTCTGCTCATTGACATCAAATTGCGCCTTGGGATTACCATTCTTTTCCAATTCCTTGTTCGCCTTGGCAATGCCGCGATTATACTTATTCACCATACCAAGCACTTTCATAGCCTCTGCCAGCATTGGATTTCTATAATCATTTACAAACGGGAAATTATCGGGTTTCGCTCGACCGAAAAGCCCTCCGGGATTAGAAATCTCTATCCTGTTCTTTTTTTACTCGCAAAACTTGATAGGAGCATTTTCCAGAAAATAATCGCGATGAATGATTGCATTTATCAAGAACTCACGTAAAGCCCCATTTTCATTTACTCAATCCAAAATCATACTGTAAGTATTCTGGCAATTCGTTCTCCATTTTTATATCGTAAAGATAAGTTATAACATCCTTGCCTTTTGCTTTATCGGACTTCACCTGTTTACGAGGATTGGTCATCTTTCCTTTCCCAACATAAATAAAGGGCAAAACGATACCGTTTTCGTTAGACACCTTACGGATAAACAGATAAGCATGCTCGCTTTTTTGTTGCTTCTCGACATCGGCAGCTGAAACGTTGGCCATACTCTCCCACTGGAATAGATCAGGCTCTAAAAACTTATCGTTATAATTTAGCCTATCTTCCTCTGCCAAATCCTTTTTTAGAGATGCAAAAATCACAACTTCTTTACCATAATAATATGTACCGACCTGATTATACTGAGGATTCTGCAAAAACTTCATCTGCACCTGATCCATACGATAACTCTGCCACAACTTAAAATCAGATTCATCGCCAAAATCTATACTAAAACGGGTCAACCCATATGACAATAAATCAAGAATGTACTCCTTGAAATCTTCGTCAATCTCTACGGAAAGCCTAAGCTTATCCTCTTCCTTACTTACATAGCCATTCTTATATATATAATCGAGAGCGTGCTGAATTTCATCTTCTCTACACCCGCCAATATTCTGATGCAAAAACTTTTTGATTTCTGCAATATCATCAATCCCCTTTAGCAGACAATCAAAAATCAGATACTCATGCTTTCTAACAAGCGGAAGCTGTGCAGAGAGATAATTTGCAAACAACACTTGTTTTTCCGAGAATGCCGGAAGATTTTCTTCTTCAATTCCACGAAGGAAGTTATAGTAAGAAAAATTCTTTTTACCACCGATTTTGATACTCATAAATCTAAGCAAATCAGGTGCGCAGTCGTTATTCAAAAAGTCCATATGCTTCGGATAGAACTCCGAATTAATGTACTTTTTGAAATTAAAATAGTCCTGTTTCAAATATGATAGGCTGTTAAAGTTTTCATTTTCTATAAAATTAATAATTTCTTCTTTACTTAGGTCATCAACATTAATCTCAACACCATATTCGCTAAGTCCAAGTGCCTCAAAATCATCACGAACAAGCTGTTGCATCAGCTTCTTTTCAAGAATTAAGTTTCTCGAAAGGCTGCCTAATGCAAATGCAATTTGAACACTTCTTTTATAACTATTACCAATGAAATCAAGAACAGTTACGTGTGGCTTATTATCGTATTTACGCAAACCACGACCGAGCTGCTGAATGAAGATTGTCGAGGATTCTGTAGGACGAAGAAACAACACCATATTGACGCCGGGAATATCAACACCTTCATTTAGAATATCAACAGTAAACAGAATTTCGAGATCTGCATCATCGTTCTGCAAATCGTTATAAGCGCGAATACGCTCACCGATATCGTTTCTACCTGTCAAATAGGCAGTTTTATATCGTTCTCCCATTGCTTCGCTCATCATTCTTGCGTGTGTAACATTACGGCAGAAAGCAATGGCCTTCAACTTCCCTTGACCTCTATGTGATTCGATTTGCGATGATATAAATTCGACATGCTCCTCATTTGCGAGCTGTGCAATCATACGGCGTTCTTCACTCTTAGTGAGTCCGTAATCGACAAGTGTGTCTCGGACACCATAATACTTGAACGGCACAACAAGTTCATTGATAATAGCATCGCGCAAACGCAGCTCATACGGCACATTCTTGTCGAACAAAGCGAACACATCCTGATTGTCCATACGTTCCGGCGTAGCCGTTAATCCAAGCAAGAATTCAGGCTCAAAATATTCAATGATCTCCTTGTATGTTTCCGCGGTTGCGTGATGGCATTCGTCTATAATAATATAGTCAAACTCATTCTTAGCAAACAACTCGAGAGATTTATACATCGTAATGTTGGTTGCGAATATAAAATTCGCTTCTATCTCTTTATGTTCTCCGCTAAAAATACCATAGGTTACACGATTCCCGAATACTTCCGAAAATGTTTCAAGTGACTTTTTCAGAATTGATCCTTCGTGAACAATATACAAAAGTCGCTTCGGATCGAAATTGAGCGCATCAAATGCGGCAAGATAAGTCTTACCACTTCCCGCAGCCGCTACAACGAGAGCACGATTTGTGCCTATTGCTCTATAACGGTTCAGTTCTTTCAGCGCCTTTCGTTGCATAAAATTGGGCTTTATGCTGCTTGGGGTAAGATCATAATCCATATCCCAACGTTCAATCGCAAAGTTGAGTTTACTAGAATACCGATTGATAATTTCACTATTCAGAAGATGCGTTGCCTCCCATTTATCATCAAATTCTGCATATGCTTGACTATACACTTCAGGCTTGCTTTCACGAACAACTACATCCCACTCGATATTTTTGAGCAATGCGTAACGAGTAATATTAGAAGAACCTACAATTACCTCATAGAAATCGTCGAACTCAAAAAGGTATCCTTTTGAATGATAACCAAGAGTGGAATACTTGTTATCATGAAAGCACTCGTAATCAAGATGGCACTCGAAATTAGTATGTTTGCATTGAAGTGCAAAGAAGCTCTTTATCGACTCAATATCAGTAAAGTTCTGATATGTAGAGGTGATAATACGTCCCTGCGCTCCACGCTCAACAGCAGCTTCAATATCCTTAAACAGCAGAACAAGGCCCGCCTTTTTTATAAAGCTGACTGAAAATGAGAATGACTTGCATCTGCGCAGGTTTTCTTTCAGCTTATCAAGAAATTTCACTTCTGTGTAATTAGTCAAAAATTGATTTGCCATCGCTTACTGATTCCCTTGTTTTCGATTAACATCATCATTAACTTAACGAAAAAGTTTATATATCAGTTTCTGGTCTGCCGGCGCAAATTCAAGCATTCCCATTTGATATACCGTTACCCAGCGAATCTCCTGATGTTCCAATGCTTGCGGCACTGATCCATTCTTCGGATTACATTCAATTAATGTAAGACGAATTGTCTTTTCTGAATATTCATGCACAACAGAATCAATAATCCGCTCGTTTTCAATTTCTAGCGCCAACTCTTCAAGACACTCGCGCTTAAGCGCCTCTTCAGGAGTTTCCCCAGGCTCGATCTTCCCGCCCATAAACTCCCACAAACCACCCTGCGACTTATGCGCCGGCCGCTGTCCGATAAGATACTTATCACCATCCTTAATAATGGCTCCAACCACTTCTATCACATTACCATAAAACATTTTTCACCCCACCAGCAATTCCCTATGCTTTTCGAGCAACTTCTGAGATGGTAGGAATTTAACTGGAAGCGACATCTTTTGTCCTTCACAAACTATAAAAAAACTTTTTGCTGCAGCATCAGGATAATGCTTCGTCAAAATCGGACCAAGCATATCGAGCGCACGTATATAAGACGCGGCCTTACCACTACCATTTGTGTTAGTAGAAAAAATGAATTCTGCGAAGGATGTTCTAATCATCTATCTTTCCCCATTTTCTCAAAAAATACCCAATAAGCCACCTTTGGCCTTTACATTTGTTGTTAAACGGCTCGCCTTGGAGTGCGGGCATCTAAGGCTCTGGAAAGCCGTGAAAGCCGCACGACAAAGCCCACCCTAAAGACCAAATTATTTACTACTCTCACAAAACTAATTACCAAAGGTAATTGTTAACCAAATTTCTCTTATTTTACCATCTTTTTAGGGACAAAACAAGCAAAACTGAACCGTTCAATATTTTATATTAAACAACGCCAAAATTATAATAAATTACAATAATTATTACAAGTAAAATCAATAATTTTGTGAATTTAAGGGTGCAAAGAGATTTTTCTGCAAAAACTTTATAAAAAACTTTGATTTTTGTAATATTATTTATTATACCATAGAACATGAAAACAGAAATACGCCGCAGGACAGAAATATTAGGGAAACTAGAGAACATTCCGTTCGCAGTTCAGGGTAAAATTTGTGAAAACCGCAAAAAACTTGCAGACGGTACAATTGCCGTCTATCATAACCTGCAGTGGTGGCAGGATGGCAAAAACCACGCAATGCATATACCAGAAGAACGGCTTGCCGAGTTTGAGGAGGCTGTCAACGGTGGTAAGCGTGCAAAGGAGCTTCTCATGGAATTGTCCCGCAGTGATGCTGAGTCAATTCTTGCTGCAGAATCGACCTCAAAAAAAAGTACACCAAATCTGCTTTGAAGGCGGTACGGAACTTGAAGCAATAGCAAATGCGGCATTAGATTCAATAGCGAAAGACGGCATTGGATGCACTTCGCAACTTGAACATGCTATGGAGAAAGCTGCTACTGGAATTTGTCGTAAACTTCTCTCAGCAATCCTTCAATCTGAAGCTACAAAGGTAAAGTATACGCCCAAACCTGGAGAACGTAATGCAGGCACTAAGAACATAGACATTATCAGTAGGTTCGGGCATGTCGGCACTATCAAAAGGACATACTACTACGACAAAATCAATCGTTGTGGACATTACCCGTAGGACGAACAAATGGGGCTTATTGGGCGTTACACACCAGATCTTGTTGAAGAAGTCGCACGTTCGGCAGAAGCAGGCCCGTACAAAAAAGCAGCGGAAGAAGCATGTCCGAAATCAAGGAGAAATGACATGAGTAAAACCTTAAAATACTTTAAGGACAATGTTGACAAAACGCAATACGATAAATACATTGAAGACGGGCTTTTCACTGGCTCTAGCCCTGTAGAAAGTAGACGTAGGATGGTTATTGGCGCTCGGTTAAAACAATCTGGTATGTTCTTGTCTCTCAGATATTGTTAATTTTTTTTTGCCTTGCGTAAATCTTCCTTAATATAATATTTAGCACCTATTTTTTCTAGTAGTTCCTCTGCTTTTACACGAAAACCATACCAATCGACTGATTTCTCTACCTCTTTATTATGATTAAGTTTGCCTATTTTCCAATAATCAACAAATTGTGAAAGCTCACTAATCACTCGTAAAGCCTCTTTGGGGTCTATGACTGGTTCAAGGCTTACCCACGTATATATACCCATCTGATGGGCTTTTTTTAAAATTATTACTCTTTCCTCAATAGGTGCAGCTTCTGGCTCCCAAATACGACGTTTATCATCATCCATAAACGAAATCGTTATTCCAAGCTCAGTACCAGCAGCCTTTATCAGTTCTAAATCAGGTTCAATATACTCCGCTTTACCTTTTGTTAAAATTTTGCTGGATAAACCATACTCTTTGACAATCTGCAAGCATTGTCTTGTTAAATGCAGTTCTCCCTCTAATGGTTGATAAGGATCACTTAAAAAACTAAAAAGAATTGGTCGTTTATCATGTGTTTCATAAAGTTTTTTTGCATCCTTTCTAAATAATTCAAGCGCTTTTGAGCGAATATACGTTTGTCCATGCCACTCCTCTGCCTTTTTTCGCATACATCCAGGTGCAAAACAATAGGTACATCCATGAGGGCACCCCATATACACATTACAAGCCAAATCTGAATATTCTTTTGCCCGTCCTTTAGGTTCATAAATTATATTCATACTTCACCTCTTATTTCTAATTCAATAGGACAACTTTTCAAACAATCATTTGAAATTGAAATTTTTGAATTAAGCAAAACCTTCCTTTTTTGTAATTCTTTTACAACCTCTCTCGCATGTTTAGGTAAAAAACCTTGTTGCAAAGAAAAATAGTAAATTTCATGATTCGTTTTTATTTGTTTTGTACAAATTGCATCTTCTAAATTTTTATTAAATTGTTTTGTACGAGTGGGCACATTTAATTCATCAAACAAAAAAGGTGCTTCTGGTCTTAAATCACTATCATCAACAGAATAATTAGCCTCACCAAAAACTGGTTCAACTTTCCATGCTGCTTGCAAAAACTTATCTAACCCTAATATATTACTTGACCCAAAAATCAATCCATTTACATTTGGACTTTTAGGTTTACGTAGTGCAAATTGTCCTAAATAAAAATCTTTACCACCAATCTTCCATCGCTTATAAGCATCAGCAAGGATACGAACAACATTTTTTGCATTTATGCGTTGAGTTTCTTTCTCAGTCAAAACTGGAATTTTATCCTTGATACTTGGCTGATTATGCATTCTATTAACAATAGATGCCGCAATAAAAAACATAAAATCCGTTCGACTAATCTGTTGCATATCGTGAAAAATTTCTTGAGAAACCTCTTTTACCCCAAATTGGTCAATAAAAAGAAAATTTGCAGAACAATCCTGCCGTAGTATACCATCTTTTAGTGAAGCAAAACTATTATAACATTCATGAAATGGTTTACTTGAACAAAACATACTAATCCTATTATCATCATATTTTTGCTCTAGAAGCACATCTTTAAGCTTCGAAATAACAGACTGATCAATATCATTAAAATAAAGATTCACACGAACATAAGGAGACAATCGGTCTCGATTCTTTTCTAATGCATCAGAAACAGCATTTAGAGCTATTAAAGGGCTACCAGCTACACCATCTGAATCCATGCCTGGACCACAGAAAAAATCAACTATATTAATGTTTTTAATATAACTTGCATTTACACCGTTCAAAAAAACAGGAAGCCACTCGTTTAAATAAATACGATACAACTCTAATTTTGTTTTTGTTGCATCATCAAATACTTGACCATGAAATGTTTTTGAATCCATAAAACCCTCTATATAAAAAAATAAAACTAAATATTATGAAAATCATTTTATTTAACAAACATAAAAAACTAACCTTTACGAATAAACATTACACTATACATTTACATTTTTCAAGCACCTCCATTTTACCACTTTACTAACAATTTAACAAGCAAAACTGAACCGTTCAATACTTTAATATTAAACAACGCCATAATTATAATAAGTTACAATAATTATTGCAAGTAAAATCAATAATTTTGTGAATTTATAAAACAAATAATGCTATTTGCAATTCTCACTCGTTGCTTTCGCTTAACACGGACACACATAGTGTGATTTTTGCGGAGGACAAGGGAGAATTGTGCAAGCAAATATTAACAATTGCCCAGCACCCCTCCGCGTCTCCGTTCTCAGGAAAATCACACTACGTGTGCTCCGCGTTTCGCCGAAGGCCAGAGCACTAGCGAAAAAAGAAGACCAAGTTGCTTATTTGAGATTTTCGCAAAGAATTTACACAAAACTATCTCTTTTTGACGATATTGCGAACATAAGACTTATGGGCATGCCTGTTTAGGAAAGTGTTTTCTGTCTGGGCATTTAAGATACGCTTTTCTATTGCTTCAACCTGTAAATAGTCAAAACATTCATGAGTAAATGATTTTATATAATTACACATCACACTTCCACGCTCGAAGGTTGTCTCTGGCATCCTATCTTTTGTCTTTAATTCACACTCTCCTGCGAAAAATACGATTTGATGGAGACACTCTTGAGGAACACATATTGTATTAGCTAAACATTGAATGTGTTTGTAGTTTTGAAAAAAAGGATTTTGGAATTTTGTCTTCTTCCTATAAATTACTTGTGTCCAAGTTCTGGATTTAGCATCACCATAAATCCATCCCTTATAGTTTTTAGTTTCAACAACAAATATACCATATTTTGATAGCACAATATGATCTATTTGGGTAGTTCCTCCCATATTGTCACTAATCATTACATTATTTAAAACTCGATATTTACTCTTATCTAAATACCTATAAAAACAAAACGAAACTAGCCCCTCACCAAATTTACCTTTAATCGTAGGAGACTTTAAAATCAAAACAACAACATAAATAATTATTAAGAAAGCAATCAAGTCAAACATTGTAAAAAACTCTTTCCGTAATAATAGTTATTCAAAATATTAAGATACACTAATATTGGCAATCATTGCAGTTTTCGCCTTGGTGTGGACATTTGTCAATAATAAAGGATTTTCTTTACATTTTGACACATTTCCGCATTTATATCTTTAATACAGACACGAAAAATCAATATCCTCTCGAATTAAACAACGCCAAAATTATAATAAATTACAATAATTATTGCAAGTAAAATCAATGATTTTGTAAATTTATAAAACAACTGATGCTATTTGCACCTAGTCTCAGACACAAGCGTGTATGTGACGCACATGACGCCGGTGGGACGCAGAAACGTGGAGCCCAACCCTCGCACTTTTAGCCTCCACGCAGGCAGAAGCGTGCTACTGCACGCCAAAGGGGCAGAAGCCCATTTCCCGATATTTTCCAAAAACTCTCCGTGCCTCCGTTCCTCTCTGTCCTCCGTGTTTCGCCAAAGGCTCAAGCACAAGCGACCAATCTGTGTGCACGCGAGATGCGGTTTTAGCAACCACGAAACACACGAAAAGTTTTTATATTCTGTGGATTATAAATTCTACTTGATATATTCTACAAAATCGCTCCAACTTTCGTGTCATTTAGGGATTTTGTGGTTTCAATAAAAATGCAATGCATGAATACTAATACCCTAATGGAATGAAGGTTGTGTTCATTTGACAGATTTTTAAATTTTTATATAATAATAAAAAAATAGAAAAAGGTTGATACTTATTTTTGGAGAATAATATGAAAAAATATTTAATTTTATTGGCGTTAGCACTTGTAGGTTTCGCATTATCATCATGTGCTTATAATGTTTCAAACTCAGACCTTATTGAAGGCAAAAACCATATAGAAACGATAGATGGTATGAAATTGGAATATACTCGCAATGGTAATGGTATTGTAATATTAAAAGCAAAAGCAACGGGAAAAGTTAAAATACCTTCTAATTTAAAGAATCTTCCGGTTACAACTATAGGCGACAGAGCGTTTTCTGATTGTAATGGTTTAACCAGCATTGTAATTCCAGATAGTGTAACAACTATCGGCAACTTCGCATTTTCTCATTGTTTTATTTTAAGCAGCATTATAATTCCTGAAGGTGTAACAACCATCGGCGACTATGCGTTTTATAGCTGTTGTCATTTAACCAGCATTGTGATTCCAAATAGTGTAACAACCATCGGCGACTGGGCATTTTCTCATTGTTCTAGTTTAAGCAGCATTGTAATTCCATCAAGTATAACAACCATCAGCAAAAGTGCGTTTTCTTGGTGTACGAGTTTAACCAGCATTGTGATTCCAGATAGTGTAACAACTATCGGTGACTATGCATTTTCTGGTTGTATGAGTTTAACCAGCATTGTAATTCTAGATAGTGTAACAACCATCGGCAAAAGTGCATTCTTTAGGTGTAAGAGTTTAACCAGCATTGTGATTCCAGATAGTGTAACAACTATCGGTGACGATGTGTTTCATGACTGTAAAAGTTTAACCAGCATAAAACTACCAAGAAAATTTATGGATAAACGAAACAAACTTGGTATTGATGAATTTGATGTAGAAGTCATCCCTGTAGATTAAGCAATTCAAAAACGAGAGAGGCAAAAAACTTCTCTCGTTTTTTAATATAACGCTACGGCAGTATTATCCCCCGCAGAGAGCACAGAGATGCTGTGGTCGTGATACAAGTGACGCACGTGATGTACGGTGGGACGCAGAAATGCAGAGCCCCACCCTTGTAGCCTCCACGCAGGCAGGATCGTGCTATTGCACGTCAAAGGGGCTGAAGCCCCTTTCTACGATATTTCCAAAAACTCTCCGTGTCTCCGTTCTCAGGAAAATCACACTACGTGTGCTCCGTGTTTCGCCGAAGGCCAGAGCGCAAGCGGCCATCTGTGATTTCATATTTCCTCTTTAAACACACTCAAAAATATGTTACTATAAATTAGTACAAAAACTTAAGAGTTAGGGCATATTTTTGAAAGGTCAATATGAGTGAAATAATTGTAGATTTTTCCAAAGAAAATGGAAAAGTAAAGCCAATGCACGCAGTAAACAATGGTCCTGTGTATAAATTTGCAGAGGATCAGCGTATTACAAATATGGGTCATTACCAAAAGGCAGGCATTCCTTTTGCACGAAACCATGATGCTGCATTCTATGCAAACTATGGTGGTGAGCATATTGTTGACGTTAATTTCATTTTTCGCGATTTTGACAAAGACCCATACGATCCAGAATCCTACGACTTTGTGCTAACCGATGAATATATCAAAGTAACAGAATTTGCTGGCACAAGAACCTTCTATCGCTTTGGTTCTAAGATTGAGCATTGGTCAAAGAAGTACAACACCTTGCCACCAAAGGATTTCAAGAAATGGGCAATTATTTGCGAGCACATTATTCGACACTACACCGAAGGCTGGGCAAATGGCTTCCACTACGATATTCAATATTGGGAGATTTGGAACGAAGCAGACCTAGATTCTGACGATAGCAAGCATAAGCGCTGCTGGGGTGGAACTGCGAAAGAATTTTACGAGCTTTTCAACATTACCCTAACACACTTAAAGACACAATTCCCACACCTTAAAATTGGTGGTCCTGCATTGGCTATATCAAAGGACAACGAATGGTGCAATAATTTCTTTAAGAGCCTTGGTGAGGTTAAGCCAGACTTCTTCAGCTGGCATATTTATGCACAAAAGGTTGAGGACATTCAATACCGTATTCGCGTAATGAAAGACATGCTCAATCGTTATGGGCTAACAAATTGCGAGAGCATTCTAAACGAATGGAACTATGTTAAAGGCTGGACAGGCGATGAATGGATATATTCTCTTGAGCAAATGAAAAAGATCAAGGGAGCTGCCTTTATTGCTGCTGTGATGGCAATGTCACAAAATGAAGAGCTTGATATGCTAATGTATTATGATGCACGCCCATGTGCAATGAATGGTATGTTTAATACCGATATCGTGGCAAAGTGCCTCAAGGGATACTATCCATTCTATATGTTTAATCAGCTTTACACACAAAAGACAAGTGTTGAAGCTTCTGGCAACGGAGATGGCTTATGGGCTTGTGCAGCTAAGGGTGATGAGCAAAATACCATGCTTGCATACTTTGACAATGATGACACTGCTCCATCAAGGGATGTAAAGGTCACATTCAAGAATGTGACAAATTCTGGGAAGGTAAAGCTTGAGTATTATCTACTAGATGAAGCACACAATGCAGAGCTTGTTCGCGAAGAAATTTTCACCGCCAAGGAGTTTTCTGCATACGTAAAAATGCCATTAAATAGCGTTTACCTATTTAAAATTGTTGAGTGCTAAAAGCATCAATAAAAGCATAGCCCCCAATTTAGCAATTAACTTTGCTAAATTGGGGGCTAAAGTAAAAAATTTAACATTAATAAACTGCTAAGCAAATTTCTGTAGCTACTCAACAAGCTCTAGGAGAAAGCTTCTAAATTCAAGTCGTGAGAGATTTATTGGTATCTGCTTGAATTGTAATACAAACAGGATAACGCTTACCCAATCAGAGCAATCAATATTTGAAGTCAATTTATATGAGCCAGCAGGATCAGCACAATATTTGCAGCTAAATCCGTGCCTCAACCTTAGCTATTCTTTATTTTCTAAAAGGATAGTTGCATTTGCAATCGCACTAATTATTTTTACTTATAGCTTACTTTTACTGGGATACCATTAGGCAATGCATCAACTATTGCATATGCTTTACCATCATGTTCTACAATACGAGCAGGGATATTCTTTTCCCCTTGCATAGCTGTAATAGAGTTTGTTTTGTCACCCAAGCAAAGCTTAATCGTTAAAGGATAATCAAACAGAGTCAAATCCATGTCACAGGTTAGTTTGAAAGAAATCTCACCAGCCTTAGAAATTGGATCAACAACAAGCTTTGCTGTATCGCGCTCCTGACCATATTTCATTAAATCATCAAAGCGAGCAATCCAGATAACATCCTTATATTTTGCAATGTTACGGACTTCTGCCTCAACATTAGCAACTGATTGCTCTATCTGCTCAGGAGAGTGCCCCCAATGAACAAGATGGTAAAGAACAATATTTAGACCACGCGTCAAATTTGGACGGTTCTGCATCCATTTAGGTTCATACTCGCTTTTTCCATACAATATAGCATCAATAAATGCTTGTGAGGCAGCTCCTTTATTTGTGCACATATAATTTATGTTGTTTGCAGGACTTGGCACACCATATACACCACGTGCACCAATAGCATATCTTGCAGCGATTTCGGGATGTGCTACTCCATTTGGGTAAGCAATTGTACAAGCGAAGTTGTTGGTAACGTTCTCATTGATAATTGCCAATGAGTCACGATATTGAGCAACAATTTCTTCCTCGGTCATCTTGTTAGGATCATCCTTTTTATTACTCTTATGATTTGTTGTGTGACTTTGGATTGAATGTCCTGCATTTGCAAGCTTCTGCCAATCTTCCCATGTCCCATTAAATCCAATATTTATTTTGCCTACTTTATCTGTAATCACAAACCATGTAACCTTAATGCCAAGCTCATCACAAATCTTTAGCCACCACTCATGATCCTTTTTGCAATTATCATCGATTGTGATAGCTAATGCAGCAAATTTATCGTCCTTCCAAAGGCATACATCACCTTGTCCTACCTCTGCAGGCCAAACAAGATCTGTTGGTGTTTTAAAGCGACCACCCTTTGGTGCTTCAGGAATATTTTTCAACCCTTCTGCATTTGCATCTACGCTAAATAGAGCTAGTGATGCTAATGCTGTTGCAAGAACAAAACTTCTTTTTTTCATACTTTTTCTCCCTACATAATAACCTAAAATTTGATAGACAAATCCATTTTTGTATATAACATCAACAGATTTAAAATTAATACATAACTATCAACTAATGAAAATATATCACAATAGCAATAATAAATCAATATGATGAAAATTTTTCGACACAAAATTATGGATTTGGGAATAGCTTAGTGTTGTACAATGCACTTATCGATGCAACACAGACTTACTACACTTAACACAGCGAGGATACACCTTTAAAAAAGTAATTTTTCTAGCAAACGCTTTTGGTGGATTAGCAGCTATTAAAAAACCACCAATAAACTAGTATTCAACTGGCTTACGAAGTTCTTTCTTCTCTGCATGCTTATGCTTATCATCAAGCATCTTTGCACGCTGTTTACGGGAACGGCGACGCTTCTGACGGCGGATTTTTTCTATTTCCTGCTGTCGCTTGCTCTTTTCGCCTAAAACCTCTTCCTCTATTTGTTCGCAAAGCTCCACACGAGCATAATACCGATTGAGGGATAATGATCGAGTTTTCTGACACTTTACTTCCCTACCGCTAGGCAAATGCTTCAAATATACACAGGAGGAGGTTTTATTTATTTTTTGTCCTCCACTGCCACTACCTTGAACAAATTTTTCGACTAAATCAGCCTCATTTATGCCAAGCTGAGCCATTCTTGCTTGGAGCTGCTCCTGCTTTGCACTACCCAACACACCATCAGCCATTATTTCTTTTCTCCCTTTGTGGGTGATGCTTCTGATTTTATCTCAGTTGCTGGGACAAGTATTGTAAGCACAGGAAAATGGTCTGAGTAGCCTTCCTCATAATAATTATTTGGTTTACCCTTAATTCGCACACGTCTAAATGCACGTGGACGACCATCTCCAGGCTCCTTCATTTCTGGCAAAACAAAAACTTGGTAGGATTTTCTATCCTTAACACGCCAATAGCATTTGGAAGAAGTATTTTCTCCCAACAAGGTGGCTGGTACGATAATACCATCAAAGGAATTCCAGACAGAGCGTCGTGCATAATAATAGGTTCCACGTTTATTTTTAGGCAAATCAAATGCCAAGTGATACAGAGCCAAATCTCCGTCTGTATGTTTTAAGGTCTGGTTACGTGTTTTAGATACCTTTAGGGAATTAAGCATTGTTACATCATCACAATCTTCATTAAAATCCCCTAGAATAACGAAGCTCATATCTTTATCGCGCTTATATCTTTTTGCAAGCTCCTCACGCAGTGCTGTAGCTTCGCCAGCACGTGTCTTCATATTTTCTTTATAGTTTCCAATTGGAGATTTCCAATGGTTTACCATAAACGTAATTGGCTCTCCTTTGACATCAACAACCACAACAAGCGAGCCACGCCTGCCATAGGTATGCGCTACAAGATGAGTTGATTTTATTGGATATTTTGACATTACTGCTTGATCAATACCACGCACATCAGAGGAATCGATGTGCCCAATATAAGGAAGCTGCCAGCCATATTTTTCTTTAAGTCGCTTATTCAAATCCTCAAGAACATCTAAATTTTCAACCTCAGCCATACCAATTACATCTGGCTTCATAGCGTTAATTACATGAGCAAGATGGTCAAGCTTCTGGGAATAGCGTTGCGGTGTCCAACGCCTCCATGAGGATGGAGTAAAATCCTCATCCTTGTGCTTTGATGGACCATTCACAACCGTATCAAAAAGATTTTCCACATTCCAAAAGGCAATGCGTAATTCATCAATCTTATTTGTATTTGCAGCATTAAGTGCAATAGAGTGCAACAAAAATACAAATAGTAACAACGCAAATTTGGTGCCTTGTTTAATATAACTAAATAAAAAATTCATCAATTAAAATCTCTACTCTACCGACTCTAGATATTGCTTTGGATCAAATTCAAACCATGTTCCAGCAGCAGTTACATCTAGCACACCCAATTTACTCTGCAATTCTAGTTCTCTAATTCTATAATTAACAATTGCAGAATAAAGTGAATTTTGTGCGGTCAACAACGATTGTTGTGCACTAAGAACATCTGTCATATCTACGCGACCAGCCTGCATAAGTATATCCATACTCTCAACACGACGCTGAGCCAATGATAAAGCTCTAAATTGAATTGTTAGTGTTTCACGTGTTTCACGAATTGAGCGAACAATATTATACACTTCTTTTTTTAGATTATCCTCTACCTCTTGGTATGATCGGACTGAGCTATCATATGTAAAAAATGCATTTCTATAAGCATTTCTTTCTGTTGTGCGATTAAGAGGTAAATCAATATTTAATAATGCACTATATGAACCATATTTAGGTTTAAAATCACCATTCCCTTGATTTGCACTTCCATAGCTACGAGATTCACCCATTGAAGCAGAACCACCAATTGTAACTTCTGCACGTAGATTATCTGCTGCAATACGTAGCTTTCTTTCACTATCCTCTACTCTATCTCTAGCAGTTTGCAAATCAAGTCTATTTTCAAATGCAATTTGAAGAGCAATTGCTTCTTCTAGCTCTAAAGGACCTTTGTTTCTATTATCAGGCTTTTTAAGCTCAATTTTCTCCCAATCAATAGCACCCTCAGCCTCATATTTTTCTTGCTTATCAGCTGCAAAACCCTCAGTATAATTTTGTAACTTTTCTAGCTCTGACTCCAATGGAAAAACCTTAGCATCAGGAGGAAGACCAAGAGTGACTCTAAAGTTCTCCAGCACTCCATCATACTTACTATAAGCAGCAACCCAGCTATTACGTGCATCAAGCTCATTTTGATATGACTGATCAAATTCATATTCCTGAAGGCGTCCAGCATCTGCAAGGCGGCGGGAGCGGCGGGTTGAAGCAACGGCTCGTTTATAATTCTCATCCTGATTACGTAGCTGTCTTTCTGCTAGAAGCACATTAAAATAAGAGCTAGATATATTTACGATAAAATTGCGCTTAAATTGTTCAAAATCACGTAAAGAATAAACAAGACTACGTTCCGCCTGAATCAATGGCTCTTCAACAACAAATCTGCCAGAGCCACGTAGCAGCGGAATTGTAATACTTGCATCAGCAACAATGCCCCATGCACTCTCCTTCTCTGCTGTTAACATTTTTGCTAGATCTACTGCAACATTACTTGTTAGCTCAGTACCATTTTTGAATTTTTGGCTTGCACCGAGCTTAAATTTATTGTCATTACCAGTTGATCTATCCTCGCCCTCTGTTTGAGAAGTGCTTACACGTGAGGACATCATACCTGAAAAGGTTGTCCTAAAATTATGTGCTTCAAGATCAAGAGCCAGAGCCGATTTATATAGCTCCTCTTTTTTAGAACGGAACTCACGATTCTCAGCAGCCGCAATCTTTAGAGCATCCTCTAAAGAGATATAAATTGGATCTTTAAGCTTTTCGTCCACAGGGATTTCTTCTTTTGAAGAAGTTGCAGCCAATGAATCGTCAATTTTTAATCCTTGTGCTTCAATCAAGCGACGACGAAGCGTATCGGCAGGATTATCAACATTGATTTCATCAACCTTTAATCCTGCTCTCATTTGAGCAGATGTAAGATGTGCAGCAGCCTTTTCATCTGCTTCCTTAAACCAATCAGACGGCGATTTACATCCGCAAAGACAAGCACAAGCAACAATGGCTAAAACATAAATAAATCGTTTTGTCATAAGAAAATACTAAACAAATGATAATAAATAATATACACCTAAAATTTAATTCAGTAATTTTACTAAAATCATATACCAATGTCAATTTAGGAAAAACATACTAAAGCAGCGAAAATTGCGTTGGGCATGCGTGGAGCACGGGATGCACTTTTGGAGCGTGCTAGTGCACGCAAAGGGGCTGAAGCCCCTTTCTCCGATATTTCCCAAAAACTCTCCGTGTCTCCGATACTCTTTATTCTCCGTGTTTCGCCGAAGGCCAGAGCGCAAGCGACCATCTGTTTCTACGTCCCTTTTTAGCACTTTTGGAGCGTGCTAGTGCACGCAAAGGGTAGGTTCGCCTCTTATTATAAAAACAACAAAGAAGCAGTACTTAATTTTGGCCAGCTCGCAGAATTTTCCTTAGCTCAAATACAATAACAACGAGTGCAACAAGTCCTGCTAAGCAATCTGATACTGGGCCTGCACACCAAACACCAGATATTCCCCAAATCATCGGCAAAAAATAAATTAGAGGGATAAGCATCAAGCCCTGACGCATAAATGCAAAAAGGATTGCAACCCATGCCCTACCTATTGATTGGAAATATGTTGTCGTCATGATAGACACAGCAATAAACATAAAGCCAGAGCATGCCAACCGCAAATAATGAGGTCCTTTTTCAACTAGTAAAGCCTCGCTTGTAAATGCAGCAATTAGATATGGTGCGAAAATCATGCACCCTAGCATTCCAATAAGGCAAAGAACCTCACCACCTAAAATTGCTTTTTTCATTGCCTCAGCTATACGTGCATATTTTTTTGCACCAAAGTTATATCCTATAATTGGCTGTAAGCCCATACTCAAACCAAAGGTAGGAATAATTGCTAATAAAATAATGCTATTTGCTATACCAAATAATGCAATCATCATTGTACCCTCTGCCTCAGATGAGGAATACAAAGAAAAAGCATTGATAAAAAAGCCTTGAACAAATGAGCCAAGCATTTGCATTGAAAATGGAGACAAACCTATGCTAAACACCTTAGGAAGAGTCTTAATGTCTATCCTCATATTACGAGGTCTAAATTTAAGAACAGCAGCTTTTGAGCTAAAATGCCAGAAGCAATATGCCATTGCTAAGAACATAGAAATATTTGTTGCCCAAGCCGCACCGCGGATACCCATTTCAAAGCCAAAAATAAAAATTGGATCTAAGATTATATTTGCTCCAGCTCCGATAAGCATTGCTACCATTGAGCGAAAAACATTACCCTCCGCTCTAACAATACCACTCATACCAAAGCCTAGGTGGGCAAAAATATTACCCAAGAGAATAACTCTCATATATTCTGCAGCATAAGGTATTGAAGATGGTGTTCCTCCGAGAAGCAAAAGGATTTTATCGAGTAATAAGTAACAAATAAATGGTATTACTATAAAGAAAATAATTTTAACTAATACCATTTGCCCGAGCAGCTTCTCTGCCTCTTCCTTGCATCCTTCGCCTAATTTAATTGAGACAAGTGCACCAGTGCCAACTCCTATTAGTGTTCCAAATGATGTCAATATCATCATAAATGGAAAGGTTAAGGTCAAACCTGCTAAAGCAGCTTCATTAACACCATGACCAATATATAATCTATCAACAACATTATAGATTGCTTGAACAATCTGCGCCACCACAGCTGGGATTGAGAACTGCCAAAGCAATTTACTGATAGGAGCAGAACCTAGTTGCTCCTCTTTTTGTGATTTTGCTAACTCTGACATTAGATAAATCTAAATTATTTCTGTACCATTACCCTGTAGCGTGCTCTTTGTTAGCAGACTGCCATTTGAATAAATTTCAAGATCAAAAGGCTTATCTACACCCATTGCTGACACATGATACTTGCCTCCAATATTCTTTATCACAACATCAAGCTCACAATCACCAGTCTGACCGTAAACCTTTGCTGATGCTGTTGTGCCATCTGCTAATTCATAAACTCGAAGCACAACGTTATCGCGATAATCATAAATTGACTTTGTGGCAGTGTCATTGAATGCAATAATTGAGTTCTCGCGAATAAATAAAGGTAAGCTAAAATAATCGTATTGATTTGAAAACCAAGCACCACCCTCAACTACATCACCAGTTAGAAGGTGTGTCCAGCGTCCCTTTGGAAGATAATACTCTGCCACACCATCCTCTCTAAATACTGGAGCAACAAGCAAAGACTCGCCTAGCATATATTGTCTATCCAAATATGCACATGCTGGGTCAGATGTAAATTCTAGTGGCATAGTGCGAAGCATAGGCACACCAGTTTCACTTGTGTATTTTGCTTGTGCAAGCAAATATGGCAACAAGCGACATTTTAGCTTTGCAAAATGGCGCGTCACATCAACCGCCTCTTCATCATAGCCCCAAGGCACACGATATGATGAGCTACCATGTAAACGGCTATGTGTAGAAAGCAAGCCAAAAGCAACCCAACGCTTAAAAACATCTGGTGTTGAGAAATTCTCAAAGCCACCTATATCGTGGCTCCAGAAGCCAAAACCAGACATACAAAGCGACAATCCACCGCGCAAGCTCTCTGCCATTGACTCATAATTACCAAAGCAATCACCACCCCAATGTACAGGGAATTGCTGACCACCAGCAGTTGCAGAGCGAGCGAATACAACAGCATCCTTTTCGCCCTTAATTTTTTTAATTTCATTAAAGACAATCTTATTGTATTGATGTGTGTAGAAATTATGTGCTTTTTTAGGATCAGAGCCATCAAAGAATGCAACATCCTCTGTTGGGATACGCTCACCAAAATCGGTTTTGAAGGCATCTACACCCATATCCAACAATGCTCTCAGCTTGCTGCTATACCATTCACAAGCTGCTGGATTAGTGAAATCAATAATACCCAAGCCAGGCTGCCACAAATCGCCCTGCCATATAGAGCCATCCTTACGCTTTAATAAATATCCATTTTCAGCAGCTTCATTGAATGTAGGAGCTCTCTCACCCAAATAAGGATTGATCCATACACAAACCTTTAGACCCTTTGCATGGATGCGTTCAATCATACCCTTTGGATCTGGGAACACCTTTGGATCCCATTCAAAGCTACACCACTCAAAGCCCTTCATCCAATAGCAATCGAAGTGAAAAACCTGTAATGGAATTCCTCTATCGAGCATTCCATCAACAAAGCTCATTACAGTCTTTTCATCATAGTCAGTTGTAAATGAAGAAGAAAGCCATAGACCAAAAGACCAATTTGGAGGGAGTGCAGGCTTACCAGTCATTGTTGTATAATTGGAGAGCACATCACGCATAGAATCACCACCAATAATGTAATATTCAATGCGCTCACCAGGAACACTAAACTGGACCTTTGAAACTAGTTCAGAAGCAACCTCAAAGGAAACCTTTTCTGTGTGATTAACAAACACACCATAGTTTCTATTGGTAATGTAGAAAGGTATATTTTTATAGCCTTGGCTAGAGCATGTTCCGCCATCCTCATTCCACATATCAACGGTTTGACCATTCTTAACAAAAGGAGTAAAGTGCTCACCCAAACCATACACAAGCTCACCTACAGAAAGATAGAGCTGCTCCATCATATAGCGTTTATCAAGCTTTTCGTTTAGAAATTCATCTTCCTTAGAAACTATATATGAGGTAGAGTTAGGAGTTGTCTTTGTTAAAAACTCATTCCCTCTAAAGAATTTCATTTCCAAGCCATTAACATCTGTAAACTCTAAGCGCATATTGCCGCTACGGACAATATATGTTTTATCTGACTTTTCTAAAGAAATAGGTTGGGAAGCATCTTGTGTATGAAGTTCAAATTTAGGTCCGAGATTCTTTGCATACTTGTAGTGAACAAGCTCTACTTTAATAACATCTGGTAGAGGAGAAGAAATAGCATACGAAAATATTGGTCCAGCAAGTAAGTCGCCCTTAGTTTTAATAAACTTAAAAAATGCACAAATCTCTACGACATTTCCATCTTGCTTTACATCGTAAATCTCTACAGGATGAAATTTATCTATCCCATCAATAGCCAACCAGCCCCCATTGTTAAATCTCATAAAAAACCTCCACAGTCATTAATTTACATATCCTATTATACAAAACATAACAACGAGAAGACAAGCATATTAGGTCATATTACAAAGCATTTCAATTAATTAATTTTTTATGGGGTATTCACGATGCAAGAAACAAGCAATATAATTTTGGGGAAATTTATATTACATTGGGAATTATGGTTGCCGAATTTTGAATTATTTAACAACTGGCAAATCATCCCAAGAGGTGGTGTAGTCTGGTGTAAGGAATTCACGGCGCATTTGCCATGGGCGTTCAATGCCTTCTGAGAGATAGAATAATGTATTGCGGCCTAATTGATTATTTACAGAATCGACCACATGTGCAAGCCTTTCTTCTCTCTCCTTTTGTGCTTCTGCAGCTTCATCTTTAAAAAGCTCAAGCTGTTGTATGCGTTCCGACTCTAGTCCATAAAAAAGCACACCTGACTTTTTGTAGCGTCGGCCTTTTATAAACAATGCATCAACTGCAGGTAGCACACTTGAAAGCATAATAGATGTGGCATTAGTAGCAGATGCAAAAGCAATTACAGTAGAAACATAGCCACCATCTTGTGCGTATTGTCCATACTCTGGATAATATTGAAGATAAATGCTTGCACCAGCTGCACGAAGCTTCTCATTACGGAGCTTTTCTGCAGCTTGTGCGATATAGTGAGCAACAGATTCTCGAATCTCTTCTATTTTTTCAACAGGATAACCATAGGAACGAGAGCAAGATATACTTTGGGAAGGCTCTTCTGGATTTTCTCGTTCAAAGCGTGGAATACCGAGAAGCTCATCAGCTGTCTTTACCTGAGTAATACTAAACTTCTTTTGAATCAATGCTCTATCTATATTTGCAAATTGCCATGCAGTCTTTATCCCCATTTGCTGAAGGCGAGCAGCAAGTTTTCTCCCTATACCCCAAACCTCATCTATTGGCAAATTCTCAAGAACTGTTTTAGGATTTTCTGGCATTACAAATACACCTGAAGGCAACTTCTTGCCAATATGATTTGCTATCTTTGCTAGAGTTTTTGTTTTTGCAAAACCAACACCACAAGGGATACCCACCCAATTTAACACACGGCTTCTTAATAAGCGTCCAAAAGCCTCATACTCTGCCACATCGTAGCCTTTATGCAAATCCATATATACAAAGGCTTCATCGATAGAATATTGTTCGACATCGTGACAATGCTCTTGTAAAACGGATATAATGCGGCGAGAAATATCACCATATAGCTCATAATTGCTTGATTTTATGGCTATCCCATATACATTAAGCATTGGTTTAAGCTTAAAGTACGGGGTGCCCATTGGAATATTTAGTGCCTTAAACTCATAGGAGCGGCTAATTACGCACCCATCATTATTGGAAAGCACAGCCACTGGGCGACCCTCTAGCTTGGGATTAAAAATTCTTTCGCAGGAAACATAGAAATTGTTTCCATCAACAAGACAAATCATAATTTTATGCTCAAATTAGCCGATAATGCGATGAATAACTGCAGTAACTACGCCAAAGATACGTAGCTCCATACCGTCTTTAAAGGTAATTGATGTGTAGCTTTTATTTGCAGGCTCAAGCGTTATTGAATTTCCATTCTTCTTGAGATTTTTTACGGTAAACTCCCCATCAACACAAGCAACAACAATCATTCCATCCTTTGCTTCAATGCTTCTATCAACAACAAGAATATCACCATCAAAAATTCCTGCTTCAATCATAGATGTCCCTGAAACGCGAAGAAAAAAAGTTGCTGCTGGACGCTTTACAAGTAATTGGTTCAAATCTAGTGGTGCTTCTACATATTGCTCTGCAGGGGATGGGAAGCCTGCCGCAATAGTATTAGACATCAATGGAGGGAACTCATCCTTTTTCTCTGTAGGCAAATCACTCATAGTAACAACTAAGAAACAAAAAATTAATCAAAAGGTTTAAATAAAAAAAAATGTGGCAAGGTCTTAACACTCACGCACGAGCATAGAAAAAGAATTAACTGCGAATTTTTTCTATAATTGCAGTTGTGGAGACACTTGGAGTACGTGGAAGATATATCACTTCAACATCGCAATGCTCCTTTACCCAGTCAAATTTCCCTGCCCAATCGTCACCCATAATAAGCACAGAAGCATTAAATTTCTTTATATATTCTGCTTTTAACTCTAGGCTTTCTTCCTTAAAAACCTCATCAACGACTTTTAAGGCACCAACAATACGGGCACGTTCTTCAAAATTATAGACTGGCAGCTTACCTTTTTTTGAAAAATTTAATTCATCACTTGATATACCAACAACAAGCTTATCACAGAGCTCTCTAGAACGTTCTAATATACGTAAGTGCCCAAAATGAAAAACATCAAATGTTCCAAAAGTTATACCTATTTTCATTGGATAATTTTTATTCAAGAGGTAGGAAGATTAGACAGCTGGATTTAGATAAATCGGAGCAGGAATTGCAGCACCATGACCAGCAATAGCAAGCTCAGCAACAGCTTCAGCAGTTGGATAAAATGGCTCTGAGATAAGGCGTGAGGAAGGAATTGCGGCTTGCAAATCTACCTTTAAGCGCTCCCAATCAGGAGTAATAATAACAGCATCTGCAGGAATTGCTGATGCGAGCTCTGCTTTAGAAATTTGTGCAAAACCATTTGCATCGTGGCAATGGTTATAGCCGTCACCAAAGGTTGCCATCCAGACTCTGCCACGGCGAGCATCACCAAGTACAGCAATGTGATCTGTACGAGGATATTCCTTATGATATGCATAGGCTGCAGCAACAGCACTTCCGATGCCAACAATTGTTGCTCCATCAGGAATTGCAAAGCCATTAATTACAGCCAAGCTAGAACGAATACCAGAAAAAGAGCCTGGTCCCAAACCAACAGCATAGCGCTTAATTTGGTCAATAGCCACACCAGCATCTACTAGCAACCCATTAATGAGTTCATAAGCATCTCCCGTGCCAGAGGATATTTCGATTCTACTCTTAAGAAGTTTATTATCAGCTGTATAAATACAAGCAGAGCTTTGTGCCGTTGAACGTTCTATTGCTAATAGCATACTAACACCACCAATAAATTATTTTTGTGCATTTCTACGTAGCTTTTCCATTGATTCCTTAAGCTGGACATAAATAACTCGTTCTAATCGAGCTTTTAATCCCCAGCCGAAGATAGGAAGATGCTTTGTATTTTTGATAATCAAAATTGTTTCAGGTTTAATTACAGACCAATACTGGCGCAAATCGCCTCTATCGCCATAGGAAAGAGATTCTGCAAATGAGTCTTCAAATAGTTTATCAATGCCGAGAACCATTCGTGCCCTAGATTTTTTCTGGGCAAGTTTTATAAATATAGCTCCAATCCAAAAGCTTCCAGCAACTAAAACAACAGCAAGTAGCCAAAATAGAAATAGTTTATATGAGAATGGACCTGTAATTCCTAGACCTGTTAAAGCTTTATAGCCCCAAAGCTCAAGCAAGAAGAGAATACCTGCTGTCAAAAATGTCAAGCACCAACCTTTTGCTCGACCAACAAACAATTTCTTACTTGCTGCTAAAATAACTAGCACACGGATATAAAGCTGCGTAAAATCAGCAGAAGCTGCAGCAATAACACTATCAGTCTTACGATCTTCTGCCGTATAGATTAGGTTAAGCAATTCTGCTCTATGCTTTTCAAACCAATTTAAATCAATTTGTGTGCTTACTCGTGTTGTATCATTAGGGGTAAATGTTGTATAAATCTTTGGCAAATCCTTAAATTTAAGAACACGTGAAAGATTCCAACACAGAGCACCATATGAACGAGCAAAATCGTACATATTTTCAAAGGTATCGCACTTATTTAGTAGTACACGGAGTTTAAACTCCATACCAAACAAGCACTTTGAAAGAACCTCTACTGTTTCACCTGTTGTACCTGGTTTATCAGGATCAAACATATAGAAAACAACATTAGAAAGTTCAACAAAGCTGCGGACTACTGCAGGGAAATTATAGCTTCTTGTTGAATTATCCCCTGCAGTATCAATCATTCCAGGACTATCAATTAGATTAACCTTCTTTAGAAAGTCGCTTTTTCTATACTTAACGCGTAAATGCTGGAGAAATTCAGGACCGAATTTATTAAAATTTGCAAATTCTTTTGTTAAGCGACCAAGAGCAGCTGGTCCATAGAAATCCTCATCCTTCTCTCCATAAAGTATGATAGTAAAGCCATCATCAGTTGGAGCCACACCTGTATCTTGAACTTGAGTTCCTCCAAGAAGATAGTTTATTAGTGTAGATTTGCCTGAGGAATGATTTCCTAGAAAAATAATTGTAGGGAGCCCACCAACAGTTAGCTCAGGCAAAGAAAAATTATAGTGATACTTATCTGCAGAAGGTTTAAATGCCTTATACAAACGATTAATAGTATCCTCTATTCCTAATTTTACATCTTTCTTTGAGCCGAACATGATGAGCCCCCTTGTGTTATTTCAATAGAGTGATTCAAATGGAATTAGCGAATAACTTCCATAATAGCATCAGCAACAGCATCTGCATCGCCAGAGCCATCAACCATGCGTAGTTTACCAGCTTTCTTGTACCATTCGATTAGAGGAGCTGTCTGCTCTTCATAAACCTCAAGGCGGTGCTTGATTGTTTCTGGCTGATCATCAGCACGAGTAATCAATTTTGCTTGGCAAACATCGCAAACACCTTCTACTTTTGGAGGTAGAGATAAAACGTGGAAGCCGGCTCCACAAGCTGGGCAAACACGGCGGCCGCCTAGGCGCTTTAGCAATAGCTCTTCGCAAACATCGATGCAAACAGCTGGGCCTACCTCTGCATTGAACTTAACAGCAAGTTCATCTAGTGCTGCTGCTTGGCTCTCATTACGAGGGAAACCATCAAATAGAAATACAGAATCAGGTGTAGAAGCTGTTAATAGTTCACCAATCATATCAATCAAAACACTATCTGGAACAAGAGAACCTGCGTCCATATATGATTTAGCAGCTAAGCCAGCTGGTGTACCATTTTTTACTGCTTCACGAAGCATTGCTCCAGTTGAAATGTGCTTTGCTGGGAGCTTCTCTGCAATGCGAACTGCTGCTGTGCCTTTTCCTGCACCAGGAGCACCTAAGAATACAATAATTTGCATTTATATCACCTTCTAAAATTACAACACGCGCCGTGTTATTCCCCAGCGCGCGAAGTATATTACATTAGTTATTTAACATAGACTGTAAGCCACCAGGGACACCTTCCCAAGATTCTCTTTCAGCCCAATTTAAATCAGTTCCTTCGGGATTGGCCATCGCTTTACATCCACTTGCTAGCCCTACCATTGATAAGGCTAGCAGTATTAGCAATACAATCCCAAAATTTATTTTTCTCATCTTATCGACAATCTACTATTTAAGAAAGATTAGTAGATAACCTTGTCACCGACCTTAAGTGGGGACTGCTCCCAACCATATAGGTTATCAGCATAACCGATATTAGAGCCATCACGAGAGATGCGATCAATACGTAGGCGTGTAACGATATTGCCAGCAGGACCTTCAAAGCCATCACGGATAACCATAACCTCAATTGGTGCGAATTCACCAGCCAAATCCTGACCCAATAGCTCCTTCATTGTATCATCTGTCAACTTAACCATTACGAATGCATATTCTGCGTTAACACCAACAACCTCGCCCTTGTTACCAGGAGTCAAGATAACAGAGCTTGTCTGATCCTTGCCACCAGCTGTAACTGCACCAACAGCATCTATAGATGATAAACGCTTGATTTCTTCCTTAAGAGTTGAAATCTCAGAAGCTTGAGAAGCAATTTCCTCGTTCTTCTGTGCTAACTCAGACTCAAGAGATGAAATCTTATCGTTTAGTTCGAGCTTCTCACGCTCTAGCTGAGCAATCTTCTTGTTCAATCCATCAATCTGAACCTCAAGATCTGCAATCTTCTTATTCAAAGATGTAATTGTAGCCTTGCTCTGACGATGAGCCTTTTTCTCAGCATTTAATAAATCAATAACCTTCTCTAACTCCTCGCGTACGATCTTTAGCTGGTCACGTGTCTCATTCAACAATGACTGCTGCTTATTAGCACGATCTTGGATTGTTGCTAGAAGCTCGCTCATTGTGCCAGGACCATCAGTTCTATAAACGCCTAGAGCATTCTTCTGTGGTTTACCATTGACGTAGTCTGGCTTATTTGTCTCTGGGTTTACCTTATAGTAATACTGGCGAAGAGTTACCTTAGATGCATCGTTATTTAGGTTCATTGTTGCACCACCCATAACCTCATAAACATCCTTATATGTGCTCCAGAAATCAGACTCTGCTGGAGTATCATTAGGCATATCAGAAACCTCATCAATATCATATTCAGTATGATCAGAGACCCCCTCAAAAACAGGGTCAGCAGCTTCAAGTGTACCAGCTAACTTGATGATGCTTGTCTCAAGTACATTTGTACGAGCAATCAATAACTCGCGTTTATTAAAATTCATCATACCTAGAACAAAAGCAACTATGCTTAGTACAAATACAATAACGGTCAATATTTTTAATGCTTTGCCCATAATGGCTCCCAAAGTTTTTTTGTTATTATTTTTAAGAGTTAAGATATCTACCTAACTAAAGAAAGATTATAGAAATTTATAAAAAAAATCAATAGAAAATTTGTTTTTTTGCCTTATTTTAGACCTTTTTTGTAAAAAAGAACAAATTAACTCCGATTTTAACGTCTATTGCATATCTTTAAAAGTTCAAAACGTGAACTTTCTTCAACACAAATACGCTTCAAAGAACCGCCTGGTTCTTTATTATTATTCTTTGCATAATAATCATGAATTTTATCTAGAATATCATCTGCTATATTTTTATTAATACGTTTAATTTCCAATAAACGATATACAAATGATTCAGCAGAAACACCAAAGCGAGACTTAAAAGCAAGGACAACTTCATAAGTCCACTCTCCTGGGCGAATACCAAACGTAAATAAATCATTTAGCAAGCAATCACGAGGAACCAAGAAGCAAGCAGCAAAATACTTTGCTAATCTACGATTTTCCTTTGTCTCAATAACCATTGAATATTGATTATTTGCATAAAGATAAATAATACCTAGTTCATAAATAAGGCGGAATTGCTTTCTTTCTGCAGTCATTGAATTGTTCAAAACAATAACTGCATTACGATTTGCCTTATCATATAATGAACAACTCTGGAATGTTTTATTTGATGCCTCATCTGATAATTTAAATTCAGGAATATTTTTCAAGAAAATAACTTTGATACCAAATGTCTCAAGAAGCTGAACATAGTCCATCACAACAGCAGAGCCAATACCTAATGCTGTACGAATACGAGTAGTTAGATGCTCAATTGAAGTTTGATCATCTATAAGAATTGGCAAATCAAATGTTAGCCATGGCTTTTGAATTACTTGTCCGCGAGTCTCTAATTCACAATACTCTATTAGGCGCTCATCTATAGCCTTTGCTATTTCTGGTGTCAAATAGTCAGCTCCATGAGCTGGTCTTGAAACACGGATATATTTTCTATCACAAAACTCATCTGGAGAAACATAATCTTCAAGCTTTTTTGCAAGTATTGCTGAGTTATTCTTTCCCTTGCGCAAATCACCAATTTTTGGACCATCTTTAAAGGTTCTATGGTACATCAAATCATTTACTGTAACACCCAAAACCTCTGCAATACGGCAAATTGTGCTTAAAGAAGGCATATTTTTGCCCTTTTCAACATTGCAAAGCTGTGCTGGCAACATTCCAACCTGTTTTGCAAATTCCTTCTGAGGAATTCTTGCTCTTAACCGAAATTCTTTTATAGAACGAGCAACACGAGTACGCTCGTTTTTATTTTCATCTAAGACATCGTCCTGTTCTTTTATCTTACTTACACGTTTTTTGTTTGCCATACAAATATACTCCTTAATACAAATCTAGAAAACAAGTATAAAAAAAACAATTTATCAAATCTCTTTAGCCTCAAATATAAAATAAAACCACTTGATGATTTATTAATTAATAGTTTATATAAAAAGGAACAAAAAGTAAAGATTAAATAGAGAAAGCACTAGGGCTTTGCGTGCATCTGCTCTTGCAAAAGCAGAGCTTCAGCCTATCAATACAAAACAGCATCATTCTATTAGAACATCTTCCACAATGATTTAGTAAATTGTTACTTCAAATTAATAGGTTCACAACGCAAAATAATATGGAGAGATAATCCTTATTAAATAAAGATTTGTATGTATTTATTTAGCCAATAAAAGGTTTTCCTTGCATAATTTCACGCTTAAACCAATTCATTGCAAGGTCTGGCCACTCCTGAGTTGGATTGCCATTTCTAAATATGCCATAGCCATGACCACCACGTGGGAATATGTGTAGCTCTGCAGGGCGAGAAGCATTCTTCATACCAACAAAATATGCAATAGAGCTATCAACATATGGTTTATCATCCTCTGCTTGCATAATAAATGCAGGAGGTGTCCTTTCTGTAATTTTAATCTCTGGGTTCAAATTATATCCTTCTTCATAAAAATATGCTGGATAAATAATAAAGGAATAATTTGGATAGTGATCAAGAGAATCAATTGCATCCTGTGGAGCATATATCTCGTCTGGTGTAGGCATATTTGAAACACGACCAGCCAAATTTGCACCAGCAGAAAATCCCAAAACTCCGATTTTCTCTGGATCAATGCAAAACTCAGCTGCACGTGAACGGATAAGACGCATTGCTCGGATTGCATCTGCTAGAGCAGCATCACGACGATCTGGACAACGATATTTTAGAACAATTGCAGTTATAGAATTTGCGTTAAACCAAGCTGCAATATCCTCTCCCTCATGAGAGGTTGCAAGTATGCTATAGCCTCCTCCAGGGCAAATCAAAACGGCTGGCCCAGGCTTATAGGTTGATGCTTTATATATAGTAATAGTTGGATTAACAACATTGGTTAATCTATCAATTGCTAAATTACCACCATCCTCTCGTGGGATAAAGTATTCCTGTGTTGTTCCATCCTCTGGTCTATAGTATGGTGCCTTGGAAATATCGTTCCACAAAGGAATTTCAATAGGTGTTCTCATAATTGTTTCCTCGTATTGTTATTTATAAGAAATAGAAAAAGAATCTGGTATCAAATAAACTTGTTGAATATTTTCATCTGCTAGCAATGAATCTAGTTCACGAGTAAATGTCATTACATCGACATCTGCATCAGGAGCTGCATCTGTGCCTAAAGCGACTCCATCAACCAGCATAAAAATACCAATTGGCGGATCCATAGAGCGAATTGAAATTGCATTCACAAGCTCAGTCATTGACTGATAGCGAACTGTCTTTGCATCAGACTGAATATAAACCTTGCCATTCTCCCTTGGCTTAAAGCTACCAAATGTTAACTCAGCAGCAACTGTTGAACTATTTGCCGATGGTAAAACAATATTAACAACTGCTACATAAATATTTCCTTCTTTTGGAAGCTCTGAAGACAACATATATCTGTTCTTTGTTTCTATATGAGTCAAATTATGTTTTGTATCTTTTTTCTTTTCCACTGTATCAGTTGTTTTACAACCAACAAAGACAATAGATAATAGAGCCAATAAAGAAATAGCCAATGTATTTTTTTTCATTTTTTCTCCGTTTATTTTTTATTAATTACAGAAAGAGCAAGCTTCTTAATTCCAGACAAATCAACCTTACCAGAGCCTAATAATGGAATTGCTTCAACTAAATAATATTCTGATTTAGCAGGCTTCCAAAGGTTTGGTATTCCAGAACCTTCTAGTGCTTCATAAAGCCATTGAGGATCACCGCATTCAGCAGTATAAAGCACAACAAGCTTTTCTCCTTTTCTTTCATCTGGCACACCTGTAACGGCTAAGACTTGACCAGTAAGCCCTGTTGCATTCAATAACGCCTCCTCTACCCCCACATGAGGAACCATTTCTCCACCTATCTTAGAGAAACGGGACAATCGATCTGTCAATCCAACAAAACCATCATCATCAATAAATGCAATATCACCTGTGCAATACCAACCATCCTTAAGAACTTCTGAAGTTAAGTCCTCACGCTGTAGATATCCGAGCATTACATTAGGCCCCTTTAGATATAGAAGGCCAGGCTCACCTGGTGCCATTTCCTCTCCTGTATCTGGATCAAGCACCTTCATTGCAATACCTGGGCAAGGAAGTCCGACACGACCAGTTTTCCATCCTTCTTGAACAATGCCACCACCAGTGCCATGAGGAACACTCACAGCGATGCCTGGAGAAAGCTCTGTTGCTCCATAAGCCTCATACGGGCGAACACCATACCTTTCCTCATACAGTTTAACGAGAGACTCTTTAAGCTTCTCTGCACCAGCAAGAATAAAGCGAAGTGTTTTGAAATCCTCACGAGTTGCTTTGCGTGCATAAATAGACAAAAAGGTTGGAGTACCGAAAATCATCGTTGATTTCTGATTACGAACAATGTCAACCACAGCCTGAGCATCAAGTGGATTTGGATGCATTGTTACACGTACATGCTTTAGCAATGGATACCAAATGCAACCCATAATACCAAAGGAATGGAATAATGGCAATGTACCACAAATGTGGTCATCAGGCGTTGTTGCAAGCATCATACGAAGACTCTCAATCATAGAGAGAACATTGTGGTGGCTAAGCATAACACCCTTAGGTTCACCTGTGGAACCAGAGGAGAATAGAATCATAGCCACATCATCTGCTTCTGTTTTTGCTGTTGCTGGAACCATCATGTTCAATGGCAAGAACGCAGCTGCAAAGGCACATGAAAGCTTTGTTTTTGTGGTAAGATTCTTTAAAACATCTTCTATAAACACAAGCTTCTCTTCACTTATCTCGTATTGAGGGAAGCGCTCAACAAATTTGCGGCTTGTGATAATCACATGCATACCACACTGCTCTATTGAATGAGCAAAAGCTTGCTTAGAGGTGGTAAAGTTCAAATTAACAGCACTTCTTCCAAGTAGTGCTGCTGAGATATTTGCAATCATACCAGCACAGCTTGTTGGCAACAAAATTCCAATATGCTTATCATCCTGAACTCTCGGAGAAATTGCCCTAGCAAGAGCAACTGATGCAATAAGAGCCTTGCCATAGGTAACCTTCATGCCAAGAGTATCATCTGCTGCAGGAGCAAACCAGCTGCTGCGGGCTTCTGAAATAAAACTCTTTCCCAATGATTTATGTTCATCCTTACGAGAATTAAAGTAATCACAGGAAAGCTCCATAACCGCACGGCGCACATGGAATGCATCTGTCGTTGCAGGTAATTGCTTGCCAAACATAACTGTAACGCGATAACGCATTAGGCTCAAACGAAACCACTTGCGAACGAGCTGCCCTTGATAGTAATGATAAATCGTACCCCATGAACCACCAAGATATATTGGAATAATAGGATAATCTGTTCCGCGTAAAATTCGTGCAAAGCCACTCTTAAATGCTCTTATTGTACCAGTACGTGTAATGCCACCCTCAGCAAAGATACATACCATATAGCCATCATCAAGAGCCTTGCGAGCTTCTCGGATTGCCATAGCAGCCTGACGTGGTGATGAACGATTATCAACAGGAATAACACCATACATCTTAAAAAATGGGCGACACCAACGCCAACGCTCATAAATATCTCGAGACATAAGGAAGCGAATTCTTCTACGTGTTGTTGCACACAACAGCAAGGAATCCATATATGAAGCGTGGTTAACGATTAACACAGCAGGACCATTAATAGGCACATTCTCTATACCAATTGTGCGAACCTTATAAATCAAACGCACTATTAGATTAACACAAAATCTAAAAAAGAAATCCTTAAGAAAATGCTGACCGAAAATAAAAAGAATACCTGCTGGAATTACAAAGAATAAGAAACCACCATTTGGAGGAAGGGAAATTTTATCAAATATAAACATAAAAAGACCAGCTAGAGATATGCCAACCCAGCTAATAAATGAATTAAGAGCAAGTCCCTCTCCACGTTTTTCCAAAGGCAAAGTAATTTGAATAAAAGTATCTAATGGCACAATAAAGAAACCAGCACCTAAGCCAGCAACAAAGACCAAGATGCTAACGAGAATCAAATAATTGGGGCTTGTAATAAATCCAATTATCAATAGAGATACTAAAATCAAAAATGATCCTATTGGGATAAGAGCAAATTCAATATTACGCTTTGATAATCTTCCAGCATAGTATGCACCGAATGCGATTCCAACTGCAGCAAAAAAGAACATAAAGCTACTCTGCTTTTCATCAAGCTCCAAGCAATGCATTCCATAATGGATAAGATTGATTTGCATAAACCCAGCTAGCATTGAGAAGAAACCAGTTGCAAATATTGCAATCAAGAGGTTTTTATCTTTTCTAACCCATTTAAAGGTTTTCCAAAGTTTACGCAAGAAAAAATGATCATTTGTAACCGTTGGATTTGCAGGGCGCGTCTTCCACACTTGGTGCGAAGTAAGTATTCCTGCAATAGCAATAACAACACAAACAATAGATGCTAAACCATAAGCATATTGTGGGTTTGAAATCCATTTATTTGCAACAAGTGACAACGCTGGTGCACTAGCTGTACCTATAATTATTGCTATAAAAGACATCATTACAAGCAGCCCATTAGCACGGGTAAGCTTTTCCTCAGACACTAGTTCTGGCAATATTCCATATTTTGTTGGTGAAAACAATGCACTTTGAGCCGACATCATAAACAACAACGTAAAGAGCATAAAGCGTGAGCCTATAAAAAATGCAATACATGACAAAACCATTATTAGAAGCTCAGCATACTTTAAAATAACTGTAATTTTCTTTTTACTAAATCGGTCTGCTAAAAAACCGGCATACGGTGTTAAAAACACATAAGGAATCGAGAAAAGGATAGTTGCTATTGCTAATGTTATTCCTCTAGAATTAGGAAGCATAGCAATGAGAAACATTTTTATCATCGCCTTAAAGATATTATCATTCAATGCACCAAAAAATTGTGTTGCATTCACCCAACCAAACGCTTGGCTACGCTTTTGTCTTAAGGCTTGTAAATTAAACTTAATTTTCATTTATAAAAACCCCTAGTGGTTACTTCTTCTTCTTACAAGCAACCTTTTGTACTTCCCTACGGAGAACAGAATTCTCATCCTTAAGATATTTTGCACCACGAGTAATCTTGCAAAGACTAAGGTGTAACTTATTGGCAATAGCACGCTGAGTCTCTCCTTGCTCAAGCAACTTCATCAACTGCCACCGAGAAGCAATTGACCTACATTCCGCAGGAGAACAAATCTCGCTTAAAAACTGTGAGATTTCTGCTGGGCTTGACATTTTTGAAAGTGCAACAGCAAGCTCATTAAAATCTTTATCTAAATCTATTTGTAAATCATCATTCATAATGTCAATATTTTACATTTTTCTATAAACAATAACAAGATAAAACACTACTTTTATGCAGCAAAAATATTACTATAAAAATGCCTTTACTCTGTAGCTTCAACACCTAAAAGACCAACAACACATAAACCAGGTAAATCGTGAACCGCAATAAGCTTATTTGTTTTAGGGATACGGCAAATTCCTTCAATATTTGCTGGCACAATTTTTGATTCATATTCATAAACTAATTGTTTTTCCAAACTATTGTCGGTAAACGACTTATCTAAATCGTTCAATTTGACTGCATATATACGAATTCTTGTGCTTGGAATGCGCCCATCCAAATCTGTAGCCCGCTCAACAACAAGTAACGTAGTCTCATCCCAGACATATAGATCAGAAACACCATTACGATAAACATTTATTCCATAAAATTCATCTATAAGATATGGGATTTCATACATTATTTTACATTTTCTTTTTTTAATATCCATGGTAAAGAAAATCAACTTAACTTGTCGAGGTGGCACACCATACATTGCTTGCTCTGTACAAGTAACAAAAAGCTTTTTACTTGGGTAATAAGCCAACGACTCAAAACCACAATTCGGCTTAAAATTTCTAATATGTAATGGGACAGAAACAAATGCCCCATCTCTAGGATATAGTACTTTTATTGTAGAATTTGACTCATCTATAGAAAAAATTGCATTATCTACATAGACACAGCCCTCCAAATCAAAACCAGCATCCTCTTGTATCAATTTAAAGCTTTCCGCTAACGGAACATAATCTGGCGAATCCAGTTTTGTGTCATCTATAAAAAAAGAATAAATCTTGCCACCACTATCCGAGACACAAGCATATTCATTGGATGAAACATTACAAATACCACTTAGCTCTAATGGGCCATTAAAGATACCCCACACCGCTTTATCAACAAACTTAAAATTATCTCCTCCCATAGCCATGCCAGAAAGAAGAAATATTTTTAACGCCACAAGAGATAGCTTTATGTTATGTTTAATATTTTGCATTTCCTATAGCTCCTTTGCTAAATCAGCAAAATATAGTGATAGGTAATCTGGAGAAACCGCTGAAACATGAGGATAAAGGTAGCAATTTTTAGCTGCTCGCAATGGAGAATCTACTGATAGGGGTTCTTTTTCAAAGACATCTAGTACTGCTCCTGCTATTTTTCCTGCATTTAGTGCTTCTGCAAGAGCTGCTTCATCAATACTAACGCCTCTGCCGACATTATAAACAAATGCAGTAGGAGGAAGCTGCTCTAAAAATTCCTTATTGATTACATGAATAGCACCTGTATCTGAAGGAAGCACACAAATAACATGATCTACACTTGGTAGTAATGGAGAAAGCGCATCAAGCGTTACAAGCCTATCCTCTTCATCAAACCACGACGGTTTTGCATCAATATTACGCTTAACACCTGTAATTCTGCAGCCGATGCCTTTGAGCATGCGACCCACCTCACTTCCAATAGAGCCAAAGCCAAGTATCACTGCATGCTTACCATAGCAACGTGTTGCCTGACCTGAAAAAGCATCGCGTGGCCAAGACTTTGCCTCATAGCCATTTTCAGACACTCGCATTGCTGTCGCATTTTGCAATAGCCTATGACTCATTCCAATCACCATACCAAGAACAGTTTCAGCCATAATTGGACCATGGAAGCTTCCATATTTTAGTTGAACACCAGCAGGTGATACAACAGAAAAATAGTCACGCCCCGCAGCAGGAGTGCAAAGGAGCTTCAGCTTAGGAGCTAATGCAAACCACTCCTGCTTAAATACCCATACAGACACAGCATCTGCATCAGGCAAGCTTTCAACAAATTCTGCCTCAGTCACGCAATTTACAAGCTCAACATCTGGTCTTAAAGCTCTAAACTGATTTGCTATCTGCTCTGACAAGCATAAGTCCTCAAGAGAAGGAATCTGTAAATAGCATACTAATTTCATAAAGTCACCTATTATTACTTTGCTAGAAATACTAATAGCTCAGCCCCTGCTGGGAAGGAAAGGATAAATTCTTCTCCTAACGCTTCATTTAAAGTAGCCTGCCACCAAGAATTTAGCTGCAAATTTTTTAATGGATATTTAAGTCCTGTTGAACAAACTCTCACACCACTGGTAATGGCAAAAATTGATATTTGCTCTCCAGGATATGATGGGAAACAAGTTGTTCCTCTAATTGCAACAAAACAGCCATAATCGGTAACCATAAAAACAGATTTCGCGGTATTAGCAAATTCACTTAAAAGGGCAAGGTTACCTAGTGTATGATCCTCGCGCTTGCCTGTTGCACCTAGAATAATAAGCTCGTTCCAGCCCTTTTCCTGGGTAAAGCGGAATGCCTTTGAGAGGTCATTACTCTCCTGCTCTTTGATATGAACAATTCGCTCTGGGAGCTTTTCTTTAATAACAGAAGGAAGGCTATCCAAATCACCGACAATCCAGTCAGGCATAATTCCGTGTGCAAGAAGCTGATTAGCTGCACCATCACACGCAACAATGTGAGCAGCTTCCTTCAAACAATTCAATGGAAGCTCTGTGCATGGGAAATCTCCGTCTGCAACAATAACAGTCTTATTTTTATAATCAAAATTTATTCTATCCATAAATCTAACCACACAATATTAATTGGCTTGTTGTCTAGTTGCCTTGACCCATTGTACAAGAAAAATGATGCTATTAACAAACCAAAGGCTCCACATAACAATCATCACATCTGGGCCATTATTCATTGCAGCTCGAACCCACATAAAAATTGAAACGCCATTGATAATGCACCACAATATCCATTGCTCAATACAGCGTCTTACCGTCAGAGCCATTGCAACAACCTGAGCTATTGTTGTAAATGAGTCAATCATTGGCTGAGGGTCACCCATAGGAATCAAAACAAATCTTGCAAATGCTACCATGCCACAAAATAGCAAAGAAGTGGCTACAAATCTTGCCCCAGCAGAAAGCCTCTCCTTCCTAATAATTTGATTGTTTGATAAATTCTTGCTCCACATAAAAGCCCCAACAAACATCATTGGGAAATACCATAACAAATTCAGTATCACTTCACCATATAGCATTGACTTATATGAGACAAATGCATATAAAAGCACATTTATTACGCCAAATGCGTAACAAGAAAGCTTACCCTTACCAGCAAGCATTGTATATATAGTGCCTGTAACCGCAGCAACCAATGCTATTGGTGAATCCTTTGCAACAACTGAACATATCACGCAAAGAAGAACACTAAAAGCTAACCAAACAATCTCTGCCCAATGCCAGCCTTTAAGTTCACCATAGAAAAATTTTTGAATAGCCGTCATGTTTCGCCCCCACTACAATGCAAAAAGCTTTCGAGCATTTGCAGTTGAAATTTCTCCAAATGCTTCAATATCTAGACCATGCAAGCCAGCAACACATTCAGCTGTGTAACGAGCAAATGCAGGCTCGCAAGGTTTACCACGCATAGGAACTGGTGAAAGATATGGACAATCTGTTTCAATTAAAATCCGTTCAATTGGAAGCTTTGAAACAGTGCTTCTTAACAAATCTGCATTTCTAAATGTGACTATGCCACTTATTCCAAAATACAAGCCCATCCCGTATGCTTTTGTGGCAAAATCAACATCCTCAGTAAAGCAATGTACAACGCCAAGCCTATTTTCAGCCATAAGCTCTTTTGAACCATACTCTGCCACAATAGAAAGCACATCATCTGCAGCACCTCGGCAATGAATAGAAACTGGGAGCTTAAGCTCAGCAGCCAATTGAAGCTGCTGAGAAAAAAGCTTACGCTGAGCTGCTTTTTCTAGCTCACTTGTATCCTCGCGATAATCAAGCCCAATCTCACCGACAGCAACAACACGCACCTTTTGAGCAGTTGCCTGCAATAGCTCGCGCAATTCTGGAATTGCTGTTGGAGAATCTGCATACTCCAACGCTAAATCCCTATCCAACCCCAAAGAAACACAAACAAAATCTGGATTCTCTTTGGCAAGCTTAATTGCACAGGAATTCATCTCTGCAGAGCCGCCCATCGCAAGAATACCAGTAAAGCCTGAGGCTATTGCACGCTCAAACTGCTCTTGAGCTGGTGTCTGCACATTAAAGTGCGCATGTGTATCAAACAAAATCATCTGTATCTAAAGAGCGAGAAAACTCATCCGTTGTTAAGCCAGTAGATTGAGGAGCCCATTTCTTTGCCTTGCGTACACCAAATAATGCTGTCCCGACACGAACAAAAGTTGCACCTTCCTCAATTGCAACCTCAAAATCTCCTGACATACCCATTGAAAGCTCTGGAAGAGAAATTGAATACTCTTGCTCCAAAACATCACGCAATTCACGAAGCTGACGAAAATACTTTCTTGAGCCCTCCGGATCTGGTGTCCATGGTGGAACTGTCATCAAACCAACAAGACGCAAGCCACCAGCCATAGCAGCCTCAACACCCTCTCGGACTGTCTTTGGATTAAAGCCATGCTTTGATGCTTCTCCAGCAACATTAACCTCAAGAAGCACATCTGGGCGAGCACCGCTTTCCTCACAAGCCTGAGCAAGCTGCTCAATCAGCTTCACATTATCTAAGCTATGGATGCACGAAAACAAAGGTAAAGCATGCTTAATCTTATTTCTCTGTAGAGGACCAATCAAATGCCACTCTGCAGAGCCACAAAGCTGAGACTTTGCCACAGCCTCCTGCACGCGATTTTCTCCAAAAAGAGAAAGTCCACAAGCTCGGGCTTCATCTATAACCTCTGGAGGAAAGGTCTTAGACACTGCCACAAGCTGCACAGACAATGGGTCACGCCCAACTCTAGCACAGGCAGCATCTATGCGAGCAAAAACATTATCAATTCTTGCCTGTAAATTATCTTCTTCCATTGCTATTAATCCAATTCTATCAAATGACAAAGATGCTCATGAGGATTATATATTTTAACCTTCTCATGCATACCAAGCTTAGCTAGAGTTTCCTTACATGAATTATGAGCAAGAGGGATTGTGTTGCAATCAAAGCTTATATGAGCAAGGAAAATAGATTTAAGCCTATCAGTAGCTATTGAAGAAAGAAGCTGCTGAGCTTGGGCATTTGAAAGGTGTCCCCTATCGCCCTTTACTCTACATTTTAAATCCCAGCAACGATCTGACTCCAAAAGCATATCTAAATCGTGATTAAATTCTAACACTAGAGCGTCACAATCCTTGAGAAATAGTTGTGCTGTTTCAGTTGGAACACCCATATCTGTAGCAATTCCTAGCTTGTGAGTGCCATCATCAATAACGTATGCAACTGGGCCAGATACATCGTGAGGAATTGTAAAAGGGGTAATCTTCAAATCTCCAAGTTCAAATTCGCAACACTCAGTAATTACATTCCATGGCAAATCAAGAGAACAAGAAGTATTATCCTTGAAAAAAGTATAGTTTGCAGCTTCAGATGTATTGTACGTTGCAAACAAAGGAATTTTGCATTTTTTTAAAATTACGGGAATTCCAGAAATATGATCTCCGTGTTCGTGGGTTACACATATGCCATTGATTTTTGATAGCAAATCCTTCTGGTCTAATTTTTCAACATACGCGGACCCATCGTCATTAAGAGGCCTTACAGCTATCATGCGCTGTGTAGAATCGATTTCATATGGTCTTTTATTTAAAACCACATTAAGTCGATTACAAAGCTCCTTGCATGTCAAACCAGCATCAACAAGAATGCGTGTAGAGCCAGATTCTATATAAACAGAATTTCCAGAGCTACTACTAGACAAAACAGAAAATTTCATAAAAATATTAGATTATTTTGCATTTGGCAAAAGAATATGCCAAGGAAGAGACACGTTATTACCTGTAATGATACCCATTACATCAGAAGAATAACCATCAGGAGTTACAGACTTTGCTTCCAAATCCCTTGGGATAACAACTTCAACAACAGAAGGACCTGGAGGAAGAGTTGTTGTTGTAGTTGTTGAGGTCGTAGTGGTAGAGGTTGTAGTAGTTGTTGTTGAGGTTGTTGTAGGGATAGTTGTTGAGGTTGTAGTTGCTACTGGGACAACACTATTCTCCTGCTTCACCTCTTGAACAGGAGGCTCGTTTTTAGGAGAAACACTAGCAGGAGCCTCTACCTTAGAAAATGGCTCATCAGCTGTACTAGCTTCTAATTGCTGCTGTTTTACTAATAACTCAGCCTTCAATGATTCTAATGCCTCACGCTCTTTTTTAATCTCAGAGATCAATTCAGCTAGCTCTGCCGATTTATCTGGAGCAATAGAGCTTTGCGAAGGTTGATTAAACTGTTCCTGTGGTATTTGTCTAATACCTGCCCTTTCAAGCAAAAGTAATTGAGTCATTTGGTTGTCTTTCTCGATGAACTTAGAGAAGAAAGCAAAGCCAACTACGCAAAAACAAACAACAAGTATAATTGTTGACACAAGGAAGCAGATAGTTATCTGACTCTGCCTTCTACGAGCCTTCTCTCGTTCTGCATCTAAATAACTTTGAAATGCCTTTAGCACAGGAAATTGCTCATTATCATCATTTGATGAAAGCATTAGTTCAAAAAGATCTTTATTACTATTATCCATTATTTACCTCTTTATTTAAAAAAATTATTTATGCAAGACAACTCGTGACAAGCCTGAACGTGAAACAGATGGTTTTTGGGCAGAATCTTGTGCAACGCCGATATTCCTATTGTCGAAAAGTAATCCTGCACCATTTTCTAGTTCTTCTATGCGACGAAGCAGTGTCTCTTCTGTCATCTTCCATTGCTGGCGAGCCTCTTCAAATTCCTTTTCTGCGGCAAGTAGAGCATTTTCTCGACGACGTAGCAAATTATTCACTGAATCAAAATCAGCACTTCTAGCCTCTGCTACAGAAAGCTGCTCACGCAAAGCTGCTTCCTTTTGCATTTGCATGCGATAACGTTGCTCAAGTGCTGTGCTATTAGCATCTGCTCTAGCGACATCTGCCTGATGATGGCGGCGCTCTGATTCAAGCTCTTGCTGTAGCTTTGCAATCTGCTTGTTAGCACGTTGCTCTGACATTTCTGCACGAGTAAGCTCACCAGGATCACGCTGCATTACACGTTCCAAACGTTGAAGCTCTTCATGAAGAACACGCTGACGCTCAATACTCTTTGCTCTAGCTGTAAGGTTAGCTTCCTTTTCTTCCTCAAGTGTTTTTCTTAACACATTGATGGATTCATCTGCAAAACGTTTAATCAAAGAAATATCATCATCTGAATAATTATCCTCAGTCATTTTTTGTGCTGAGATATTTGCTAATTGCTCACGAAGTGCTTCAATTTCCTGCAAAGAATCCTTGAGCTGAACTTCAAGCATTTGCTCACGGCGGGTTTGAACAACTTCAGGGCGTTCTTCTAGCTGTTGCTTTAATGTAGCAAGCTCAATATTATGCTCAGAATCGCGTGTGTTTGAAAAATCAAGCAACTCTGAATATTCCTCTTGAAGCTGTGCCAATTCTTCATTAACAGTATCATTTGCTCGCTTCATTGCAGCGAGTTCATTTGCTAATGAATCTGCATTTTGATTTGCAACCTCTAATTTTTCTTCTGCTGCAACAAGCTTAGTTGTTGCTTCTTCTACTTTAGAGAGCTCGGCAGTAAGAGCATCTGTCAATTCCTTCTTTGCAGCCTCTGCAAGAGATAGTAAATCCTTTGATAAATCATTGTTTTCTCTAGATACCGCAAGCTCCGCACTCAAATTAGTTGCCTGCTCTTGGAGTAAATCTATCTTTGCTAAAAGCTTTTGTTGTTCTTTAACATCCTCTTCATGTGCTTTTACGGCAAATTCAAGTGACTGCTTAGCCTGTTCTGCAAGTTCTTTAGCTGAAACTAGAGCTTGCTCAATAGTTTCTTTTTCTGCTAGCAAAGAAATATATTCCTCTGTTTCTTGAACTGGGGTTGATGCTGGAGCATTTTCTAAAGCTGCATTAAGCTGAGCAGATTCCTGTTCTTCAAGCTTTTGAACTAATGAATCGCGTTCATTCTCAGCTGCACTTAATTGTTCCGCAAGTAATTGTGCTTGGCTCTGCAAATCTTGGATTATAGCATTTTGCTGATCCATCGAAGCACCTTGTTCCTTTAATGCAGCAAGCTCAGACTCTAAAGCTTCTTTCTCTGCTAGCAAAGAAATATATTCCTCTGTTTCTTCAACTGGGGTTGATGCTGGAGCATTTTCTAGAGCTGCATTAAGCTGAGCAGATTCCTGCTCTTCAAGCTTTTGAATTAATGAATCGCGTTCATTCTCAGCTGCACTTAATTGTTCAGCAAGTAATTGTGCTTGGCTCTGCAAATCTTGGATTATAGCATTTTGCTGATCCATCGAAGCACCTTGTTCCTTTAATGCAGCAAGCTCAGACTCTAAAGCTTCTTTCTCTGCAACTACCTCATCAAGCTTTTGATTATTTGCTACTGATTGCTGCAAAGCAGAAATCTCCTCCATCAATTTCTCTCGCTCAACTCGTAAATCTTCAGCCTCCCGCTGAGCCAACTCTATTGCATCATTTGCTTCTTGGCGGACCTGCTCAAGCTGTTGCTCAAACTGCTTTTTGGATTCATCTTCAATTGATTCTTCTGCTGTTGGCTTTTCCCAAGCCTCATCACCAAATAAAGACATTTGTCTATTTGCCATACGCTCTTCTAATTCGGATTTGTGGAATCTAACCGCACGTACAGGAATTTTACCTTCTTTAGCAAGTCCATCAATTGCCATTGGATTATATGGTCCCTTAAAAGTTCCATCTGGCAACTCAAGCATTGTATTCATCCCTAATTCTTCTAAATCGCATGCTCTAATCCAATTTGTTCTATCTGTAGATACCTCATCATCTGGCATTACACGACCATCCCCTGCCCAATGCGATAACCCAACGGTGTTTATAGGACCAAACACTGTCCCATTGCTCATTCTTACAAACCATTCGTTATTATTGCTCATAGCATTATCCTTGCCAATTGACTTAGTACATAAACCCTAAAATTATTTTTTTGAAAATAGCTTCCAAAAGCTTTTCCCTGTTTTACCCTTTTCTTCAGAATCTGGATTAGCTGATTTTGCAAAAGCATTTTTAGAGTGTTGTGAGCGTAGAATCATTAATTCCTTCTGAAGCTGAGCTTCTAGAGAAATTGCATGTTTAACTTTCTCCTTATCCCGTTCAGAAAATTCTCCATTTTCATCCATACAAATTACAGTATTATCTCCTGTTTGTGGCAATTTAGAAAAGTCTGATTGATTAGTATTTTCATCTAAAACAAACTCATCACCAGACTCATTGGTTGAAAATGTTAAAACATCTTCTTTAGGAGAATCATCAATGACATTATCTAATGCTCTTGACAATCTACGTTTGATTTTATTTGCTGCATCAGCTAACTGCTGAGAACGATATTGTTCTTTTGCCAAACGTTCGCGAACAACAGACAAAGAGTCTGCAAGCTCATGCTTTTGTTGTAGCAATTGTTTGTTTTCAGAAATTAGTTCAGCATTTTCGCGTTCTAATGTTGCAGAGCGCATTGCTTCTGACTCAAAAGACTTGCGAGCAACCTCTGCTTGTTCAGCTTTAATTTGTTCCTTAACCAAATCATTTTGAGCCTGTTTTACAGCTTCCAACAGTTCTACTTTTGTTTGCTCAAGTTCTTCCTTTACATACTTAACTTGATTAATCAAATTAGAATTTTGCTCTACTATGTCAAAATTCTCTTGTTTAGAAGCTGCTAGTTCATGCTTGCTTGCAGCTAGCTCAGACTCAAGAGTTGACTTGGCGGATTCAAGAGATGCCATGCTTGCGGAAAGAACTTCAAGCTGCTTCTTATCTTCTGCTGACTGCTGCTTGCTTGTGGCTAACTCAGACTCAAGAGTTGACTTGGTCACTTCAAGAGATGCTATGCTTGCAGAAAGTGCTTCAAGCTGTTGCTTATCTTCTGCTGACTGTTGCTTGCTTGTGGCTAACTCAGACTCTAGTGTTAACT